>JALHNI010000141.1 GCA_022843605.1 Bryobacter sp.
GAGTTCGATCCTGACGATATCACACGGTTGGGTTGAAACAACTTCATGCAAAAATGTTGTGTGAGCCCCAATGGCTTTCGGATATGCTTATCAGCGTGTCTGACGAGTTGGGTTAGGCCGAAGATTTGGTTTAGGAAAAGGCGGAGATGGCATGCAATTGCGAGTCATGGCATTCATTCTGGCGGGCGGCAAGGGGACTCGACTCTATCCCTTGACCAAGGAACGGGCTAAGCCCGCGGTGCCGTTCGGGGGACGGTATCGGATTGTCGACTTCGTGCTTTCGAACTTCATCAACTCGGGCATCTATTCGATCTACGTTCTGATTCAGTTCAAGAGCCAGAGTTTGTTGCAGCACCTGCGCGATGGCTGGGAGTTTACCGGGTTGCTGAAGAATCACTTTGTGATTCCGGTTCCGGCGCAGATGCGGAACCAGGGCGAGTTCTGGTATCGCGGGACGGCGGATGCGATTTATCAGAACATGAACCTGATCGAGCAGGCCAATCCGGACCTGGTGTGCGTGTTTGGAGCGGACCACATCTACCGCATGAATATCCGGGATATGATCGAGTTCCACGTGAAGAAGGCGGCGGAGATCTCGATCGCGGCGATTCCGGTAGAGAAGGAATACTCGAGCGAGTTCGGCGTGATTGAGGCCGACGAAAGCGGCGCGATTCTGGGATTCCACGAGAAGGATCCGAATGCGCCGACAATGCCGGGCGATCCCAGTCGCGTGTATGCGTCGATGGGGAACTACGTCTTTTCGACGGGACGGCTGTTGCGCGAACTGGCGGCGGATGCCAAGCGCGAGGATTCCACGCATGATTTTGGCCGCGATATTCTGCCCAATCTGATTGGCCGTGCGGCGATGCTGGCTTACGACTTTCAGACGAATAACATTCCGGGCGATCCGGCGGGTCAGCCGGCGTATTGGCGCGATGTGGGGACCATTGAGGCCTACTATGACGCCAATATGGATCTGCGGGCGGTGACGCCGCAACTGAACCTCTACAACCGGCGCTGGCCGCTACGGACGGCGGGCTACGACGATCCGCCGGCGAAGTTTGTTTTGGACGAAGAAGGCGGTCGGCGCGGCGAGGCCGTCAATTCGATTGTGGCCGGCGGCTCGATCGTTTCGGGCGGCATGGTGCGGAACTCGATTCTGGGCCGTGGGGTGCGCATCCACGACTTTGCGGTGGTGGAGGATTCGATCATCTTCGACAACTGCATCGTCGGCAAGCGGGCGCAGGTGCGCCGGGCGATTCTGGATAAGAACGTGATTATTCCGGATGGAGCGCGGATCGGGTTTGATCTGGAAGAGGACAGGAAGCGTTACCACGTGACGGAAACGGGCATTGTGGTGATTGAGGGCCGTCGCAGTTCGGTGGAAGTGGCTTCGGTGATTTTCTGATGCGCGGCGTGTGGCTGTTGGCGCTGTCCGTGATGACGCTGGCGGCTCAGCCTGGTTTTGTCGCCAACTACGACGAGGCCAAAGTCGGCAACCATCCGCTGCCGGATCCACTGAAGTTCGAAGACGGTGCGCCGGTGAAGTCGGCCAAGGAGTGGACCGAGCGGCGGCGGCCGGAGATTCTGCGGCTGTTCGAGGAGCACGTTTACGGGAAGACGCCGGCGGCGGCCAAGATCGAGTTCGAGGTGACCAAACGGGACCCGAAGGCGCTGAACGGCAAGGCGACGCGGCAGGAATTGACGATCTGGCCGGCGGGCCGGCGTGGGCCGTCGATGCAGATGCTGCTTTACGTACCGAATCAGGTTTCCGGGAAAGTACCGGCGTTTGTCAGCTTGAGCTTTACGGGCAATCATTCGGTGGATCCCGATCCGGCGATCACGATTTCGACGCGCTGGATGCGGCAGGGTCCAGGCATTGTCCAGAATCGGGCGACGGAGGCGACGCGGGGCACGGCGGCTTCACGCTGGCCGGTGGACCTGATTGTCAGTAAAGGCTATGCCTTGGCGACGGTCTATTACGGGGATCTGTTTCCGGATCACAAGGACGGGAAGGCGGAGAGTATTCTGCCGCATTTGCCGGACTCGAACTGGAACGCCATTGGTGCCTGGGCTTATGGCATGAGCCGCATGCTGGACTATCTGGAGAAGGATTCTCGCATCGATACCAAGCGGGTGGCGGTGGTGGGCCATTCGCGGCTGGGCAAGGCGGCGCTGTGGGCCGGGGCGCAGGATGAGCGTTTTGCGATGGTGGTGGCCAACGACTCGGGCGAAGGCGGGGCGGCAATCTCGCGCCGGAATTACGGCGAGACCGTCGAGGTGCTGAATACGGCCTTCCCGCATTGGTTTACGCAGAATTACGCACGGTACAACAAGGCGGTGGAGCAGATGCCGGTGGATCAGCACGAGTTGCTGGCCCTAGTGGCGCCGCGTTTGCTGTACATCACGAGCGCGACGGAGGATCAGTGGGCGGACCCGAAGGGCGAGTTTCTGTCCTGCGTGGCGGCGAGCCCGGTGTACAAGTTGCTGTTGGGTAAGGACGGCTTTGCCGGGCAGGATCCGTCGCTGGTGGAGCAGCCGGTGCTGCGGTCACGCATTGGCTATCACTTGCGGGCGGGGAAGCACGACATCACACGTTACGACTGGGAGCAGTTTGTGGCGTTCGCGGATCTGCACCTGAAGCCGGCTGCGGTAAAATAAGGACGATATGGCGAATCAAGCGATTAGCGTGGCTCCGGCGGCGCCCAGCGCGCCGTTCCAGAAGTGGGCGACGGCGGTGGTGTTGGCGTGGCTGATTCCGGGCGCCGGACACTTCTTTCTGAAGCGGCCGATTCGAGGGGCGATTCTGGCGGGGAGCGTCGTGGTGATGTTCGCCTTCGGTTTGCTGATGCGGGGCGCGATGTTTGAGTGGTTGTGGACGTCGTCGGACATGCTGACGACGTTGATTTACTGTGGCGGCCATGTGGCGAACAACGCGGCGGGAATTCCCTACTACCTGGCGACTTGGATGGGCTATACCCAGCCGGATGTCGCGGGGCATGTGCACGACTACGGGACGAAGTTCCTGGCGGGTGCGGGGCTGTTGAACATTCTGGCGATGGTGGATGCCTACGAAATCGCCACCGGGGAGAAAGACTAATGAATCTGTCGCTTTCTCATTTTGAAGCGTCGCTGCTGTTTGCGCTGATTACCAGTCTGGTGTTCGGCGTGGTGACGAAGAAGACCGATAAAGAGCGCCTTCAGTATGGTTTGCAGACTTTCGGCTACTTTGTGCTGGCGTTATTTGGCATTGCCTGGGTGATGAAGCTGGGGCACGGCTAGTCCCAGTCCAGGTCGCGTTTCGGGGGACCGGTATGCGGGTCAGCCTGGGCGCTTTTTAAGAGCTCGTCGAATTTCCGATTGAGCAGACTTTCGCGGTTTTTCACATCATTGAGCGATTTCTGGAAGGCGTCTTCGCGTTTAGCGGCGGCGCCTTTCAGCTTTTGCACGGCTTCGGCGAGGTCCTCGATGGGGGCGGCGGGAGCGGCGTGGGCCTGATGGTGGATGACGGCTTGAAGGGCGGGGTCGATTTTCAATTTCGCTTGACAGCAAGGGCAGGTGACTTCGAAGGCAATTGGTTTTGCGGGCTGGGCCATAAAGGAAATCGTATCCCATGCCGAGAGTACTAGGGAGTGGGAACTAGGAGTCAAGGCAACTTGGCCGGTTTCCGTGGCCGAGTGGATAGGACTTTCCGGCTAGGGCGAAGGCTCTATTGGACAGCGCGATAAATCCACCTAGGCTGAGGAAGAAGGAGCACGCCGCCGATGCTGCGCAGCATCATTATTTGTCCCGATCAGGAGTTGAGCGAGAGCCTGCAGGCCAATCTGCTCGATCTCGGTCACGTGGCGGTCTTAAAGGCAGTCGACAAGTATCCTCATGCCCATGAGCTCTTGCGCATTGTGCGCACCAATGGCCCTCAAATCATCTTTGTGAGCCTGCAGCAGATTGACCGGGCACTGGAAGTGGTGAAGGAACTTGAGCAGAACGCCCCCGGCGTTCAGTTCGTGGCGATCGCCCGCACGACCGACCCGCAGATCCTCATTGATGTGATGCGGGTGGGCATTCGCGAATTTCTGTCGCTGCCCTTCAATTTGCAGGTTTTGGCGGATTGCATTGGGCGGCTGAAGGAAGCCCTGGACAAGCGTCCGGTGGTGATGGATTCAACCGACCTGTTGTTTGCTTTCCTGCCTTCGAAGGCTGGATCCGGCACATCGACGATCGCGGTGAATGCGGCGATGGCGATGTCGCGTTTGAACGATACGCGGGTGCTGCTGACGGACCTCGACCTTAATTGCGGCATGATCCGGTTCATGCTGAAGCTGGACAACGAGTACTCCATTGTGGATGCGGCGGAGCATTCGCTGGCGATGGACGAGAATCTTTGGCCGCAACTGGTGTCAACGATGGGCAATCTTGACGTTTTGCACGCGGGGCGGATGAATCCGTCGTTCCGGCTGGAGGGGACGCACGTGCGTCACCTGCTGGATTTCGCTCGCCGGAACTACAAGTCGATTTGCGTTGACCTGTCAGGCAATATGGAGAAGTTCTCGCTCGAAATTATGCTGGAGGCGAAGAAGATCTTCCTGGTGTGTACGCCGGAGATTCCGTCGCTGCATCTGGCCCGGGAGAAGTATCTCTTCCTGAAGAACATCGAACTCGGTGACCGCGTGAGCGTGCTGCTGAACCGGTGCACGAAGCGGAACCAGGTGATTTCCCCGGAGCAGATCGAGAACCTGCTCGGCATGCCCGTGACGATGACGTTCCCGAATGACTACCACGGTGTGCACACGGCGCTCACGGCGGGCAGGCAAGTGGAAGCCAACTCGGAGTTGGGCCGCCACTTTCAGACTTTGGCGGAAACGATGCTGGAGCGGAAAGCGCAAGGCTCCGGGACGGCAACGCCCCAGGCGGCAAAAAAGAAGGGGCTGATGGATCTGTTCAGCTTCAAAGGTAGCTCGCGGGTCCCCACGCCCGCGCCGACTCCTCAAGAATAACTATTCCTTCGGGAGATTGGCTTCCGGCAAGACGGTAACGCCGACCAACATCGTTTGGGCGTTCTGCCTGGAAGCAACCACGACGGCAGCCAGTTTGCGGGCGGAGTTGGCCATCACCACCCGTTCAAGCGTGGCGGTCGAGGTGGCCTTCACTTGTTTGAAGCCCTGCTTCTCGAGGCTGGTCCGGAAGAACTCCGTTGGCGCTTTCAGTTGGGTGAGCTTGATAGTCAACGAGTACATCTCGACGTCGGGCATCTTAGCTGATTTCTGGGCCAGTCCGTAGACCGGCTTCATGCCCTGATAGGCCGGAACATCAACCTGGTAGACCTTTTTTACGTCGCCCTGCCAATCCTGTTGCCCGAACAGGGTGGCGGAGATCGAGAAAAGCGCGAAGAGAACGGTAGATCTGGTCATGGTGATGAATGCTTACTGAAGATAATACGTGCGATACAGGGTATCGCGTTGCTTCGGAATGTAGCCGGCCCCGCGAATCAGGGTGCGCAACTGTTCCGTGGTGGACTGGTAATGCGCGCCCGCCTGCGAAACGACGTTCTCCTCAATCATAATACTTCCGACGTCATTGGCGCCGAAGCTGAGGCCCAATTGGCAAAGCTTGTGCCCGACGGTGAGCCAACTGGACTGCACGTGAGGGATGTTGTCCAGGTAGAGCCTTGAAATCGCAAGGGTTTTGAGATAGTCGACAGCCGTGGCCTCTTGCTTGATGAAGCGGCCGAGCGACGTGTCGTCGCGCTGGAAGGGCCAGGCGATGAAGGCGGTGAAGCCTCCGGTCTCTTCCTGAAGGCGGCGGACGACGTCGAAGTGATTCAGGCGCTGTTCCAACGTCTCCCCGCAGCCAAACATCATGGTGGCCGTCGTTTGCAGGCCGATTTGGTGAGAGGTGCGATGGACGTCGACCCATTCGTCGACCGAGCACTTCAAGCGGCTGATGCGGTGGCGGACGGAATTGTCGAGGATCTCGGCGCCTCCGCCGGGAACGCTTTGGAGTCCGGCGTCGCGGAGGCGGAGCAGGGTGTCGCGAAGTGAAAGATTGCTCACCTGCGCGATGTTGTTGATTTCGGGTGCAGAAAAGCAATGTAGCCAAATCTGATCGCCAAACTCGTTTTTCATGGCGCGCAGCAGGTCCTCATACCAGTCGATTTTGAGGTCGGGATGCAGACCGCCCTGCATGAGGATGCCGGTGCCGCCCAGGGCAATGGTTTCGCGGATTTTCTGGAAGATCTCTTGATGCGAAAGGACATAGCCTTCGGCGCTTTGGGGCGGCCGGTAGAAATTACAGAAGCTGCAGTACTCGGTGCAGAAGTTGGTGTAGTTGATGTTGCGGTCGATTTGGTAGCTAACGATCGGTTCAGGGTGAAGGCGCTGGCGAAGGGCGTTGGCCTCGGCACCGAGGGAGAGCAAATCGGGGGAATGGAATCGTTCCAGGGCGTTAGCGCGAGTCATTCCACGACTAGCATAGCAGAGGCTGTCCGATAAGGGAAGAGGAGCAAAATATCCTTGATTTTGAAGGCTTTACAAACGCTTGGGCGGGATGATAGGCTGGGAGTTTAACATGCGTACAGTGGACCTTATTCAACGGAAGCGCGACGGCGAAGAGCTGGCGGTAGAAGAAATCCGCCACCTGATCGAGGGCTACTCGGGCGGCGGTATCCCGGACTATCAGATCTCGGCGTTCCTGATGGCGGTGTTTCATTCGGGGATGACCGATCGTGAAGTGAGCGCGTTGACGGATGCGATGATCGCCAGCGGGGCGACGGTCGACCTGTCCGATATCCCTGGTCCCAAGGTGGACAAGCATTCGACGGGTGGCGTGGGCGACAAGACCAGCCTGATTGCGGCGCCCATTGCCGCCGCGGCGGGCGTGATTGTGCCGATGATCTCGGGCCGTGCCTTGGGGCACACGGGCGGAACGCTCGATAAGCTCGAGTCAATTCCCGGCTTCCGCACGAATCTGACGATTGAAGAATTCAAAGCGCAGTTGCGGGAAACCGGCTTGGCGTTTGTCGGGCAGACGCCGGAGATCACGCCGGCCGACGGTAAGTTGTACTCGCTGCGCGATTCCACCGCCACGGTGGAGAGCATTCCGCTGATCGCCAGTTCCATCATGGCCAAGAAGATCGCAATCGGTCTCGATGCCGTGGTGCTTGATGTGAAGGTGGGCAGTGGGGCCTTCATGAAGCGGCAGGTGGAAGCTCGCCGTTTGGCTCAGATGATGGTGGGCATTGGCCGCCGTCTCGACAAGCGGGTGCAGGCGCTGATCACGGACATGAATCAGCCGCTCGGTTTCGCCGTCGGCAATGCGCTCGAAGTGATGGAAGTTTCGCAGACGTTGCAGAATGCCGGTCCGGTGGATTTGACGCGTTTGTCGCTGGAACTGGCTTCCCGGATGATCTTTGTGGCCAAGCTGACGAAGACGCTGGACGAAGCGCGCGAATTGGCGCAGTCGAAGCTGCTGGATGGCTCCGGCTATCGCAAGCTGAAGCAGGTGATTGCGGCGCAGGGCGGGAATCCGGCCGTGCTCGATCAGTTCGAACTGTTGCCGAACGCGACGGGTGCGCGCGAAATCACGTCGCCCCGTGGCGGCTACATCAGCGCGATCGATGCCGAGTTGATCGGCAAGGCATCTTCGATGATCGGCGCGGGCCGCGACACCAAAGACGACGCGATCGATCATGCCGTGGGCGTCATTCTTGAGGCCAAGGTGGGGCAGCGGATGGACTCGGGTTCGATTCTGTGCCGCATTTACTACACGAACGACGCGCAAGTGGAAGAAGCTGCCGAGATGGTGGAAGACGCCTTCCGCATTTCGCAGACTCCGCCTGAAGAGCGCGAACTAATTCTCGAAGTCGCCAGCTAGGGTTTGCCGCATGGTGCCCTCCGTCACGGTCGGGCTGCTGATTCTGGTTGCCGTCCTCCTGGCACTTGCGATTGGCGCGATGCTGGGGCGGGCGGGGAAGTCGACGCCGGCTTGGGTGGACCAACTGGAACGCTCGGTACGCGAAGATAGCCGTGCGGCGGCGCGCGAAGTGCGCGAAGAGCTTTCCTCGGCCATCACCCGGCAATCAGACTCCATGCGGAGTTTGCTCGACGACCGCCTGCGCGACGTGCAACAGGACGGAGCGCGTCAACTTGAGCAGATCCGCGCGACCGTCGATGAGAAACTGCAGGAGAATCTCGACCGGCGGTTTAACGATTCCTTTAAGACCGTGTCCGATCGTCTGGAGCAGGTGCATCGCGGACTGGGGGAGATGCAAACGCTCGCTGCCGGGGTGGGCGATCTCAAAAAGGTACTCAGCAACGTTCGCACGCGGGGCACGTGGGGCGAAGTGCAGCTTGGCGCCTTGCTCGAGCAGGTGCTGTCACCGGACCAGTATGCGAAGAACGTCGCAACGCGTGGGACGAACGAGCGGGTGGAGTACGCCATTAAGCTGCCGGGTTTGGCCGATGACGGTCTCACGCCGGTTTGGCTGCCGGTAGACGCCAAGTTTCCGGCCGATGCCTACCAGCGCCTGGTGGAGGCGCTGGAGGGCAGCGTTCCCGAGACGGTGGAGGCGGCAGCGCGGCAGTTGGAACTGGCGATCAAGGTGCAGGCGAAGTCGATCCGGGAGAAGTATGTGGAGCCGCCGGCGACGACCGACTTCGCGATCATGTTTCTGCCGACGGAGGGGCTGTATTCAGAAGTCCTGCGGCGGCCTGGCCTTGCGGAGAGTCTGCAGGCGGATCATCGCGTGGTGGTGGCGGGCCCGATGACGCTGGCGGCGTTATTGAACAGTCTGCAGATGGGCTTCCGGACACTGGCCATTCAACAGCGGTCGGGCGAGGTGTGGAAGGTGTTGGGCGAGGCGAAGACCGAGTTCACGCGATACGGACAGGCGCTCGACAAGGTGAAAAAGAAGATCGAGGAAGCGGCCGTGGCGATTGACGAAGCGCAGGTACGGACGCGCGCCGTCAATCGCAAACTGCGGGATGTCGAAGAGGTGGGGACGCAAAAGAATCTGCCGTTGCCGGGGCTCTTCGACACGACGGAAGACGACGCCTCTATTTGATCTTTTCAGTGACCGTGACGTCACCTTTGGTGGCGAACGGAATGCGGGTTTCCACTTCGATGACGGCGGGCTTGCCGCGCGTCAAGAGCACGGTGCCACCGCCGGCGCCCGCACCGGCGGCGCCACCGATGGCCGCGCCTTTGCCGCCACCGAAGATGGCGCCGAGCGCTGCACCGACTGCTGCACCGGCCCCGACTTTGGCGGCATCGGCCTTCTTCGAGGTGTTGCCTTCGCGATTAAATGCTTCCGATTGAATCATGACGGTCTGTCCGTCTGACGTGGTGAATTGGGTGAGCTCGATGGAGAGCTTCGAGACGCCCTTGACGCGGCCGGCGCGATCGCTTTCGACGACGCGGCCCACGGCGCGGGCACCTTTCTCGGCGAGGACGAAACCGCCGACTTCGAGCGGAGAGTCGAGCGAGGCATGGAAGGTATCGCCCGCCTGTATTTTGTCGGCGGCGAGGGTTTCCTGCAGCCGGACCACGATTTGGGTGCCGGCGGGAATGGTGACGCTGGCGGGTTCGCGTTGCTTGCGGCGGGTCTCTTCGGCGATGGGGTCCGGCTTGCGGATCTCAACGGGCGCGGGGGCCGGCTTGGTGTCGCCGTGAATGACGGACTTTGTTGGATCCTGCGGGACGAAGACCGGTTGCGTGTTGGTGGAGGCCGGTACATCAATTCTCATGGGCTGCTCGGCGGGGGGCGCGGATTTGGCGATCACGCGTCTGGCGGGCGACTTGGCCGGGGTCCGCTCGGCACGTCGGGGCGTTGGGGCAGGGGTTGGCGGGGGGGCCGGGGCCGGCTCTTCCTCAACGATCGGGGCGGCAATGGGTTCGGCCTTAAGGGCCTGCTCGGTGGTCTTCGAGGTGATTTCTAAAGGAGCGGGGGTGCTGTTCGACGTTAACAGATAGGCTCCGCCCCCGGCCAGCAGGGCGCCGATTCCGAAGGCCGCGAGAATGTTCTTGTTCATGATCAATGGTCCTAAGTCTTCAAACGCGTTTAACGAGCAACAAGTTGCAGGCTATTTTCGGCCGCAACGTGGCTGATTTCAACCACTTGACCTATTTGGCCCGTTGGCAAAAGCCGGAAGGAATCAGTACCATGGAGACAGCGAGATGATTCCGTTTCCCCAAAGCTACCGCGTATCGAGCCCCCGTTCGCCTGGCGTCGAAATTTCTCCGGCGACGGTGCTGGCGCCGATGGCTGGCGTCACCGACACAGTCTTCCGGCGGTTGATCCGGGAACAAGGCCACTGTGGCTTGCTGATGACTGAGTTTACTTCTTCGCATGGCATTGTGAAGTCGGTACGCACGGTGAAGATGCACAAGTGTGCGAAGTATTTGTCTTTTCAGCCGGATGAGCATCCGATCGCCGCGCAGTTGTTTGGTTCCGACCCGAAGGTGATGGCCGAGGCGGCGCGGATCTGTGAGGCGCAGGGGTTCGATGCCGTCGACATCAATTTTGGGTGTCCGGTGAAGAAGGTTGTGACGTGCAACGGCGGCAGCGGGCTGTTGCGGGACTTGCCGCTGGTGGGTGAGATCCTGTCGGCGGTGCGTGCGGCGATCGACATTCCGCTGACTTGTAAGTTTCGCGCCGGCTGGAACGATCGGGAACTGGTCTATCGCGAGATGGGACGGATTGCGGAAGATAACGGCCTGGCGGCGGTGGCGATGCATGCGCGCACTCGAGAGCAGGGCTACGCCGGCGTCGCGCATTGGCCCTGGATTGCGGAACTGAAGGCGGCCACGCGGCTGCCGGTGATCGGCAACGGCGATATCCGGACACCGGAGGACGCGGTGCGGATGGTGCGGGAGACGGGTTGTGATGCGGTGATGGTGGGGCGGACGGCGGCGTCGAATCCCTGGATTTTCCGCCAGATCGGCGAGTACCTGGAAACGGGCGCTTACAGTCAGCCAACGGAGCAGATGCGGTACGAGATTATGCGCCACTACTTCCGGATGTTGGTGGATCAGGAAGCCATGGACATTGTGGGCAAGATGAAGCAGTTCGCGACGCACTTCACGCATGGGGTGCGGAACGGCACGAAGTTGCGGGTGTCGATTTACGGGGAGAAGACTCCGGAGGCGATTATCGGACGGGTGGAAGAGTTTTTCTCAGCGGAACTGGTGGCTGCGTAGATGCCGGAGATCAAGAAAGTCCAACTGATTACGGATGGGGCCTGTATTGGGAATCCGGGACCGGGAGGCTGGGCCGCGATTCTGCGCTTCGGGGAGAAGAAGAAAGAGCTGGTTGGCTCCGAGCCCGAGACGACGAACAATCGCATGGAATTGCGCGCGGCGGTGGAGGGGCTGAAGGCCTTGCGCGAGGTCTGCGATGTGGAGATCACGACCGATTCCGAGTACATGCGCAACGGCATTACCAAGTGGATTGAAGGCTGGAAGGCCAAGGGCTGGAAGACGAAAGACAGGCAGCCGGTGAAGAATCGCGACCTTTGGGAAGAGCTTGACGAGCAGAACCAGCGGCATCGGACGGTGTGGAAGTGGACGAAGGGCCACGCCGACCATCCGGACAATAACCGGTGCGATGAATTGGCGACGGAAGCCGCGCGGCAAGTGCGCGGTTCGCGATAGAATCAGGTCCGATGAAGATCATTCTGGTTGGCTTGCTCGCCGCGCTGGTCGCGTTTCCGTTGACGAAAGAAGAAAAGAAGGAAGGCTTCAAGCCGATCTTCAACGGCAAGAACTTGAAGGGCTGGGACGGGGATCCGCGGCTGTGGACGGTGGAGCAGGGCGTCCTGGTGGGGTCAACGGACGGCAACAAGATCACGGGTAACACGTTCCTGATCTCGGACAAAGAGTACGGCGATTTTGAATTGCGCCTGAAGATCAAGCTGCGCAATCACAATTCGGGTATTCAGTTTCGCAGCGAAAAGGTGATGCCGGGCTGGGTGGTGAAAGGCCTGCAGGCGGACGCGGCTCAGGGCAACTGGTGGGGCTCGATCTACGACGAGAAGGGCAAGCGGGGCGTGATCGTGAACGGCTGGAAGGGCAAGGGCGAGAAGGTGGTGAAGGCAGATGATTGGAACGACGTCACCATCTACTGCAAGGGCGACGAGATTCGCATCACGCTGAATGGCCTGGTGACTTCGGAGTTGAAGGACTCCACCAAGTTATCGGGCATTCTGGGTCTGCAACTCCACGCCGGGCCGGATATGCGCGTGGAGTTTCGCGATGTGCGTTTGAAGGAACTCAAGTAGCGTTGCGGCTGGCGCTCTACGGCGGCACGTTCGATCCGGTCCATGCGGCGCACCTGGCAGTGGCTCGGTCGGCGCTTTCCTTTCTTGATTTGGACCGGGTTTGGTTCGTTCCGAATGGCCGTCCACCGCACAAACAGGCGGGGCCTCATGCGGACTATGAAGACCGGGTGCAGATGCTGGAGATTGCTTGCGCCGGTGAACCACGCTTTGAGGTGAGCCGCCTGGAGGCGGGCACGGAACGCAGTTACACGATCGAGACCTTATTGAAGGTGCGTCAGCAGGGGCCGGCGCGGTTGTTTTTCCTGATCGGCGTGGACGCCTTTGCCGAGATTCATTTGTGGCATCGCTGGCGCGAGGTGATCCTGTTGACGGAGTTCATCGTTGTCACGCGGGCCGGGTACGCGGTGCCGGAGGTTCCGGGGGCGACGGTGCATCTGCTGGATTCATTGAACCTGATAAGTTCGTCGTCGGCGATTCGGGCGGCGTTGGGGCGCGGCGAACGTCCTGAGGATGTGCCGGGCGCGGTGCTCGACTACATTTCAGAGCACCGGTTGTATCGTTGACCTGAATCAGTTGACGGCGGGAAAGTTCCGCTTCGGCAGAACGTAAGCGGACACGGCGCTCTCGAGTCCCTCTGCATCGATGGCCTTGACGCCGATGACGGCATCGTCGATGGAGAGATTGCGGAGGGTGAATTCGTTCACTTTGCCGACGTGGATCTCGCGTTCCCAGAAGGGGGCGGTGGTGGAGCGCACAACGACGGCGTAGCCGGCCAAGTCGCTTTCGGCACCGGGCTTCCACTTGAGGACGGCATCGACGGTCTCTTTGCCGCGCGCCAGATTGGGCTGTACGCTGTAGCCGCTTTCGGCTTCGGTTTTGGTGACGTCGCGGGTGACGAGGGGCGGGGAAGGCGCCAGGGCCAGGCTGGCGAGCGCGGCACCGTTGACGCGGGTGACCTGGGCGCAGTAGGCGGGCGAGGCATTGGCAAAGGTGTCGTCAGGGGAATGCTGCTTCTTGAGGTCTTCGGCGACGGTAGTTAGGCGGACGCCGGGAAAGCCGTTCGTGTTGAAGGCCGTATGGTCGCCGCCGCGGCCGAAACGGTCGTTGCGGAAGACGGCATCGACTTTCATGCCGGGCAGGTAGCGTTCGCCGGTTTCGCGGACGTAGCGGGCGATGGCGCGGGAGGGCGAATCCATGGGGTCCTCGGAGAAGACGCGGACGACATTGGAGACTTTCAGACCTTGGCCATTGTCGTCGTTGCCGATGATGTCGTTGTTGAGGACGGCTTCGATCTTCATGCCGCTCCTCTTGGCGTTGGCGGCGTAGCCGAGAGCGCCGAGCAGGCCATACTCTTCGCCGGAGAACGCGATGAAGACTACGGTTTTGTCGAATTCGTGCTGACTCATGACGCGGGCGAGTTCCATGACGGCGGCGACGCCGGAGGCATCGTCGGAAACGCCGGGGGCCTTGGGGGCCGAAGCGGAAGCGGCGTTGTCGATGGCGGCCGGGGCGTTGCCGACGGCGGGTTTGCGGACGAGGACGACCGAGTCATAGTGCGCGGTGATGAGAACGTGTACGTCGGGCTGTGTCTTGCCCGGGAGGACGGCTACGACATTGGTGACCTCAACATCGCGCATCATGCGGCCGCGTTTCTTGGCCAAGTGTTTGTCCAGCGAGACTTTGAGGCGGGGCGACATCGCTGTGAACTCCTGCTGAATCCAGCGGGTGGCTTCGTGGATTTGGGTGGAGTGAATGTCGCGGGTACCGAAGGACTCCAATTTCTTGAGCGTGTCGGCGATCCGTTCGGCGGAGACGCCGGCGGTGACCTTTTCCACCACCGGATGCAGGCGTTTCGGCGCCTGAGCCCACAAACTGGCGGCCAATAGAATGAGCAGCAGTCTCATCCCAGCTTTCCTTTCACCTTCTCGCTGATGACTTTGCCGTCGACGCGTTTTCCGGTGAATTTCGCTTGAACGGCTTTCATCACCAGGCCCATTTGCTTGGCGGAGGTGGCGCCGGTGGAGGTGATCGCTTCGGCGATGGCGGTATCGATCTCTTCGTCGGAGGGGGCCGAAGGCATGTAGGCCTCAATGAGGGCGAACTCGGCCTCTTCCTTGAGGGCGGCGTCTTCGCGGCCATTCTTGCGGAAGGCGTCGGCGGATTCGCGGCGCTGCTTCAGCAGCGTGTTCATCACCTGGAGTTCGGCCGTTTCGTCCGGCTCCTTCATGTTGTCGGCTTTCCATTTCATCAAAGCCGTCTTCAGCATCCGGACGGTGCCGAGCTTCAGTTCGTCTTTGGCCTTCATGGCGGCCACCAGATCTATCTGCAATTGCGCAAGGAGTGACATGCTGTCTGATATTCTAAAGAATAAGCGCTTCTGGCGTCTTTATTTAACAAACCATGTACATCAAGAAACAACGGTTGCTGACGCCTGGGCCCACGCCGTTGCTGCCTCAGGCCCTGCACGCCATGATGGGTGCCGATATTCACCATCGCACCGAGGATTTTCGCCAGCTGTATAAGTCTGTGCTGACGGACCTGAAGACGGTGATGGGCACGAAGAACGACGTTATCATTCTGGTTTCTTCCGGGACTGGCGCGCTTGAGGCTTCGGCCGTGAATTTCCTCTCCCCAGGGGATGCGGTGTTAATTCTGAGCGCCGGCAAGTTCGGCGAGCGCTGGGAGAATGTGGCCAAGGCGTATGGCCTGCGGGCGGTGACCTTGAAGTCGCCCTATGGCGAAGTGGTTTCGCCGGAGCGCGTCGAGAAAGCGCTGGCCGAGAATCCCGATGTGCGGGCCGTGATGTTGCAGGCTTCCGAGACCTCCACCGGTTCCGCGCACAACGTTGAGGCGATTGCGGCGCTGGTGAAGAAGACGCCGGCGATTCTGGTGCTGGACGCCATCACTGGCCTGGGCACGATGCCGCTCGACATCGACGGCTGGGGACTGGACATCGTGGTGGGCGGCTCGCAGAAGGCGTTTATGATTCCGCCGGGCATCTCGTTCCTGTCGATCAGCCAGAAGGCTTGGGCGCTGAACGAGAGTGCCAAGCTGCCGCGTTTTTATTTTGACCTGAAGCGCGAATTGAAGAACGCGGTGAACGGCGAGTCGGCGTGGACGCCGAATACATCCTTGCTGTTGGCGATGGCCGAGAGTTTGAAGTACATCAAGAACCTGGGCATGGACAAGCTGGTAGCGAATGCGCAGATGTTGGCTCGCGCGACTCGCGCCGCAGCGGCAACTCTGGGCCTTGAAGTCTTTTCGTCTTCCCCCGGTGGCAGCGTCACGGCGATTCAAGCTCCGGCAGGCATGGACTCGGGCGTGATCGTGAAGGAGTTCCGCCAGCGGTTTGGCGCCATTATTACGAACGGCCAAGGCGAAATGAAGGGCCAGATCTTCCGCATTGCGCACTTGGGCTACTTTGACTTCATGGACCTGTTCTCGATGGTCGCGGCGCTGGAGGTGATCCTCAACGCGAATGGCCATCCGGTCGTGTATGGCTCCGGCGTCGCTGCCGTGCAGCAGATCTATGCGGAAGCGGCGCAGCTTCCGGTCCCAACCCCCGCCCTCGTAGGTGCATAAACCAGCATGAAAATCTTGATCGCCGAACCCCTGGCGCAAGCCGGGATCGACAAACTTAAACAGCAGGCCGGCTGGGACGTGGTCGTTTCGACGCCCAGCGAATACCAGCAGCATCTGGCCGATTGTGATGCGCTGATCGTACGCAGCGCGGTGAAAGTGAATGCCGACGTGTTGCGCAAAGCGCCGCGGCTGCGAGTGATCGGCCGGGCGGGCGTGGGCGTCGACAATGTCGATTTGCCGGCCGCTACGCAAGCCGGCGTCACCGTGATGAACACGCCTGGCGGCAATGCTGTCGCGGTCGCCGAGCAGACACTGGGCTTTATGCTGTCGTTGGCCCGCCACATTCCGCAAGCCGCAGCCTCCACGAAGGCCGGCAAGTGGGAAAAGAAGAAGTTCATGGGTTCGGAGCTGCGCGGCAAGACGCTGGGCGTGGTTGGCCTGGGAGCGATTGGGCGCGAAGTGTTACTGCGGGCGAAGGCCTTCGGGATGCGGATTGTCGGGCACGATCCCTATGTCAGCCAGCAGGCGGCCAACGATCTGGGCGTTGAACTCGTCGAGCTCGATGCGCTTTACGCCGAGGCCGATTATCTTACGGTGCACGTGGCGCTGACGCCCGAGACGACCAAGATGATCAATGCCACCTCCATCGCCAAGATGAAGGACGGCGTGAAGATTCTGAATTGCGCCCGCGGCGAATTACTCGACAGCCACGCGCTGGTGGCAGCGCTTGAGTCCGGCAAAGTTTCCGGCGCCGCACTGGACGTCTTCGATACGGAGCCGCTGCCTGCCGATCATCCCCTGCTTAAGCAGGAGAACCTGATCGCGACGCCGCACATCGGCGCCTCGACGGAAGAAGCGCAGGAAATTGTCGGCCACCGCATCGTCGACCAGATCATTCAGTACCTGACGGAAGGCGTCGCCATTCATGCGGTGAACATGCCGGCCATGTCGAAGGAAGCCTATCGCGCGATGGGGCCCTTTATCACCTTGGCCGAGCGGTTGGGACTGTTTGCAGCCTATGTGTCGACCGGTAACCCGGCAAAGGTCCGCATCACTTATTCGGGACGCATTGCGGAGCAGAATACGCAGTTGGTGCGCAACGCCGCATTGGCGGGACTGTTGAACCGGTCCTTGTCGATGAAGGCCAACCTGGTGAACGCGATGCAGATTGCGGGCGACCGTGGTTTGTCGATCTCGGAGTGCCACGAGAAGCGGGCGGCGCACGTGGATACGGTACGGATTGAGCTCGAAACCAGCACGCGCACGGTGACGGTGGAGGGCGCGGTCGTCCTTGATCGGCCGCGTTTGCTGATGGTGGATGGCATCTACTGCGAGGCGATGCTCGCCGGCCATTTGCTGGTGCTGAAGAACAACGACGTGCCTGGCGTGATCGGGTTTATCGGGTCGATTCTGGGGAAACATGGCGTAAACATCGCGAACTTCTCCCTGGGCCGGGAAGAGCAACCGGCGAACCCGGGCGATCCGCTGACGGCGATCGCGGTGGTGGAAGTCGATGCGTTCCTTAACGACGACGTGATTGCGGAACTGCGCCAGAATCCGGCGATCCGCGGCGCGCGGATGGTAACTTTCTAGTCATTGTCTCGGACCGGTCGGGAGACCGGTCCTACGGGATGGGGCGGGCGATCTTTTCGGAGATCGGCGCCCAACGTTTGGACGCCTCGTTGTCTTCGAAGTGGAAGGCCGTCTTGACGACGGTGTCGAGGAAGGACTGGATGTGGAGTCCTGCGAAGATCGAGTCCTGGGCGGGTAGGGGCCAGCGGGTGACGGAATCGCGCACGGATTTCCAGCGGCGGGTGCGCCACTGGCATTCCGCGTGGAAGGCGCGCAATTCGCTGTCCGCATCGGGATGGCTTTCCAGCATCAGGGTCTCGATCAGCGGAAAAGCGTCGGCGTAGTGGGCGTCGAAGAACAGGGCGTAGGCCAAGGCCTGCCGGCGGAAGTCACGGGCCTGCGCACCTGCGAACGCCTTCTCCGCGCGGGCCGTCCATTCGGCTGGGGAGGCGGATGGCTGACTGACGAAGAAGCAAAGGATGGCTGGAGCGGAAGCGCCGCCGGAGATGGCTGCTCGGGCGGCGGCTTGGGCCTGCGCGCGATCCGTCCGTAGCGAGAGCCCGCAACGATGGGTTTGATAGAGGCCGGCTAGCGGTCCGGTGGACTTGGCGGCATTTTCTTCCAGCAGTTTGAGGGCCGGCGCCGGTTGGCCGCTGGAGTAGAGGAAGTGGGCCCGGGCAATTTCGGCGGCCGGGGTGGCGCCGGCGGTCTTCAGATATTGCGCGAGGGATTGGTTCGCTG
>JALHNI010000142.1 GCA_022843605.1 Bryobacter sp.
CCGACGTCGATCATGCGTCAACTCTACGATCTGAAGTCCGGTGCCCGCCGCGGCGGCAAGACCTCGGAAATGGAGAAGGTCGTTTGGGATATGACCGAACGCGAGATGATCGCCCTCTCCGCCTACCTCGGCTCGCTAAGGCCGTGAGCCGCCCCCCACCGCCCATCCCAGCGCCGTGAAGGACCGGGAGCGTGACCCAAGTGCGCGGCGATCCGGTAACCGGCGCGTCCCGCCATCCCGCTTCCCATGACGCGGCCTCGGCTTCGTCTCATGAAGCGAAGCACCTCGGCCCAGCCCCCCTTCCTCGCGCTTCAGGTTCAGCCCGGGAAAGTCGATTACCGGCAAGACGCCATCGCTAAGGGTCCCAGACCCGCAACAGAACCCCGACCGCCAGGGAGGGGAAGTCGAAGCCCTCACAGACTGACGCACCCCTTCCCAAACTGTCTCAATCCCCTTCAAGTCAGGGAAGGGTTTGCACAGAACATTGCATGTTCGTTTGGTCGAACATGCGGAGGTCTCAATCCCCTTCAAGTCGGGGAAGGGTTTTGCACCGAAGAACGACAGCGCCGGCGCAACGAGCGCATCATGGTCTCAATCCCCTTCAAGTCGGGGAAGGGTTTTGCACCCTAGCCTCGCTAACCCATTGAAAACGAGACACCTGCAAGTCTAAATCGGAGCATCTCCAAAATCAACACCTTTTTTTTGCGAAGATCGATGACAATTCCATTACAACTTCTCTCTATCCCCTTGATCCGCAAAGACTTCTGAAAAGGGGAGCATCTACCCCCTTTCCGGGCCGCCGGAACCAATTACTCCAAGCTTCCCATTTTCAATCGTTTACCGCGCAAGGTGGTGTTTCTCCCGTTGTCAAGCCCCCCAGTGCTGCAAAACGTCGCACTGTAGTTCTATCGTCGAAACTCGCTCCGGCCTACGATGAAGATCCTCATCGACGAGAGCTTGCCGCGAAAGTTTGCCGGGCATTTCCACCTGTGACGGGTCGGGCCAGGAACTGGACATGCTTGATCTTCTGCGCCATCGGACCGGCAGAGGATGGGCGTGCAACTCGGAAACCGAGCGCAATTCGAATGGGTTTCATACAGTAAGTCACTCAATTCGTATCGACGGAACCAATTGTGAGCCGTTTGGTAGCTTGGGCCTAAGGGCAGTACCCAAGCGGGTGACTCAGGGATCATTCGGCAGTGTTGAAACAATTCCAGGAAACGGTTGCGGCAGCGGTGGCCGGGCGGGAATCGCGTGGGTTTCGGTGGGTATTCCTGGGATTTTCTCAGGTTCCGTTTGGGGCACTTGTCCCTTCGTTTCAAGCAGATGCTCAGGTTCGTTTTCGGAAAAAGCTTTCTCAGGTTGCGCGGCAGATGGGGTGGTCCGGGTAGGCCAGGGAGACGGGGTAGGGACTGCTCCAGCCGCGATACGCATTAAGTCCGGCGTGGACAGCGGCCATGACCGCGCGATGCGCTTCCGGGAAGGATTTGAGCGCGCTTTGGATCGCGTGGTTGATGATGGGCCAGAGTTCTTCCTCTTTGGGCGCGTAGGTGGGATCGGCCGGAACGAGGATGACTTGGTGGTCGCCGGGTTGCTGGGCTTGGCGTTCTTTGACGAGCGCGGCCTCGCGGGCTATCTGCTGGGCGGCGAGTTCGGCCGCCGGGAGCAGGGTCCAATGAAGGTCGGACTCGAAGTCGGCGTCGAGGAATGAGTCGTAGTCGATGTCGCGGTAAGTTTGCATGGAATCCTCCGAGGATGAGAGTAACATTGGCTTACTCGTACTTGGGAGGGAGGTGGCGAGTAACTTACTTGGAATGTGCGGCTTAGATAATTTCGATTGATTGGGAATGGTCTTATGGCTTTCGAGGATTGCCCGATCCAGCTTACTTGAATGCCGGCGCGGCTGGTTGATCGATCAGCGGGCGGGCCAGCGGCCCACCCCACAAGGATGCCAGTCACGCCGTCCCAGATGCGCCGGGATGGGCCCGACTTGGAACGTCGCATTCCAAATTGAAACCGTTTCCCGTGCCAACTTGAAACACGGCAGCCCTTCTCCGTTCCTAAGTCATTGAAAATAAGCAGACGCGCGAAACGGCCCCATAGCTGCATTCTGAACACCGTGCGACCGCCCCGCGACTACCGCCCCCAGCAATTCTACGCCGTCACCCAGCGCGGCAACGCCGGCCAGTGGGTCTACCGCGATACCCAGGATTTCGAAAAGGCCCTCGAACTCATGGGACGCTACGCCAAGCGCTATCGGGTCGGTCTCCACGGTTACTGCCTGCTTCACAACCACGCTCATTGGATCTTCGAGGCTTCGACGCCTGAATCGATCTCGAACCTCATGCGCGACATGCAGGGCCGTTACTCTTTCTATCTCAATCGCAAGTACCAACACACGCCCTGGCTGCTGATCGCGCCGCTCTACGGCTGCAAGAACACGGACCATTTCTCGCCCTACCTGCGCATGGGTCCCACGAACTGGACCCCACGTCATGACGCCCGATTCCTGGATTCCAAGGGCTTTCGCGAGTTTCTGCGCTACGTCGAAAACAACGCGGTCGCTGCCGGACTCGTCCGTCGGCCGACGGACTGGCCCTGGTCGAGCGCCGCGGCGCACCTGGCCGATGCCGACGCAGACGACTTACTCACCCTCGATCACTGGCGCCAGATCTTCGGCAATCCCGCCACCATCGCCCACGATTGGCAGATTTACCTCAACGGTCCCCGTGAGGAGGTCCAGCACAACGCCGCCCGTCTCCGCCGCTTGCACACCGGCTCCCGCCACAACCGCCCACTGAATTTCGCCACCGGTCCGCCAGGCAACTGACCCGGCGTCCCCCGCGTCGTTGCCCTTGGCCCGCGTTCCTGCTCCCCGCGTCCATCCTACCCTTCACCGAGCGTCACCCCGACGCCCTTACCCCCACTTGCGCCTTCTCTTACCCCCTCATTCCCGATCTGGTCCCCCCTCGCCACATGTCTGGCACCCTGGCATCGCCGCACCCTGGCATCGCCCTGGCATCGTCCCCTGGCATCGTCCTGGCATCGTCACATGTCTGGCACCCTGGCATCCGCATCCTCGCACCCTGGCATCGCACCCTGGCATCGTCATAAATTGGCCGGGGATCGGCCCCGGCGGCTTCCGCTTCGGCTTCGAGCTCATCCATCCGCAGACGTAGCGCGGCGTCCGCAATTTCGTACGGACGCTCGACGACCACGAATTTGGCAAGCGTCGGATGACTGATCTTCTCGAGCGTAAAGGTCAGCGGGTTGCGGTCGCTCGTTCGGCGCAGATGGTCACGCCCCAGGTGAATGATCGCCGGTATCCTTTCCGTTGTCTCTCCCGCAATCGCCAACAAGACGTTCTGGATGGTAATCAGATGCCCCATCTCCTCCACCGCAATGCGCCCCACCGTTCTTGCGGCCGTACCTTCCAGTGACGCCGCGGCGTAGAGATACTGCACCATCAGGGCGTGTTCCCCCTCTGCGGCGAGCATTAGTAACCCGATCACGTCTTCTTTTGGGGTCTGCGCGTCAACCGTGGCGGGAATGCCCACGGCCATCAGTCCTTCTCGCATGGGAGAACGCCATAGCCCTGCCGCGGAGAATGCGACGTTGCTTACCGCTGCCCGTCGCCAGGAAACCCGTGGATCTCTCACTTTGCAATGTCCCTCACGAGTACGTCAGCGCAAACCGGCCGCGCGGAGTGACATTCCCAGCGCGAAAATCTTTGCGGCTTGATTGCGGGCGCCCGATCGACGAAGATACGATTCCTAAGTTCCCGGTAGGTGGCGACACGACACCGCTAGTAGGGTCAGCACTCGGCCCACCTGGCTGATCTCAGAGGTCTTGCGCCCCGCTGTTCCAGGCGCCAGATACTACGTGCCCACCTCCGCTGCCACACCCTCGCCCGCGCCATCCAGACAGAAGCGTTGAGTAATGCCTCAGGACCGTCACCAATGTCGACAGCGAAAACAACCAGATGAAAAAGGCATTCGAAAATAGGGTTACAGTGCGGCAGTGAGACATTACATACTCTGCGGTAGTTGCTCGTCTGGGCGCATCATCGTTCTCGGAGCTTTTCGATCTGCGGTACCTGAGTGTTTCGAAAAACAGCAAGCATCATTGGTTCTAGTGATACCGGCTCGGATCTTTTCCGAAGGTCACTGGGAGGTTCTCCTGAAATTCTTGCGTTGTTACTGACAAAGGGCTTCCCACGCATCTTTGCTTTGTGGTACTCTTTTTTCTCTGAGGAATACTCTACCTATGCGCCGCCGAGCCTTTTCGTTTTTCTTCGCGTTGACCACCATCGCCCTTCCCTCTCTGGCTGCCTCCATCAATTTTGATTCCTTAGATGACGGGGACTTGGTTTCAAATCAGTTTTCTGGCGTAGGCGTCACATTTCAAAATGCCATCGTCCTGGGTTCCGGCATTAGCCTAAACGAGTTTGAGTTTCCGCCACGCTCGAACTTCAACGTGATCAGCGACAACGGTGGGGCGATCTCGATTCTGTTTGCTTCTCCGCAATCCTCTGTGTCCGCATACTTTACGTACACCGAAGTGGTAACGATGCAGGCCTATGACGCGTCGAGCACGTCATTAGGTTCGGTTACGTCGCTGGCTGGATGCTCAAGTAATCTGTTTCTCAGCGGAACGGCCGGATGCTCGCCGAATGAACAGCTAGGATTAAGTGGCATTGGAGCAATCTCGCGTGTGACGATCACGGGCAATGCCGCTGGCGGATCGTTCGTTCTGGATGACCTGAACTTTGACGTTACGTCGACGTCATCCGAGGTTCCGGAGCCTTCAACACTGTTTTTGGTGACCGGGGGGATTGCGGCCTTGGCGATGAGACGACTTCGAAACAGGCAGATCCGGTAGCCGCGATGTTTAGGGAGGTATCTCTGATGCTTAAACGACTAGCGGCCCTCTTTCTAGGAGTTTCGGTCGCGGTTGTGGCCGCGCCTTCCGTCGGCACGCCGATCGCTTCTCCGACTTCGGTCAACGCTGGTCAATCTACACCCTTGACGGTATCCTGTTCGGTCACTCGGCAGTTGGGCGACCCCGCGCTTGTCGCCAATGGTGTTAATCTGCTGCGTTTGAATCCAGCGGGTCAGACGATTGCCATGCTCGGCACTATGCTGGACAACGGGCTTAATGGCGATTCAGTTGCAGGGGACGGCATCTTTACTTACCGGTTCACCGCCAACGAAACCGTGCAGGGGCAGATCCTGCTCCAATGTACGGCGGCATTTTTAGGCGTACTGCAGCGCGTGCGGTCTCCGATCACGACGGTTTCTGTCGATGTTTTTCGCGCCCTGCCGGAGGCGACGCCGCGGTCCGGCAATATCCCGCTTACGGTGACCTACCGGACCCGCGGCGAGTATACCGGCGGGTCGATCCTTCGCTATCGCTGGGACTTCGACGGTGACGGAGTCTACGATACGAGTGAAGTGGGCGCTCGGGACTTTTCCCGCACCTTCACCACGCCCGGCATCCGGAACGCCCGGCTGGAGATCCAGAATGACAAGCTCCAGACCACCTCGGCTACCGTCACCATCAACGTCGGCGGCAACCCGCCCGCCGCGACCGCGAGCGTGAATCCCTCAAATGGCTCGATCCCCCTGGCCGTGACCTTCACTGGTACCGGCACCGCCGGAAGCAATCCCGTCAATAAGTATGAGTGGGACTTCCAGGGCGACGGGATCTTCGATTTCACCTCGACCACCACTGGCACCACTACCTTCACCTACACCAGCGCCGGCACCTTCAACGCCGTCTTTCGCGTCACCGACACCGCTGGTTTGACCGCAACGGCCGCCGCCACCGCCACCGCTGTCCGGCCGGGGCCTGAAGGCTCACCCACCGCCACCATCACCGCGCCGAACGCGCCGCAAACCCGCACCGCGCCCTCCACGGTGAACTTCAATGGCACCGGCGTTGACCCCGGCGGCAGCATCGCCAAGTACGAATGGGACTTCAACGGCGACGGCACCTACGAATACTCTTCCACCACGACGGCTTCCACCAGCTTCTCCTACACCTCGCCCGGCGTCTTCACTGCCGCGTTCCGGGTCACCGATAACGAGGGCAAGACGGGGACCGATACCGTCGATATCACCATCAACATCGCCGCGTCGCTCACGCTCTCCACCGACACCTTGCGTCCGCCCGCGACCCTCAATGTGCAGACGACCCTGGGCGGCGCTGCTCCGGTCACGATCTTCCTCAAGAACAAGGCCGGGCAGACCGTTCGCACCCTGGTGAATAATGTAAATCGCGCAGCCGGCACCTACGCCGACGCCTGGGACGGCCGGGACGACCAGGGCAATCAACTGCCGGAGGGAGCCTACTATGCCATCTTGCAGTACTTGGCCAACGGCATTCCCCGCGTAATCGACCTTACGAACACGACAGGGAATACGTTCTTCAATCCAAGCTGGACGCTGCGCACCACCGGAGTCAGCAGCACCTGTTTCACTTGCCGCTTCGCGCCTTTCGATGACAGGTTTCTTGAGGGGACCTTTGTGTTGAACCAAGCCGCCGAGGTCACGCTGTCCATTCGGAGCTTCTTTAGTACCTTCCTCGAGAAGGCGCTAGTCTTCGACCGGAAACCTTACGGACGAGGCACGTATGTTGCGGTCTGGGATGGCACGGACAATCTTGGCCGCATGGCTCATCCGGTAGCGCCCGATTCCCAGTTCATTTTCGGTATGACGGCGTTCACCTTCCCGACCAACGGCATTTTCCTAGAGGTCTCGCCGCAGTTGAGCAACGTAACCGTGACGCCAAACTACTTCGATCCCTATACCGGCGACTTCCAGAGCATCCCAAAGCCGCCGTCAAAAGTGCAGTTCACACTGAACAAAACCGGCAACGTGACCTTGCAGGTCATCCCAGTCGGTAGCACGTCGCCCATTCGCACGATCACCCAGGTCAACGTATCGGCCGGGGTGAATCAGATCGATTGGGACGGCAAAGCGGACAACGGGCTCTACGTGAAAGACGGTGACTACAGGCTTGCGCTACGGGCGGGCGACGCGGCAGGCAGCCAGTCGCTGGTTCGTTATTTGTTGACTCGCGTTTACTACTAAGGGTATGCGGGACAGATCCAGGAGATCCCCTATGCGACGATTCTTTCTCAAACTGATCGCGATCTTGCCGCTTCTCGCTGCGGATGTCGCTTTTGCACGGTCCGAGCAGCGGATTAGCATGGAGTCCTACTGCGAAATCTCCAAGCGCCTGTATGCGTTAAGCGAACTGGAACTCAAGGCCAGGCTCGCGACGGCAGACCAGATCCCGCAGGACAAGAAGGAAGTCATGGCCCGGTTTGACAAACTCCGGACCGAGTACCAAGGTTATCGCAACAAGGTCTATGCCCTGTTTGAAACTTCCAGCGGCGCGTTTGCAGCCTTCGCGCGGGACAACCGGGACAGCATCGAAAACTACCTGGAAGATCACGCTGCGGAGCGGACTGAAATTGAGCGTTGGAAGTCAACAATCCGGGCACTCTCGGATCGTATTGAGTCGCGCCTTGCGCCAGCAAACCGAGGGACCAACCAATGAGCCTCCATCGCCGAGTACTTCTGCTTTCCACTTTGGCGGCCCTCGCAGCACTGCCGTCCATCGCTTTCGATTTTCCTCCCTGGGACACCGGCCATCAGAGCATGGAAGGAGACGACGGCAGAAGGAACAACAATCCGCCACCTCCCGGGTGCAACCAAAGCGGTTCCCCTGTTGACGTCGCCACGGGCAACTTTTTTCAGACCTTCCCGATTCTGTCCATCGTTGGACGGGGCCCTGCCCTGACAGTCGCCTTGAACTATCACAGCTTTGACGGACGCATTGGGCCGTTCGGGCAGGGCTGGAGTTCGTCCATGGATCAGCGCGTGATCAAAATGACCGATGGCGCGCAGATCACCTCAATGTGCGCCGGCCCAGATGGCCGACGAAGCCGGTACGTCCGCAATCCGGACGGATCGTATACCAACGCCGGTTATGGCAATGACCGTCTTACCGAGAATCCCGATGGCACCTTCGTATTGCGCGAAAAGTACGGAACGCTGAGAAACTATAGCTCAAATGGCTTGCTCGCCTCGATTGTCGACCGGAACGGCAACACGATGACTTTCCAGTACGACCAGACTGGCTTCCTGACGTCCGCCACCGATGCTTCCGGTCGAAAGGTGACCTTCGTGAAGGGGGCGTCTGGAAAAGTGGCGTCCTTGTCTGACCCGGCAAATCGGCAATTCGAATTTACTTACGACGCCAATGGCCTTTTGACTGGCATTAAGGACCCGCTGACCAATTCCACCACGATGCAGTATGCCAGTAACCGTCAACTCAGTCAGTTGGCCGATCCAAAGGGCAACGTGCTCCTGAGGGCTACCTACAACACCAACGGCACACTTGCGACATACACCGAGCGCGGCGAGACGTGGACGGTTGCGTACAACTCTGCCGCGTCGCAAACGACCGAGACCGATTCTAGCGGCAACCGCTGGGTACATACCTACAATGCGACCGGGTCCATCACGCGAACTACCTATCCCGTTGGCGGATTCATGACGCGTGCCTACGATGCGCGCTTCAACCCCAGTCAGTTTACGGATCAGAACGGCAACGTAACCCAGACAACGTACGACCCTTCCGGCAACCCGCTTGTAGTCAAAGATGCGTTAAACAATTCCGTCACCACGACCTATCATCCAACTTTCAACTTCCCGCTGACGACGACAGATCGACTGGGCAATACGACAACGTTCACCTACGATGTCAAAGGGAACCTGATCAAGGTCGCCGATCCACTCGGAAATGCGACTCAGTATGAATACGACAGTGCCGGGCAAATCACGAAGACCATTGATCCACTCGGGAACGCCACGACGACGACCTACGACTCTTACGGAAACGTCTTAACCCGAACAAATGCGCTGAACCAGACGTCTTCAGCCACATACGATATCATCGGCAATGTCACAAGCGTCACCGACGCAAACGGCAAAACGTCGCAGTCAACGTTCGACCTTAATCGTCATGTCACAAAATCCACTGATCCTATCGGCGGAGTCACCACCTTTCAATTCGATGCGAGCAATAATTTGACCTCGGCAACTATGCCGAATGGTGGCGTTACCGTTTACCAACACGACACGCTGAATCGGATTCAGCGCGTGACTAACCCGATTGGGAGAATTACGACATACGCCTACGACAAAAAGGACAATCTTGTCTCCCGTACAGATCCCAATGGTGTGACTACGACCTACGTTTACGACGCGATGAGCCGGATGACGAACCGAAACGGAGGAAATGACCCCCTCACTGGCACCTACGACGGCGCGGGCAACCTCTTGACGCTACGCAACAACAGCACGACGCTGACGTATGTCTATGATGCCTTGAATCGGGTGGTCCAAGCGAAAACCTCCGCCTCAACGTATCAACCGACTACGACGATCACGTACACCTACGACGCCAACAGTCAACGGAAAACGATGACTGATCCTGTCGGCGGCTTGACGACTTATAGTCATGATGTCGCCTCCAGGCTGACTTCCATCCAAGACCCTGCATCGCAGGTATTCTCGTTCAGTCACGACGGGCTCTCCAGGCGAAGCGCAATGACTGGGCCGCTGGGCCGTTCGGTGGGCTATACCTACAACGCGGTCAGCCGCCTGACGGCCTTAACAGATCAGGCCAGTGCGGGCAACATAGCCTTTGCCTACACTCACGACGCGGTCGGCAACATCCTATCGAAGAGTGACAACTCGGGAAATCACGTTTATCAGTATGATTCATTATACCGTCTCACGGCTGCAACCCATCCAGGTGGCCAAGTTGCGGAGGCCTATGCTTATGACAGTATGGGGAACCGACTCTCGTCGCACCGTTCTGCAACATATGCACACGACGCTGCGAATCGACTTAACGCCGATACGGCATTCGACTACGCTTATGACAACAACGGCAACATGATCCGCAAGACTTTGCGAGCAGGCGGGAATGTGACCACTTATTCGTATGACTCTGAAAATCGTTTGACGAGTGTGCAGGCGGGTACTGGTACCGTCTATTCGTATCGCTACGACGGCTTCGGACGACGGATCTCCAAGCTTGTTGCTGGCACATCGACATCTCAGTATATTTACGATGGGTTGGCGATAGCGACTGAGTATTCGGGCGTCGGCGCACTCGTGGCGGCCTATACGAATGGAGAAAATATTGATGAGTTACTTAGCATTCGACGGGGCGGCATCAGCGCGTTCGCTCAAAAGGACCATCTTGGCACTGTTCTGAGGGTGTTCTCCGCTGCTAGCGTTTTGCATTCCATCCAACTTGATAGTTTCGGCGTAGAGATAGGCAGCACTGGATCTTCGCAGTCGCCGTACGGCTTCACCGGCCGAGAGGTCGATCCCGAATCTGGCCTGCTCTACTATCGTGCTCGTTACTACGATCCGGCAATAGGGCGATTCCTTAGTGAAGACCCGATACGGTTTCGAGGGGGAAGGAACTTCTATTCCTACGCTCGAAATAACCCTGGGCGTTTCATTGACCCTCTCGGCCTATACACCGAGTACAACTCAACGACAGGTCAATATACTCACGTTGATCCAGCCACGGGCGTGCGCACACCTCTTGGCACAGGCTATGCCGGAACCGGAGACGGGCGCAACAATCCCGATATGGAAAACGTCCCATTCATCGGGCCCATACCCGATGGCGACTACGATTTAGGGGAGCCATACAATAATCCCAATACCGGACCTTATACTATGAACCTTGACCCGCGCCCTGGAACGAATACTCACGGTCGTGATCGATTTAGGTTTCACGGGGACAACGAGGAAGGCGACGCTTCAGAGGGATGTCCGATCGGAAATAGGAATACCCGACGGCGAGTAAACGATGATCCGGATCGGCTATTCCGTGTTGTTCATTAAGGGGGTGGCAACAGGCGACACTATGAGGCTTCATTGGGGGACGTTGGTTGCTGCTTGGGTCAATGGGTTGCGTTGGGCGACGTGGCTTGCGGCGGTGACCACTGCCCGAAGGTGTCTGTTGATTAGCTTCATATTGTCTCCGATAATGGCTCAGGAGTCGGCTATCAAGTCTGGGCCAATTCGAAGGGCTGGCGTCAATCCTGACGGGGTCAAGATTTCAGCCGTATCAGCAGGGGCGGGATCTTTCAATCCCGCGAGGTCTGAGAAAGTCTCACTGAGTTATGTGCTGTCCAGGGATGCGAAGGTAACAATCCGAGTTCTCTCGCCGGATCGCCAGGAGGTGAGCGTTGCGGTATCGACTCGTATTCAAAAGTCGGGCAAGGCAACTCACACGTGGAATGGCAAGGATTCAGCTGGTCGAGTCGTGCCCAATGAGGCGTACACGTTCATCATTGAGGCCACCGACAACACCGGAGCGAAGGCGGTCTATGAGCCGGCGACCACCACCGGCGGCGAGTTCGGAGACATCCGACGCGGCAACATTTCGCGCGAATCCGGCACGATTGCCTACGACCTCTCGCAACCGTCGAGAGTGCTGTTGCGCGCTGGGATTCCAGGGAGCGCACTGCTAAAGACGGTGGTCGATTGGGAGCCCCGGCCTTCCGGCTCGCAGACCGAGTATTGGAATGGCCGGGACGAGGACAACCTTGTGGATGTGCTGGGGATCAAGGAGAGGTCCATCATCATCTCCTATATGACGCTGCCGGAGAACAGCGTCATCACGTACGGGAACGCCGCTTACACCTACCGGGAGTATGCGGAGCGCTACGCCAAGAACAGGCCCAAGCTGTCCATGCCAGCGTTCGCCAATAATCGCAAGGTATCGCCCCACTTTTTGAAGGACCGGACGATTGATCGTAGCTTCCGCCTGAGGATCACCTTCCCGGAGCTCGACAAGTCGGGTGCTGCGTCCATCCCGGTAGTTCGCGACAAGCTTCTGGTCAGCGTAGAAGTGGACCCCAAAAATCGCGATGTGGTTTCGAACCAGCAGCTTGAGGTCATCCTCTTCACGGACCTGCAGTTCCATTCCGAGGAGGAGCGTGGCTATCTGCCCTTTCGCTACCCGCTCGACGTCGCCTCGCTTCCGGCAGGCGAGCATGTACTCACCGTCAATGTCGTCACCTTCGGCGACCAGGTCGGAATCGGCAGTCGCAAGTTCAAGGTCGTCAAATAGAGATGGCGCGGACCCTTCTCTTCAGTTTGGCTTCATTCTCAGTCGCCTCGTTGCTCCTGTATTTTTTGGGCATCGCTAGCTTCGTCACGCTCGCGATCGCCCTCCTCCTTATCGAAATCGCGGGCATCGCCTATCTGTCCGCCACCAACGCGCAGATGAAAAGCCTGATCATCCCGGGCATCTGGGCCGGCCTCATCGCGACCTTCGCCTATGACCTGGTCCGCGTCCCCATCGTCCAGTCCGGCGTGCCGGTTTTCAAAGCGATCTCCTACTTCGGCACCACCCTGCTGGGCGTGGACCGCCCCACCGCCGCCAGTGAGTTCGCCGGATGGGCCTATCACCTCTCGAATGGCGTCAGCTTCGCCCTGATGTACGTCGCCCTGGTCCCCAAGCCCGGCCTAATCACGGCCGTCCTCTGGGGACTGCTGCTCGAGGGCATCATGCTGCTCACCCCCTACGCCGAAGTCTTCGGCTACCAGCGCGACGCCCGCTTCCTCTCTATTACCATCGGCTCCCACGCCGTCTTCGGCCTGGTGCTGTGGCTCGGTCTGAAGTACTGGCCCGCCGTCCCCAAGTATGCCTTCGCTGCCGCGGCGCTCGGCGTCCCCGCAGCCCTTGCCGGCATGTCTTGGGACTTCAGCAGCCGCTACGCCCAAAAGATCCCGCCCTCACCCCCGCCTTATGTGGGGGCCGGCCTCTACACCACCTGGAGCGTGCCCGAACCTGACCGTATCCTCGCCCTCTGGGTGACCCAAAAGTTCGTCGAGCCCACCGCGCGGTTTCACTTCATCGAACCGTTCGAGAAACTTCGCTTCGGTAAGCCCTTCGACGTGCCGGAAGCCGAAGTGCGCCGCCACGGACTGAAGTCGGCCACCCAATATGTGCTGGAGACTCGCAAGCTGAACAAGGATGATCGTCTCGCCAAACTCGAGCGGCTGGCTCGCATGACCAACTTCACCGAAGTCTCGCCTTGGATGCTCGCCTCTGACCCCGAAGCGGGCCGGCTCGCCGAAACCGTCCGCAATCTGGCGGCGAACCACTGCGGGAAGTCGCTCTCCGCGCGCTGCCTGCCGCAACTGACCGCCGCAATCGACAAATGGTACGACGGAGGCCTCGAGTGAAGCTCATTCTCATTGCCGCATTGGTGAGCGCCCTGTGCCAAGCGCAAGATACTTTCAACGGCACCATGGTCTTCGGCGCCAACGTCAATGGCGACTGGGACCTCTACCTCTACCGCGCGGGCCGCGCGCCACAGCAACTGACGAAGAGTCCAATCGATGAGCGGGCGCCGGCACTCTCACCCGACGGCAACCAGTTGGCCTACGTCACCAGCGATGGTGCGCTGTGGCTGATGAACTTCCCCGCGAAGGCCACCCGCAAGGTAGCCGCCAAGTTCGTCAACGGTCATTACGGCTATCCCTCCTGGATGCCGGGTGCGAAGGGTCTGGTCTATACCATCTACACTTTCAACCCGCCTCGCGAAGATGGCGATATTTACCAGCACTCCCTGGAGGACGGCAAGTATAGTTTGCTCGTTAGCCAAACGGGCTCCCAGGACTACCCGGCAGTCTCGCCCGACGGCTCGCAACTTGCCTACATGTCAACGCTCGCCACGATGATCCCTGGCTTCGGCGCCACCATGACCCAGCAACTCTGGATCGTCTCCTTACAAAGCGGCAAGCCGCGCCAGCTCTTCCACGGCAGTGCGCAAGACACCCGCCCCGCCTGGTCGCCCGACGGCAAGCAAATCGCCTTCTCCTCGGATCGTTCCGGCAGCGTCGAGATCTGGGCTGCGGATGCCGATGGCAAGACCGCGCCGGTCCAGATCACCTCGGGTGCTGGTGCAAAGACCAGCCCGGTGTGGTCGCCCGACGGTAAAGAGATCGCCTATATCTCCAACGCGAGCGGCAAGAGCGAGTTGGCGATCTCGAACGTCGCGACGAAAGCGATGCGTAAGCTGCAGCCGTTTGGGGCCAAGCAGGTAGAGATTCGTTCGCCGACTTGGCGCTAGTCTGCCGGGTATCAGTTTTCGCCTAGAGGTGTTTTCATGTTGTACCCAAGCGCAAGCCTCGTTCTCATAGGAATCGGGATTGCTGGAACGTGCCTTGGCGCGGGCCGTGTCGAGATCTTCGGATATGTGAGGGACGCCGCTCAACTTCCGGTTCCGCAGGCGCACATCGTTGCGCTGGAAAAAGGAAGCAAGGCGCGCTTCGAGCTTCGGTCGGCGGCGAACGGTCGCTACCACCTCTTGTGGCTTCCGATGGGCGAGTATCGCGTCACGGTGATGAAGGCCGGTTTCGAGCCCGTCGTGAGAGACAAGATTCAAGTGGAAGAGAGAGTACCTCTGGATGTCGAACTCATAGTCGCTTCGGTTCGCCACAACCTGGAGACGACGGCGACCGCTGCGGTGCTGAAGGCAGATTCCGGCACCGTGACCCACGGGCTGTCTGGGTCGATGGCTGAGCGCCTCCCGCTGGATGGGCGCAACTTTGTTCCGTTGCTGGCGCTGACACCCGGAGTCAGTCTAGCACCCGGTTCCACGCTGCCCCGCATAAATGGCGGAAGGCCGCGCGTGAATGAATACCAATATGACGGTGCATCCGTCATGCAGCCCGATCCTGTGCAGGTGGCTTACTTCCCGGTCGTTGACGCAATCGAAGAGCTGACGGTGAAGACGAATAGCTTCTCCGCGGAGTACGGCAAGTCGAACGGGGGAGTGATCCAGGTGAACATGAAGTCCGGTACGAATTCCTTGCACGGATCGCTTTTTGAGTTCTTCCGGCATGACATGCTGAACGCCCGCAACTACTTTGCCGCCGGCACGGAAGTTCCTCGCTATCGACGAAACCAGTTCGGCTACACTCTTGGCGGGCCGATTCGCAAGAATAGGACATACTTCTTCACCGACTATCAAGGCAGCCGATGGGGCCTTGGGCGCGTGCGCATCAGCACCGTACCCACCGCCTTCCAACGCCAAGGCGTGTTTACGGAAGCTGTGAGCGGCCGGCCGGTGGCGATCTACGATCCCGCCACCGCACGCTCGGAAGGCGGACGGACGGTGCGAGATTTGTTTCCAGGGTCCACGATCCCCGCTACTCGCTGGGATTCCGCCGCAAAGGCGCTAGTGGCAACGTATCCCACGGCGAATCTGAATGGAACCGCGAACAACTACCGGTTGACTGCGACTGAATCGCAGATTCAGAATCAGGGCGACATCCGAATCGATCACCAGATCACGAGCGGGCAACGTATTTTCGGTCGCCTTAGCCTGGTCCGTGATGACATGCTGCCCGTGTATCCTCTGGGCGCCGCAGGCGGGAGCGTTTCTGACGGCGCGATAGGCGAAACGAACCTGTTTTCCTCCGGCATTGTCGTGAGCCACTCTTGGACCCTGTCGCCGAACTCGATCAACGAAGTCCGTGTGGGCTACAGTGGCCGCGACTTGCAGCGAACTGCGTTGCGCGGTTCAGCCACAGAGCAGGCGGGTATTGGACCGTTTCGTGACACGATGCCCAGCTACCTGATTCAGGGATTCCAACAACTTGGCCCGACGCGTGCTGCGAACGTCAAGCAGGCCACCTCTTTAACCCAGGTTGTGGAGACTTTTACACGTCTGCAATCGGGTCGACGACTCGCGCTTGGCGTTGATGTTCGATCGCAGCGCATGAACCTCTATCAGCCCCCGCAACCTACCGGTGCGTACCAGTTCACATCGCAGTTCACTGGACTGCCGGGCGATTCCACATCGGGAAATGCCCTGGCCTCGTTTCTCCTGGGCCAAGTGGAGTCCCGGTCTGTCGATCTTCAGACCGATCACTTTCAACCACACGCGGCTGCTGTGGAGTTGTTTGCCCAACATGACTGGACTGTTACCCCGCGCCTCAGCCTGAACACGGGCCTTCGGTACACGCTGAACATTCCTTCAACCGATGCCGGCGATCGCGGAGCCGTGTTTGATCTGAACGCCCAACAATTACGCTTTCTTGGTCAGGATGGATTCCCGCGCGGTGTCCGCGACCTGAGGAAGACGAACCTGGGGCCACGGGCCGGTATCGCCTACCGTCTTGGCAAGGCCACCGTAGCCCGTGCCGGATTCGGATTGGTGTGGTTGGAACAGGCCGGGGTCACCCCCTTTTCGATTCCGCAGTTTCCGTTTCTCCAGACCAGCACTGTTGCTTCGTTGGACGGACTGAGTCCGGCGTTCGCGCTGGCTCAGGCGCCCGCAATTCGCTGGATGGCCCCCGATGCAAACGCAGGATTGGGCCAAGGCGTCTTCGGAGTGGACCGCAGCGCGGGTTCGGCTTACGTCCAACAATGGAACGTGTCCCTTCAGCGTCGGTTTGGAAGCCAGGGCAGCCTTGAGATCGGCTGGGTGGGTTCCAAGTCGAACCGGCTCAGCGGACCGGAACCCAGTCTGAATCAGTTGCCGGTAGACCTGTTAGCCATGGGGGCAAGACTCACGGAACAACTACCGAACCCATATTTTGACAGTATGCCCGTCTCATCGTCGCTTCGGTCCACCACGCTGCCAAGAGTACAGTTTCTCCGCCCCTTCCCGCAGTTCACTACGGTAGCCCTTTATCGCAACAACGTCTTCCAGTCGCTCTACCACTCGCTTCAGCTTCGAGCAGAACGTCGGCTTCAGCAGGGGCTCACGGTGATCGCGTCGTATACCTTCTCCAAGTTCCTTGACGACGCCTCTTCAACGTTTGAGGAGTCAAGCACGGCAGGTCCCCGTGCGAACTTCCCGGTTGCAGACAGCTACAACCTGCGTTTGGAACGCGACCGCTCGACTGGCGACCTGCCGCACGTCCTTTCGCTTGGCGGAGCCGTTGAGGTCGGTATCCGGAGACGCCAGAGCGGTTTCTCCCGCGTGACCTCGCTCTTGACGAGCGACTGGCATTTCTCCGGTTTGTTCCGCGCCCAGTCGGGCATTCCGTTGGCCGTCACCCAACAGCCCAACTTCAACGCCTTCGCTGGATTCGGAATCCAGCGGCCCAACCGTGTTGCCAATCCCGCGTTGCCCGCGGACGAGCGGAGTACCGGGAGGTTTTTCCGGACGGAGGCCTTTGCCTTGGCCCCGCAGTTCACGATCGGCAATAGTTCGCGAAATCCGGTACGCGGCCCCGATTTGGTGAACCTTGATCTGATGGCGGGCCGCGTCTTTGCGCTGACAGAACGAATCAAACTTGATTTTCGACTGGAGGCGTTCAACGCCCTCAACACGCCTCAATTCCGCCAGCCGAACGGTGTTCTAGGAACCCCGGGGTTTGGCTCGATCACGGGAGCGTTCGATCCTCGAGTGTTTGAGGCAGCCGTGAAGTTGAAGTTCTAACTGAGAACAGGGGTTCGAAACCCTGAACGCCCACCATTTCCTTCCTTCCTGCTTCAGCAATCGCCGGGTCGTTCCGAAGCCCAGCCCACCGGACGATCCCACCCCGCTCGCTTGATACGATTGGTCCAGCCGTGATTCGAACTCTTCTCTTCCTCCTCCTCGTCACCCTCTGCGGATGCAAACGCGTGGTCTTGGAGCCCGTGCCCGCCTGGGCCTACCCCACCAACCCCCCTCCTCAGCCCGGCCAAGCCGCTCCGGTCCCCCAGGGACCGTTCCATCTGGAGTCAAGCAAGCTCGCCTTCACCCGGCCGGAACTCTCCAATCTCTTCAGCGCGCCGGATTGGCGTCCCGAGGATCATCCGGCGATGCCCGAGGTAGTCGCGCGCGGCCGCCGCCCCGATGTCGCCGCCTGCGGCTATTGCCATCTGCCGACCGGCAATGGACGTCCCGAAAACGCACGTCTCGCCGG
>JALHNI010000143.1 GCA_022843605.1 Bryobacter sp.
CCGGCGAGACGTGCGTTTTCGGGACGTCCATTGCCGGTCGGCAGATGGCAATAGCCGCAGGCGGCGACATCGGGGCGGCGGCCGCGCGCGACTACCTCGGGCATCGCCGGATGATCCTCAGGACGCCAATCCGGCGCGCTGAAGAGATTGGAGAGTTCCGGCCGGGTGAAGGCGAGCTTGCTTGACTCCAGATGGAACGGTCCCTGGGGGACCGGAGCGGCTTGACCCGCCTGTGACTGCGGGTTAGTGGGCGGCGGGGGGTTGGTGGGGTAGGCCCAGGCGGGCACGGGCTCCAAGACCACGCGTTTGCATCCGCAGAGAGTGACGAGGAGGAGGAAGAGAAGAGTTCGAATCACGGCAGGACCAATCGTATCAAGCGGGCGGGGTGGGGTCGTCCGGTGCGGCTTGGGATTCGTTACGGCCCAGCGATCACTGAAGCAGGAAGGAGGAAATGGTGGGCGTTCAGGGTTTCGAACCCCGGACCCTCTCGGTGTAAACGAGATGCTCTAACCACTGAGCTAAACGCCCGAAACTCCAGTTTACTATGGTTTTGCGCTACGATAGCGGCTTCGGATTTCGTTAAGGAGAACAAACGAAGATGTACCTGAAAATAATGACCGTTGGCATTCTGGCCTTGGCGGTTCCGGCTTTTTCACAGACTGCTGACCCCAAGATGAGCTTCTTCATCACCAGCGTCGGCTCCGGGAACGGGGCGGACCTGGGCGGATTGAAGGGCGCGGACGCCCATTGCCAGATGCTGGCCAAGGCGGCGGGCTCGAAGAAGAAGAACTGGAAGGCCTACCTGAGCGTTGCCGCTGACGGCAAGCAGAAGGCCATCAACGCCAAGGACCGCATCGGCAAAGGACCCTGGTATAACGCGAAGGGCGTCCTGGTCGCCAACGACATCGCTGACCTGCATTCGGAGAACAGCAAGCTCGGCAAGCAGGGTTCGCTTTCTGAGAAAGGCGAAGTGCTGAACGGCCGCGGCGACACGCCGAACCAGCACGACATTCTCACCGGCGCCCAGATGGACGGCACCCTGGCCCCCGGCACTGACGACACCACCTGCAAGAACTGGACCAGCCACGGCGAAGGCAGCGCCCTCGTCGGCCACCACGATCGGCAGGGCGGCGGCAAGAATCCCACGTCGTGGAATTCAGCCCACCCCTCCAAGGGCTGCAGCCAGGCGAACCTGGTCGCCACCGGCGGCTTCGGACGCTTTTACTGCTTCGCGCCCAAGTAAGAGCTAACGGCTCTTGCCCTGGACGCTCTCGGCGTAGACTAACTCACCGGTGAGTCCGTCGTAGTACTGAATGACGACGTGCGGGCGGGGATAGGCCACCCAGCGTGGCTTCCCTGCCTCCGTCGGGTTATTGAAGACGTTATTGATTTGCGCGACGGCGTAGTATGGCATCTTTCGTAAGGTGGCTGGGACGTCGTCGCGAATGTAAGTGGACCAGCGAATGTCGACATTCCGGCCGCGCGAGTCGAACGGACCATTTGCCGGACGCGCCCCTTCGCTTTTGGCGGGGTGATTCTGCGAGTTGAGCGGGCCGGACGCGAATTCCCACACGCGGTCAGTTACTTTCACCGCCCAGCTATTATGTAAGTCCCCGGTCATCACCATCACTGGTTTCCCCAGAGAATCCCAAAATTGAATCATCTCCTCGCGTTCGGCTCCGAAGGCCGTCCACGCATCGTCTTTGTTGCCGGGTAAGTCACTACCCGGGGTACCAACATGCGGAATCGTCAAGTTGACGGAGGAGGCCAAAAAGAAGAAGTCGGCGTCGCTCTTGGCCATGCTTGCTTTCAACCACTCGCGCTGTTTTCTCCCCATGATGGAAAGGCCAGGCTGGTTCGGCTTGGTGACGTCATGCGAGTCGCGCTGGCTGCGCGTGTCGAGTAAGTAGACCTCGACATTGCCGACGCGGAAACTTGCGAAACTTTGGCGGCCAACGGAGTAAGTGGAAGTGCGGGTCGCTTTTGGAGCAGGACGAATGCGCAAGCGCTTGGCGTCGAGGACCTGAACAATCTCGTAGACACCGGCATTCGGTTCGCCTTCCAGGTTGGCGCCGCGACCGACATCGACTCCGGCCAGTTGTCCGCCCCAGTGAACGTGCAGGTTGTTGGTTTGGACGAGATCCAGCTTCGTAAAGTCGGCGCCGGAATCGGTCAGGACATCCGAACCAGCATTGAGTTGCGCCTGACCGAACTGGATGGCTTGCGGCGCGATCACGGGTTGCGAACCAGCCAGATAGTCATACCAGGACTGCATGCCAATGTCACGGAAGACGGTGCGTCGGTCACGGAGGCCGACGGTCGCCGTGCCGTAGACATCGTTCAGAATCTCATGGTCGTCGGGCGTGTAGTAGGAGGGCATCTCACGATGCCAGGCGGCCAGGGCGGCGCCGCGCTCCAGGTAGTATTTGTAGTTCTCCCAGACGCCGGTGATGGAAGGGGCAAACTTCACCACGGAGGGCTCAGCGCCGGCGGCGACACCATTTTGCGCGCGCCATTCTTCGACGCTAAAGTCGCGCTTCTCTTCGTAGAGCCAGTCGCCATTCATGATGGAGAACAACGTCTGGTCACGAAGCTTATTCATCATGGTGCGATAGGCCGGAAGTTCAGGACGAATCTTCTGCTGGGCGCAGGAGCCGAACTGAAAGCGGAAGTTGAAGAGGCCGCGCGGATTGGTAACCGGGTCGCGGAAGGCATCGCCGTCGGGCAGCGTGCGGAAGGAGCCGGCGGGTCCGGCATCGCGCGCCGTGACGGGCTGATAGTAGTAGCGCGTGTTCGGCTCTAGGCCGGTCAGCTTCAGCCAGCCGGTTTGGTCATGGTCCAGTGAAGTGCGCGCTGGCGCTGAGATCTGGTCAAGTTTGTCGGAGGCCAGACCATAGCGGACGCGAAACTCACCGGGCCGGGACGTACGCGCCCAGATCGAGATCTCGCGCATCCCGACATGCCCCAGCATCGGCCCGTGCGTGATGCGGAGGGCATCCTGGGCGAAGAGTCCAGCGGCGGAAATCAAGATAACAAGCAGCAAAGATCGCATAGCGCCCTTTACGATACATCATTCGCCAGAGGCCTCCCTGTCGACTCCTTACAGTCCTTCGCGGGTCGACTGAAGAAACGGTTGCGGTGTTAGCTTGTCACCTTTTCGAAAAAACTGAATCAACCTGAGTATGAGAACAATTCGCCAAACTTTGCTCGCAGCAACTGCGCTCTTGGCCATGATGACGTTGAAACTTCCGGCACAAGGGCCGATGCACGGTCGCATGATGGGGGCCCTGCCGGCGGCGATGACGTCGGAGACGAATCCGATCACGCCGGCCAAGGTCGACCTGGGCCGAATTCTGTTCTACGAGCCGCGCCTCTCGAAGAGCGGAACGGTCTCCTGCAACTCCTGCCACAGTCTGACGAACTATGGTGTTGACGGCAAACGGGTTTCCACTGGCCATGAGGGTCAATTGGGTGGCCGCAATTCTCCTACCGTCTACAACGCCGCGGGCCAGATCGCCCAGTTCTGGGATGGGCGGGCGGTCGACGTGGAGGAGCAGGCCAAGGGACCGGTGCTGAATCCGGTGGAGATGGCCATGGCGTCGGAGAAGGAAGTGATGGCGAAGCTGCGGTCGATACCCGGCTACCGCCCCTTGTTTGAGAAGGCATTTCCGCAGGATGCGGAGCCGGTGACATTCGACAACATGGCGCGGGCGATCGGTGCCTTCGAGCGAAAACTGGTGACGCCGTCGCGTTGGGACCGGTTCATGGAAGGCGACCGCAACGCCATTACGGCGACCGAGATGAGTGGCCACCATGAATTTATGCATGGTGGATGCGCCACCTGCCACAACGGCCCCTATGTCGGCGGGCGGATGTTCCAGAAGCTCGGCGTGGAGAAGCCTTGGCCGGTTGCCACGGATCTGGGCCGCATGGACGTCACCAAGAGCGCGGCTGACCGGATGGTGTTCAAGGTTCCGACGTTGCGCAACGTCGAAAAGACCGGACCCTACTTCCACGACGGAAAAGTCGCTACGCTGGAGGAAGCAGTTCGCCTGATGGGTCAGCATCAGTTAGGTACGCCGCTCGGAGACGATCAGGTGGGAAGAATCGTCGCCTGGTTGAAGACGCTCACCGGTGAGATTCCGACGGAATACATCAAGCCGCCGGCTTTACCCCGCTAGGTAAGCCAGAAAGTCAGGAGAATTACATGCCCGATTGGTTCCGCATTGTCATCTTTATCGCAGGTTACATCGTTCTGATGCGCTGGATCCTCCCGCGCTTTGGGGTGCCTACTTGAATGGGCGGCACCTGCGATGTCGAGTCTCGACATAAAACACCCCCATCGTCAACGACCACAAAGGAATAAGTCTTCATGCTCCATCAGGTAACTACGAAGCGATCACTCGAAGAGATTGACAGCGCTCTACGCGACTCCGCGGCACGACACCAGTTCGGGGTGATTACGGTGCACGACTTACAGGACACCCTGAGCAAGAAGGGTGTCAGCTTAGACCTGCAGTGTAAGGTTTACGAGGTGTGTAACCCGGTTCAGGCCAAGAAGGTGCTGGAAACGGATGGCGCGATTTCGACGGCGCTGCCGTGCCGGATCTCCGTCTACGGGTCCCCGGAAGGCTACACGCTGGCCACCCTGCTGCCCACCGAAATGATGAAAGGGTTCGGCCGCCCCGAGATTGAGACGGTGGCCAAGGAAGTGGAAGCGGTGATTGTGCAAATGATGAGCGACGCCGCCAAGGAGTAGCGAGATGGCTTACTCAGTCGTCAGCCCCTGCTCCGCGTGCGGGGCCAAGAACAGAGTGCCGGCCAATCATCTGGCCGACACCGGTCGTTGCGGCGTTTGCAAGGCGGCATTGCGGCCGGTCCATGAACCGCTCGAGGTGGACGCCGCGGGCTTTGACGAGATCGTCGCCGGGGCGAAGGTTCCGGTGCTGGTGGACTTTTGGGCATCGTGGTGCGGACCGTGCCGCATGGCGGCTCCGGAAGTGCAGCAGTTGGCCCAGGAGATGGAGGGCCGGGCGTTGGTGTTGAAGGTGGATACCGAAGCTCAGCCGGCGCTGGCGGCCCGCTTCCGCATCCAGTCGATTCCGAACTTCATGGTTTTCCGCAGCGGTAAAACCGTGTTTCAGCAGGCAGGCCTGGTACCGCGGGCCGAAATGCGACGCTGGCTGGAATAGACGCGGGATTTGTCCGCGTGATATGTTGGCGACCGTAGCTATGAAACCACATATCCCGGCGATGCTGCTCTTGCTCGCGACCGCCACATTTGGGCAGCCGCCCGCCGCATCAGAGCGCAAGGCGGGCCAACGCCCCGCAATGGCGCCGGTGCCGAATACCGACATTCATTACAAGTTAGCCTCCGACGCGATTCCGCAGGAAGGCGTTCCGGTGGGAGAAGTGAGGGGTCCATTTACTCTTCCGAGCGAAGCTTACCTGGGCACGCAACACACTTACTGGGTTTACGTTCCCGCGCAGTACGATCCGGCGGTACCGGCCAGCCTGATGATCTTCAACGACGGCCAGGCTTTCATGTCTCCGCAGGGCGACATGCGCGCCCAGGTGGTGATGGACAATTTGATCTATCGCCGGGAAATTCCGGTAATGATCGGCGTCTTCATTAATCCGGGCCGGCGTCCGGATCAGCCGGAACCGACCCCGCAGAACTGGGGCGACCGCGACACCAATCGACCCACCGAGTACAACACGCTGGACGACAAGTACGCCCGCGTGATCGTCGACGAATTGCTACCGGCGCTCTACAAGGACTACAACATCTCCAAGGATCCGGAACGCAATGGCATCGGCGGCTCCAGTTCGGGTGCGATCGCGGCCTTCACGGTCGCCTGGGAGCGTCCGAATCACTTTCGCAAGGTGCTGAGCAACGTCGGTAGCTTCACGAACATTCGCGGCGGACATGTCTACCCCGAGATCGTGCGCAAGAGCGAGAAGAAGCCACTCCGCATCTTTCTGGTGGACGGCCGCAACGACAATCGAGCCTTGCGCGCCGATGGCACCTACGACCAGACGCGTGACTGGTTCTATCAGAACGTGCGCTTACAGCAGGCGCTGACCGAGAAAGGCTACGACCTGAATTACTCCTGGGGCATTCAGCGGCATGGGCAGAAGATGCTGCAGACGGTGCTGCCGGAGATGATGCGCTGGCTATGGCGCGACCATGCAGTGTCCACCGATGTGCACGACATGGTGGAACGTTCCTTCAACGCCCCGAAAAAGAAGGAGTAACTTCCACCGGGCCTATGCCCAACGGAAGCCCTCTTTCGCCATCGGCAAAGTACGAACCCGTTTTCCACACGCCGCGAAGATCGCGTTAGCGACCGCCGGCAAAAGAGGCGGCAAAGGCGGCTCGCCCAAGCCCGTGGGCGGGTGATTGCTCTTGATGAAGTGCACCTCAATTTCGGGAGGAGCCTGCTTCATGCGCAACGCCTGATGCTGATGATAGTTACTCTGCATGGTGCGCCCTTTGTCGATGGTGATCTCCTGAGCCATCATCTCGCTTAACCCGTCGATCACCGCACCCTGCACCTGGTTGATGCCGCTGCTGGGGTGGATGATCTGGCTGCCAACGTCACCAACCGCCCATACCTTATGGACTTTGACGCGCTTCTGATCATCCACGCTGACTTCCGCCACTTCGGCGAAGTAACCGGAATGGCTGTAATGGAAACCCACTCCGAGACCATGCCCTTTCGGCAAGGTACGTTTCCCCCAGCCGCTTTTCTCTGCCACCAGTTCGAGGCAGGCGCGCATCCGGCCGGCGTCGTAAGCCTCCATGCCTTTGCCGACCACGCGGGGCTCACCGAGTAAGTCTAAGCGGAACCGAACCGGATCCTTGCCGGCCGCATGGGCTAACTCGTCGATAAACGAGTGGATTACCCAGGCGAGCGAGTTACTACGAGGAGCGCGCAAGGGGCCAGTCGGAATGCCCGTGGGAATCAACGTCGCTTCAATGCCCAGGTTCGGCACGAACTGCGCCGGGAACTCGGCTGGCGGAATGTTCGAAGAGGAGACGAATTTCTCGCCTTCTCCGAAGCTGACAAAGTGGTCGTGCCAGGCAACCAACTTGCCCGCCGCATCGACGCCGCCGCGCAGATGTTGGAAGCCGCCCGGCCGGTAGAAGTCATGCCGCATGTCGTCTTCGCGGGTCCAAAGGAGCTTCACGGGAATGCCGGGGAGCTGTTTGGCGATCCAGGCGGCTTCCACGAGATAGTCGTTGGCCAGGCGCCGGCCAAAGCCTCCGCCGGTGCGCATCTGATGGATGACGATGTCGGCGGCGGGTAGGCCCAAGGCTTGTGAGGCCATTTGCAAGCCGCGGCCGGGAGTCTGGCTGGGCGCCCAGATTTCGAGCTTGCCGTTCTCAAACTTGGCGGCGCAATTGCCGGGTTCAAGCTGAGCGTGGGAGATGAAGGGGAAGGTGTACTTGACGTCGACCACCTTCGCGGCGGAGGCTAGCGCGGCCTCCACATCGCCATCCTTGCGGATCGCGAACGCCGGCTTCTGGGCGAAGAGTTCCTGCGCCTTTTGCGCGTAGACGACGCTGCTGTGAGCGGCGTTGGGCCCTTCGTTCCAGACGACTTTCAGGCTCTTGCGGGCGTTGTTGGCGTACCACCATTTGGTGGCGACGATCGCCACGCCGCTGGCCAGGCTGGCGACATCGCCGTTGCCTTCAACGATGAAGGCATGCTTGATGCCGGGTAAGGCCTTGATTTCGTCGAGATTCGCGCTGACCGCTTTGCCATTGAAGACGGGGCACTTCTCGTAGACGGCGTAGAGCATGCCGGGCAGCTTGAAGTCGATGCTGTAAATCGGCTTGCCGGTGACCATGGCGGGCAGGTCAACGGTGGGGAGGGACTTGCCGATGAGCTTGTAGTCCTTCGGGTCCTTCGGCTTCACCTGGTTGGGATCCGGCACGGGCAAGGCAGCGGCCTTCGCGGCAAGTTCGCCGTAACCGAGGCTCTTCCCACTGGCGCGGTGGTAAACGCGGCCGAGGTCGGTGGTGCATTCCGTCGCGGGTACGTTCCAGGTTTGGGCCGCAGCCTGCACCAGCATGAGCCGGGCGGAGGCGCCGACGCGGCGCAGCAAGTCCCAGTTGTTGGGGGTAGAGCGGCTGCCGCCCGCTGACTGCGAGCCGTATTTGGCCTCATTCAAGTCGGCTTGAACCACCTTGACGAGCTTCCAATCGGCGTCGAGTTCGTCGGCCAGGATCATGGGGAGAGCGGTCTTGATTCCCTGCCCCATTTCGGGGTTCTTAGCGGTGAGGGTGATGATGCCGCTGGAGTCAATTTGAACGAAGGCGCTGGGCAGGATCGGCGGCCCCGGTTGACGGCTGCCCCGCGTAGGTTGAGCGGCGGCCTCTTCGCCACCACCGATCAGTAAGGCACCGCCAGCGACGGCCGAGACGCGAAGGAAGAAACGGCGCTTCATGGATTTCATCGTCATTCCCTCCTATTTGCCCGCCGTGGTTCGGAGCGGATTCGAACTTTGGGTCCGCATCAGTTCGGCGGCGCGATGCACAGCCTGGCGAATGCGCAGATAGGTGCCGCAACGGCAGAGATTGCCGTCCAGCGCGCTATCGATGTCGGCATCGGAGGGGTTCGGATTCTTGGCCAGCAGCGCGGCCGCAGTCATGATCTGCCCGGCCTGGCAGTAACCACACTGCGGCACGTCGAATTCCTGCCACGCCAACTGAAGGGGATGGCTACCCGTGGGGGAGAGACCTTCGATGGTGGTGACCTTCTTGCCGGCGACGGAAGAGATGGGCGTGACACAGGAGCGAATGGGAGCGCCATCCTGGTGGACAGTGCAGGCGCCGCATTGCGCCGCGCCGCAGCCGAACTTGGTTCCGCACTGGTCGAGTTCATCGCGCAGCACCCAGAGCAGCGGCATGTTGGGCGGAACATCCACCGCAACGGCTTTGCCGTTCACGTTCAAACGAATCTCCATCGAAGGACCTCCTGAGACACCGAACGACGTGGCGGCCTCTTCATTGTCTCATTCCTGCGCGCGGACCGGCTATTTCAGATGGAAAACATAGAGTGAGTTGCCTAGCGTCATAGCAATGTACTGTTGGCCCTCGCTGGTGTAGCTCATGGGATTCGAGCGGACGGTGCCGCCGCCTTGGAAGCGCCAGAGGGGCTTGCCAGTGGAGGCTTGGAGGGCGAAGATCTGACCCTCATTGGTGGCGCCGAAGACCAGGTTGCCGGCGGTGGAGAGGACGCCCGCGTAGGGTGGCGTGAAGAGCCGGTGTTCCCAGGCGACTTCGCCGGTGGTGGGATGCAGCGCGCGAATCGCACCCCACTCTTCTTCGCCGGGAATGCTGCGGAAGCCTCCGCCGTTGTATTGCTCGCCGAGCTTGAACTCAGCCTTGCCGAAGAAGTAGACCGAACCAGCCTCGCGCGCGGCAATGTAGAGCAGTTTGGTATCCGGGCTGTAGGAGGGGCTGTACCAGTTGTTGGCCCCGGCGACGGAGGGCCAGACCTTGGTGCCCTCGACGGTGGGCGCCGTACCTTCCACCAGGATCGGCCGTCCGCTATCGTCCAGGCCTTTGGCCCAAGTCTGTTTGGCGTAGGGTTTGCCCATCAGGAACTCACCGGTCGTACGGTCGAGCACGTAGTAGAAGGCATTGCGATTGGGGAACAGGACGAGCTTGCGCGGCCGGCCTCGCACTTCGGCATCAATGAGCACGGGAACCTCGGTGGCATCCCAGTCGTGGACGTCGTGCGGGGTGAACTGGAAGTACCACTTCAGCTTGCCGGTGTCGGCGTCGAGGGCCAGAAGGCAATCGGAGTAGAGGTTGTCGCCGGCACGAACGTCGCCATTCCAATCGGGGCCGGGATTGCCGGTGCCCCAATAGATCAGGTTGGTCTCGGGATCGTAGGCGCCGGTGACCCAGGTGGCGGCGGAACCGTTCCGGTAGCTCTCGCCGGCCCAGGTCTTGGCTTCGGGATCTCCGGCGGTGGGAACCGTCCAGAAACGCCAGGCCCGCTTGCCCGTGCGGGCGTCGTAGGCGTCGAGGAAGCCGCGAATGCCGTACTCGCCGCCGGCGATGCCGATGATGACCTTGTCCTTCAAGGCGAGCGGCGCGACGGTGATGGACTGGCCCGCTTTGTAGTCGGCGACCACGACGTCCCAGCGCACACTGCCGGTCTTCGCATCCAGCGCCACCAGGTGGGCGTCGATAGTTCCGACATAGACCAGGTCACCCAGCACGGCCACGCCGCGGTTGACCTGGCCGCAGCAGACGCGCATGTCGTCAGCCAGAGTGCGGCGATAGCGCCACAAGGGCCGGCCGGTTTTGGTGTCGAGCGCGGTGACATGACTGGGCGCCTCCGAGATATACATGACGCCATCGACGACGATGGGACTGGTCTCAAACTTCTGCAGCGAGTTCGCCTGATAGACCCACGCCGGCTGTAACTTGGCGACGTTCTGGTCATTGATCTGCTTGAGCGGCGAGAACCGATGTCCGGCGAAGTTACCCGAATAAGTAAGCCAGTTGCCTGGCTCGCGATGAGCATTGAGAATGCGCTCGTGAGTGACTTGGCCATACAGCGGCAGCAGGGCGATGACGACGGCGGCGATCTTCATTGGGCACCTCTTTGCGTGGCGAGAAAGGCCACGACGTCGTTGATTTCCTGATCGGTGAGCCGTCCGCGGGCGGACGGCATGGTGGTGCGTTTTTCACTGGTGAGTTGCACAATCTCGTCTTTCCAGAAGGAATGGAAACGGTCATTGAAGTCACGGAGTTGGATCGACCAACTGTCCTCGTTGAGGCGGATGCCCCGGATCACGCGTCCATCGCGAGTGGTGACGGCAAGCGAGCGGAAGGTGTCCGGCACATCGGCGGCGGGTTGAAGGATCTTGTTGCGCAGGTGTCCCGCACTGCGGCGCGCACCGATGCCCGACAACGGCGGGCCCATCCTCCCTCCTTCGTTCCCCAGGGCGTGGCACTGGAGGCATCCGGCTTTGAGGCGGAGGAGTTGCTCGCCCGACTGGGCATTGCCGGTGACCGGTGAAGAAGGCAATTGGCCGAGCGTCCGGACGAAGGCGGCGGTCTGCCAGAGTTCGCGACTATCCATGAGGGAGCCGGGCATCTCGGTATCGGGAATGCCGTAGCGAATGATGCGGTAGAGCGACTTATCCTCAGCCGCGCGGGTGAGCGAAGGAACGGCCAGGTTGGCGCCTTTGCCGCCATTACCCTCCGGCCCATGACAACCGGCGCAGCGGCCCTGATAGAGGCTCTTGCCGTGCGCGATATCCGCGGTCGAGGTGAAGGGGTTACGGTCCGGAAGATCAAGCACCTGAGGCGGCTGGAACAGGAGCAACGCGGCCCACCAAATCATGAAGTCCTCCTTCGCGGACCGCCTCAGTTTATAGAACGACCGGCTCGCGAGCAAGCCCCGCCAGGGTTTAGGATCAAAGTTATGATTTCGATGCTCCGCCGAACCGCACTGCTGGCGATTGCCAGTGTCTTCCTCATCAGCGCCGCCGAGGACATCTCCTTTGACGTGCGCAATGGTGACCAGAAAGGAAGGCTGACTCTGAAGGAGACCGAGCTATCCTTCGAGTCGCTGACCGACGCCAAACAATCGCGCACCTGGAAGTACGCAGAGATCCGGACGTTTGAGAAGAAATGGCGCGGCTTTCGGGTGCGCCCGTTCAAGGGATCTCGTTATGACTTCCAGGTCGGCAAGGAGCGGGATCGCATTTACGACCTGATTGCCGAACGGGTGCTGGCGGCCCGGCAGACGAAGAAGTAAGTTAGCCGAGGACTTGGCGGAGGCGGTCGACGAGTAAGTCGAGGTCGCTTTCGGCCAGGCAGGTCGGGTTAATGAGTAACACGCCCTGGTCGGCTTGGGATGGGTCTACCTGAATCGATGGCCGGCCATTTTGTAACTGGAGACAGACGTCCCTCGCATTCAAACCATTGAGCGTCAGCGTGAGCTTGGGCACCAATCCGTCGCGGACTTGAGCCGTTGCCTGGCGAAGTTCGGAGAGGCCGGCGGCCAGACGTTCCACGGTGGCCAGCCAGAGGAGGCGACGGGCGTCGTCGGTGACGGCGACATAGCGCTGGAGCGCGACGACTAGCCCGACGATTGTCTCCTTACCCACCTTGCAGGTGCGGCCAATGCCGTGGGGCGGCAGACCAGCAAGACGGTGTTTGTCGATGAGGCTGGCGGGCGGCGTCCATTGGGACCATTCGACGTCGAGATCAAGGTTCTGCAAGATGGCCGACATGATGAGATCGCGGCGGCCGCAAAGGATGCCCGAGCCTTGCGGGCCGCCAAGGGCTTTGCCGCCGCTGAAGGCGACGAGGTCAGCCCCGAGCGAGATGAAGTGCCGCAGGTTGGTGGCGGGGGGCAATTGGGCGGCGGCATCGACGATGACCGGAACGCCGCGAGCGTGGGCGGTGTGGACGACTTCCTCCAACGTGGGCCGCGAGTTCGGAGTAGCGACGTAGACGACCGCGGCCGTGCGCTCGGTGATGGCGGCGTCAATTTCCCAGGGCTCGGCATCGCGAACGCCGGCGCCGGAGAAGCGATCGGGCAGGCCGACTTCGACAATGCTGACACCCGCGCCGCGCACGGCATGATCGTAGAAGTTGCGCTGGCTGCGCACCATGATGACTTCGTTCTTGAGTCCGGTGGTATCGGGAAGACGGGCCATGTGGGCGGGATGAAGCCCAGCGACACAAGCCGCGGTGGAGAGCAGCAGACCGGCCGCGGCGCCCGAGGTGACGATGCCGGCTTCGGCACCGGTGATGCCGGCGATGACCCGGCTGGCGGCCGCTTGCAGTTCGGCCATGTCGACACAAGCGCGGCCGGCCTCGGCCATGGCGGCGGTGACTTCGGGGGCGAGGAACCCGCCGGAGACGCGGGTGGACGGCCCTTTGGCGTTGATGATGACCGGCACGCCCAGGCTTTCGTAGATACTCATGAGCTTCTATGTTCCCAACTTATGCCCAGCAGTGCAGTAGGATCTTGAAATGCAGCGTCGCGATTTTTTTCATTCGAGCCTTCTGGCCGGCATGATGCAGGAGCCACCGATCGAGCGAGAGTACCAGTCCGGCGGGACGGGCGGCGTGGCGTATCAAACCGACGTAACGGTGGAGCGTCCCGTCGCCGGCAAACCGCACCGGGGCAAGGTGCTGGCGGCCATTCAGCCACATTGCGACGACATTCCCATCTTCGCGGGAGGCACCGTCCTGAAGCTGATTGACGAAGGCTACACCGGTTACCTGATCACGCTATCGGATGATTCGATGGCCGGCGAGGGCGCCTCCATCGGGGACATTGTGCTCAAGAACGAACGCGACACGAAGGCGGTGGGTGAGCGGTTAGGGTGCAAAGAGTCGTTCTTTCTGAACTACCCGAATCACAATATGGATGCGTGGCCGCTGATCGAGATCCGTTCGCGGCTGATCTTTCTTTTCCGGCTGCTGAAGGTGGACACGGTGCTGGTGTACGATCCGTCGGGGCTCTATGAGCGGAACCCGGACCATTATGTGACGGCGCGGGCGGTGGAGTCCGCTTTTTGGATGGCCTCCAGCGAGTGGGATTATCCGGAGCACTTCCGGGCCGGGCTGACCGCGCACGGACCCAAGGACGCTTATTACTTTTCGCGCGGGCCGCAGTTAGTGAATCGCGCGGTGGACATTAGTGACTACATTGACGCCAAGGTGCATGCGAACCTGGCGAACGTAACCCAAGGGCCGGCGGGCAATCAGGGCGCTAAGTTACGGGCGAAGTTAGCCGCGCAGGGCAAACGTTTACCGCTGCTGGGGAGCGACGATGAGACGGCGAACCGGCAATACACGAAGTACTTCGCGCTTTCGCGCGACCGCACGAGGGCGAAGGCGCATGGATTGCGCTACGCCGAGCTTTTTCACTACGTTTCGCGCGACGAGAGTCCGGTGGAGGAGTATGTGGCGAAGAACGCGGTTCCGCTATAGCCCTTCCGGACGGGCAAACTGACTTTCAATTTTCAAAGAGCGGGCTCAGTCGAGAGGGGGGTAGCTTTTGTTTTGTTGAAGATCGCCGGGTTTGATTTCCTATTTTTTGTTTTGCGGCAATTTGAGACTGGCGGGGCGGGGGTTGGTGAAGCCGCGGTGCTCTTCCTGGACGCGGCGGAGGGCGGCGGTGACTTCCGAGTGCACGGCGGGGTGACGCATCAGGCACTGTTGGACAGTCTGAGTAATGATGGGCCAGAGTTCGGCTTCCCTGGGCGAGTAAAGCGGATCACTGGGGACGAGAATGACTTTGTGGTCGTTGGGTAGGGTGGCGGCGAGTTCGCGCTCGGCGGCGGCTTCGCGGGCGGCACGCTGTTCGGCGAGGCGGGCGGCGGGGAGTTGGATCCAGTGTAAGTCGAGGAAGAGATCGGCCACGGGAAATGACTCGTAATCGATGTCGGTGTAGTTTTGCATGAAGTTCTCCGAGCATGAGGGTAGCAGGCGATTTCTACCCGGCAAGGACAGGCAGGCGCCTAAGTCAATGATCAGATGGGCTTTAACTAATTCGTTCGACCTGTGACGAGCGTTGCAACTTGCCGGCAACCCAGCGCGAACGAAGGCCGGTTGCATAACTTCTACTTTTTACGGTAAAGTACTTTTGCAGACGCCCAACGTCAGCACGGAGGAAACATGCGCAAGGGACGGATGCCGACCTGGCTGATGCTGATGCTGGCCGCGGTGGGGCTGGTGCTGCTGGCGATTCCGGGGCTATGGGTTTACATGAGCCTGACGGCGACGCCGCTGCATCCGGACGCGGGGAAGGTGCCCACGGTCGCGTGGCCGGTGCGTTCGCCGGAAGCAGCCGGCGCGGTGAAGGCGGCGCGGCAGGTTGTGCTGGCGCACCTGATGGAGGAAAACCTGCCTGGGCTTTCGGTGGCGGTGGGGCGCGAGGGCGAACTGGTCTGGGCGGAGGGTTTCGGGTTTGCGGATCTGCGAGCCAACGTTCCGATCACGCCGGAGCACCGGTTCCGAATCGGGACGGCCTCGACGGCGCTCACCTCGGCGGCGGCGGGCCTGCTGCTGGAAGAGGGCCGGCTGCGGTTGGACGACGAGATTCAGAAGTACGTGCCGTCATTCCCCCGGAAGGCGTGGCCGGTGAAGCTGCGTGAGGCGATGGGGCATACGGCCGGCGTGGTCCCCGACGGCGGCGATGAAGGACCGCTGTTTGCGAGGCACTGCGAGCAGCCGGTTGAGGCGCTCTCGGCCTTCGCGGGAGAGGAACTGCTGTTCCGGCCGGGAACGCAGTACCGCGATTCGAGTTACGGCTGGATCCTGGTGAGTGCCGCAATTGAGGCGGCTGCTAACCAGCCGTTCCTGGCGTTGATGCGGGAGCGGGTTTTCTCGCCCCTGGGGATGCGGAGCACGGGTCCGGATGGTGCGACGGTGGATGGCGACGATGACCACCCGCTCTTCAACCTGGTGCGGGAGCTGATCTTCGATGCACGGGCGGCTCGGGATGCGGGCTCGCAGTCTGAAACGAAGGCGAACCAGGATCGGGTAACGTCCTATTTCCCCAGGTTCGCGGCGGACCCGAAGTACGGGCTGCATCTGATGCGCCCTCTCGACTATTCCTGTTATGCGGGATCGAGCGGCTTCCTGTCGACGCCGTCCGACCTGGTGCGCTTCGCCATGGCCGTTGCACGCGGCAGACTCCTGAAACCCGCCACCGTCGAGTTGCTGCAAACGTCGCAGCGACTGACCTCAGGCGAGGCGACCGGCTACGGCCTCGGCTGGGACCTGGAGACCGTGACGCTGGCAGGTAAACCAACACGAGTGATCGGCCACCATGGGGACGTGCTGGGTGGGATGGCGGCGTCGTTCCTGACGTTCCCGGAGCACGGCATCACGGTCGCGGTGACGGCGAACATTTCCTACGCCAACACGGCGTCGCTAGCGGTGAAAGTCGCGGAGGCTTTCGTGGACGCGGGTGGAGGTCCGGCACGTTAGGTCACATTGGCGGTGGGGGCACGCCCCCCGACCGCCGCGGGTGCCGATGTTTGCCACACTGGCAGGGCTTGACAACGGGATAAAGAACAGCCTCGGCGGTAAACGATTGAAAATGGGAAGGTTGGAGTAATTGGTCTGGACGGCCCGGAAAGGGGGGAGATGCTCCCCTTTTCAGAAGTCCTTGCGGATCAAGGGGATAGAGAGAAGTTGTAACGGAATTGAAATCGATCTTCGCGAAAAAAATGGGTTGATTTTGGAGATGCTCCGTTTTACACTTGCAGGTGTCTCGTTTTCAATGGGTTAGCGAGGCTAGGGTGCAAAACCCTTCCCCGACTTGAAGGGGATTGAGACAACGAGCTTCGGTCGCTCCCGTTCCAGCATCGGGCGTCGTGCAAAACCCTTCCCCGACTTGAAGGGGATTGAGACAAGAGCAGTCGGCGATATCGCTAACACGTCACCTACGTGCAAAACCCTTCCCCGACTTGAAGGGGATTGAGACCTAGCGGAGGACGTTGGTGAACCGCTCGTCCCCGATTGTGCAAAACCCTTCCCCGACTTGAAGGGGATTGAGACTTGTAGCCGCCGATGCCGAGCGTCTCACCGATCTCTGTGCAAAACCCTTCCCCGACTTGAAGGGGATTGAGACGTGGCCGTAGCCAAGAGCGCCGCGATGGCGAACTTAGTGCAAAACCCTTCCCCGACTTGAAGGGGATTGAGACAGGAGACTAGGCCAGGTCACGAGAGCGAAGTTCTGTGCAAAACCCTTCCCCGACTTGAAGGGGATTGAGACGTTTTCCGCGTTGAACGGTACGCCAGGTTCGTCGTTGACGTGCAAAACCCTTCCCCGACTTGAAGGGGATTGAGACTCATAGATAATTGTGGAGAACCCAAGTTCAACAGAGTGCAAAACCCTTCCCCGACTTGAAGGGGATCGTGACGGTTGTGGGAAGGGGTGCGTCAGTCTGTGAGGGCTTCGACTTCCCCTCCCCTGCGGTCGGGTTCTGCGCGGGGACGGCGGGCTTGGGCTTAAACTGACGAAATATGTTCACCGCCGCCGAACTCGAGGCCGGGTGGGAGAGGGTCCGGGAGAACAACGGCTGCGCGGGGGTCGATGCCGTGACGGTGGAACGGTTCGGGACGAGTCCGCAGACGCGGCTGCTGGCGGCAATGGATTCCGGCGAGTACCGGCCGCTGCCGCTGCTGGAAAACGTCATCGAGAAAGCGCCGAGGAGTACCCGCAAGTCCGTCGCCTCATGGTTTACCGTAGGCGCAGCTCAGGAGGGTGGCGAGACCTCCCCCGGGCACCACTGCCGCCGGCTCTGGTCCGGTGAGATCGTCGAACCCTTCATCCACGGCAGTTACGACCAAGGCCGGTGGTGCGTGTATTTGCATCACCGGCGGGGGCTTGACAACGGGGAAAACACCACCTTGCGCGGTAAACGATTGAAATTGGGAAGGTTGGGGTAATTGGTCTGGACGGCCCGGAAAGGGGGGAGATGCTCCCCATTTCAGAAGTCCTTGTGGGTCAAGGCGATAGAGAGAAGTTGTAACGGAATTGAAATCGATCTTCGCGAAAAAAATGGGTTG
>JALHNI010000144.1 GCA_022843605.1 Bryobacter sp.
TTGGATGAGCGCCGCTTGCGAACCTGGGAGCGGTTGAAGCTGATCCCAGCACTCGAAACGTACCACTACCAGGATCTGTTGGCCCTACGCTCCTTGCGTAAACTGGCTGAGCAAGGCATTCGCGCCGACCAGTTACAGCGCACCTTCAAGTCCATTCGCGAACGCATGCGCGACGTCAAGAATCCGCTGACTGAACTCAAGCTTTTCCTGGATGGTAAGCGGGTTGGCGTTCAGGGTGCTGGCTACCGTCTGGATCCCCGCACCGGTCAGTTCCTTTTCGACTTCGAAACTCGGGCTGTCACCGCCCTACCTGCCGCCCATGTGGCCGCGGCCGAAGAGAGCGAGCGGCGGCGCCTGCACGCCGAAGCCGAACAGTTGTTCCACCGCGCGCTGGAGGCGGAACAGGCGCATGCGCCTGTCCGGGAGATCATGAGCGTTTACGAGGCTGCCCTGCGCTGCAATCCGACGCTCGCGCCGGCGCTGGTGAACATCGGCACGCTCTACTTCAATGCCCGCTGCCATCGCGACGCCGAGCGCTACTATGCGCGCGCCGTCGAGGCGGACCCCAATTATCCCCTCGCGCACTTCAATCTCGCCAACCTTTTTGACGAACGGGGTGACCGTGCCGGCGCGCTGAAGCACTACCTCCGGGCCCTCGAATTGAACGCCGGTTACGCCGACGCCCACTACAATATCGCCCTGCTCTATCAGGGCTCTGGCGACCGCCTCCGCGCCCTCCGCCACTGGAAAACCTACCTCAAGCTGGACCCCGGCTCTTCCTGGGCCCAGGTGGCCAAGCGGGAACTCCGCAAGCTCCGCGACTCCACCATCATCACCGGCTCCCGGCGCGCCTAGGTCCGCGTTTGGTGGCTTGACGCCAGGAGTAGTATGATCGCGACGTGTCCATCAGCCGCCGTGCCCTCCTCGCTACTCCGCTTCTCGCCCTCGATCAGCCGCAGCTTGCGCCTGCCGCCAGGATACTTTCCGAAGCTGTCGCTTCCGGCAAACTCCGCGCTGCGGCCCTGCGCGTAGAAAAGGGCGCCTTCCAGTACGAGCAGGTCTTCGGCGCCGCCCGGAAAAATACTCCGTTCCTGATCGCCTCCATCAGCAAACCGATGACGGCCACGGCCGTGATGACGCTCGTTGATCGCGGCGAACTGAAACTCGAAGACGCCGCCAGTAAGTACCTGCCCGGTCTGGACCGCCGTATCACCGTCAAGCACTTACTCAGTCATTCGTCGGGCTTGCCCGATATGCTGCCCAATAATGTCGTTTTGCGTCAACGTCGCGCCCCGCTCAGCGAGTTCGTCAAAGAGTCGCTCACCACGCCGCTCCTGTTCGCGCCCGGTACCCAGGTGAAGTACCAGAGCATGGGCATTTTGTTGGCGTCCCACATCGCCGAACTGATCACCAAACAGCCTTTCCCGAAGTTCCTTGAGCAACAAGTCTTCTTGCCGCTCGGGATGACCGACAGTGTGCTCGGCATCAATCCCCGGTTGAAGATCGCGAATACAGCCCAATGCCAAGTGGAGTTTGCCGACCCCCCCGGCGGCAATGACTGGGACTGGAACAGCACTTACTGGCGCGCCTTGGCTGCCCCCTGGGGTGGCGTTCATTCTACCGCTGCCGACATCACTAAGTTCGTGCGGTACTTCCTCTATCCTCGAGGCAAACCTCTATCACCCGTCACGGCGGCCCTCATGATCAAGAACCAGAACCCTGGCCTCAACCAGCCCTACGGGCTCGGCTGGTCCCTCCAGCCGCAACCTTTCGGCCACGGCGGTTCCACGGGTACTTCGTGCTGGGCCGATCCCGCCACGGGTACCAGTTTTGTGCTGCTCACGACGCTTCCTGCGCGCGTTTCTCAGAAGACGATCATCGATCCCGTCTCGAAGATTGTGCACGAGTTAACCGCCTAGCGTGTCGCTTGCCCAAGGGATGTTGCTGGCTCTGACCGGCGGGGCGCTTTTCGGCTGGCTGCTGCCCGATTGGGCGCGCGAACTTGCCTTTGTCAGCAACGTCTTTCTGCAGATGATCAAGTCGATCATTGCGCCGGTGCTGTTTGCCGTGCTGGTCAGTGCGGTGGCCTCGGGCGGCACCATGAAGGAACTGGGCCGCGTGGGCTGGCGCGCGGTGGTCTACTTCGAGGTTGTCTCCTCCTTGGGACTCCTCATCGGCTGGATTGCGGTTCTTTGGGCCCAGCCCGGTGTTGGCATTCAGTTGCCCGCATCGACAGCACCTGTGCAGGCCCTCACCGTGGCGCGCCTGGTGGAAGGCGTCTTCCCCACCAGCATCATGGACGCCATGGCCCGCGGCGACGTTCTGCAAATCGTCGTCTTCTCCATCCTCTTCGGACTCGCTTGCAATGCCGCTGGTCCGCGCGCCGCCCCTATGGTGCGCTTCGCCGCTGCACTGGCCGAGATCGCCTTTCGCTACACGAAGTACGTAATGTATTGTGCGCCCGCTGGCGTCTTTGCCGCCATGGCCGTCACCGTGGCCAACAGCGGCCAGACCGCTTTAGCCGGACTGGCGCGCTTCGTTGTATTGGCCTGGGCGGCGCAAGCCTTCTTCCTGATCTTCGTTCTCGGCGGAGCGCTCTGGCTTGCGCGCGTTCCGCTCGGCCGCTTTGCTACCTACGCGCGGGAGCCCTTCCTGGTGGCCTTCGCCACCACATCCAGTGCCGCGGCGCTGCCGCGTACCCTCGAGAAGATGGCCGCCTTCGGCGTGCCTCCGCAGGTGCTGGGCATTGTGGCGCCGCTCAGCCTGTCGTTCAACCTGAGCGGCAGTTGCATCCACCTGGCGATGTGTACGCTCTTCGTGGCGCAGGCGGCGGGCATTCCGATGAGCTGGAAGGAGCAGGCGGTGATCCTGCTGACCCTGAAGCTCACGAGCAAAGGCGTAGCGGGGATTCCCCGCGCGAACTTCGTCATCCTGAGTGGCCTCTTCGCCACCTTCGGTTTACCGGCTTCGGGCCTAACGATGTTGCTGGGCATCGACGCACTGATCGACATGGTGCGCACTAGCGTCAACGTCGTCGGCCATTGCGCCGCCTGCCCGGTGATCGCCCGCTGGACTTACTCCGGGGCCACGCAGGAGAAGCTCGCCGCGGAATTGACGTCGCCGGAACCCCGATAGCGCACCACCTGAGGATAGACGCACAGTGGACGCGTGAGCGGCTGCTGCGGGACGGTTCCCGTAACACCCGTCCCGATCAGCCGCTGGGGCGCCTGACCTTTTTCGACCCATGTTTCGAGCGCGGTCAACACATCGTGCTCCGCATCGCCGACCGTCGCCGAACCCTGGCCAAAGTTCCGCGGACCCAGGCCCCCGCCGCAATGGCCCATTCCGGGTACCAGGAACAGCCGGTAGAAGTCCTGCGTATCGCTCGGCGTGCCGTTTGCCCGCGCGTCCGGGTAACGCTTTAGGAAGGCGTTCACCCGTTCGTAGTAGTCAATCGAGCCGGCAGCCGGAATCGCGGCGTCGCCCCAACCGTGATACTGAATCAACTTGCCGCCGTGCGCGCGAAAGCTGCGCAAATCGGGGCTGCTGGAGTTCAGTGCCGCCGCCTTTTGCAGGCCGTACGCCACATCCGCGTCGAACTCCAGCGACTTGATATCCCACTTGGGATCTTCGAAGACCGCATGGCCGTAGTAACTGGACCCGAACATATACTGCAGAGAATTCTCCTGAACCGGGGCAATCATCCAGGGCACCCAGGCGCCGGCCATGGCTTCGGTTCCAGGGGCCATGCCGGCGTGAATGCGGCTGCCCGTGCGCGGGTTGTGCGGGCCCTGATAGATCTTACGCAACGTCGCCACTTGCGGCGCAGTGAGACAATCGGCCGAGTCGCCTGACTTACAGGTCAGAACGGCCGGTTCAAACTGGCACTTACGTGGATCCTCAAGCAGCCCATCGGTTACCCCGTCCAACCGATCACAAGCCGCGATCACCGCCTTTTGAATAGCGGGCAGCTTCGCCGGCGGAATCGGATCCTTCAACAGGGCCTGCTGATTCCAGACGAAGGTGGTGAATAGCGTGGACCAGTCGTTGGCTGGTGCGCCGGCGATGATGCCGTCGAAGTCCTCCGGATAGCGCTGCGCCTCCATCAACGCCTCGCGCCCGCCGTCGGAGCAGCCGACGAAATAGCTGCGCCCGGCTTCCTTCCCGTAGTAAGCGCGAATCAATGCCTTCGCATGCAGCGTCGTCTCGCGCAAAGCCCGATGGCCGAAGTCGATCAGCTTTTCCGGATGGCCGACCGCCCAGAGCGCCCCGGGAATCGACTTGTCGTGGCCGTCATCGGTGCCGGCCGCCGCGTAGCCGCGCCGGACCGCCGTCGCCAGGGAACCCGTCGGCACGGCCCCGGCCCAGCCCCCATTGCCCACCTGCTGATACTTGCCGTTCCAACCTTCCGCCGGCAGCCACACTTCGATCCGGATTTCCGAATCGCTGGTGGGCCGAGCGGTCAGTTTCACTTCGCAGTGCGCCGGCACTGTGGCTGACGACACGGTAGCGGCCGGCACCATCTGCGCCGACGTAATCGATACCCGCTCGATCTTCAACTTGCTGAGTTGCTCGCAAGGCTGCTGGGCGGGCAGCAGGCCTGCCGTCAGAATCAGGATCCACTTCATCGCCTCACTTTACACCCGATATACTGTCGGTATGGTGATGATGGTCGCGGATACCTATCTTCCGGTGAGCCTTTCCGTGCCCGAGATCACGGACGCGCAGTTCCAGGAGCTCTGCGAGGAGTACGGGGACTACCTTCTCGAATACACTTCCGAAGGAGAGGTCCTGATCTTGCCCCCAACTGACCCGGAGACAGGCGCGCGCAACGCCATTTTGACGGAGGAACTTTCTCGCTGGTCCCGCGCCCAGGGCGCTGGGATCGTGACGGATTCAAGTGCGGGGTTCATTCTCCCCAATGGAGCACGGCGCGCACCGGATGCCGCTTGGGTTTCGCGCGAACGTTTTCGTCAGGGCCGAGCCATGTGCCCCGATTTCGTCATCGAACTGATCTCCCCGACTGACCGGCCGAAGAAAGTCCACGAAAAGATGCTGGAGTGGGTGGCCAATGGCGCCGCACTCGGTTGGCTGATCGATCCTGGCAGCCAAAGCGTCACCATCTACCGGCCTAACCAGGAGCTTGATGTCCGCGCGGGCATCTCGACGCTCGAAGGCGAAGGGCCCGTTGCCGGCTTCACCCTCGATCTGCAACCCATCTGGAACGTTGCCGGCTAAAGCCAGCGCACGAGCGACGAGATGATCTGGTAGCCGTCCATGAACTTGAACGGCGACTCGCCCATCGTGTAGTGCCCGCACGGCAACTTGGCCACTTCGTGACGGATGCCATGATCGCGGACGCAGGCGAGAATCTCCTCGGAAAGATACGGCAGAAACGTCGTGTCGTACTCGGTGTAGATGAACTTCTGTCGCTTATGGTCGTGCTTGGCGTATTTCCCCATATAGTTGACGGGGCTGATGCACTGCCAGAGCGACCGCAGGCGTTCCATGTCCAGGTGCTCGGAGAGCGTCTTCTTGATGTGGATCGTCGAAAGCCCAGTCCACACGACGTCGCTGAAGTGCGAACTGCAGTGGTTGAAGACGTTTACCTTCAGGCGCGGGTCATGCGCGGAGGCGAGGAAGGCGTAACAAGAACCGAGGCTAGTGCCGACGATCCCCAGCCGATCGTAGCCCTGCTGCTCCAGCCAGTCGAAGCAGGCGCGGGTGTCGACCACGGCTTGCCGCGTGGCGTCGATGGTGCGGCAGATGTTGGATGAAACGGCGTAGTCGGCGCGGGTAAGCTCCGGAGGCATGCGCTCGTCGTGATACGGGAGGCTGAGGCGCAGCACCGTGGGTCCGAACCAGGCGATGCCCTGGCAAAGGCCGACATGCTGGGCGGCGTGCGAATTCCAGTGCGGCAGCACCACCACGGCCCTACCCTGCGGATTTCGTCCCGGAAAGATCCGGGCCTGCACCGTATTGTTCTTGCCGTGCGGCGTCGGATGGGGCGTGGTGAAGGTGAGCAGATCCCCACTGACGGCGAAGTCCTGGGGCGTCTGATGGCCGAAGAACTCGTCGCTGTGGGCGATGATGTGGCGATTGAGTTCAGCGAGGTCGTCTTCGGGCGAGAGGCCGTTCACGGTAACCGTCCGGGGCCAGGTGGCGGTGTAGTCGAGACCCCAGTCGAAAGGGCGCTCGACGCGGTCCGTCGAGCGGAAGCAGAGCTGATTCTCCCACTTGTTCACCCAACTGCTGTATGGTTTCTTCCACATGCGAGCTTGAGATCCGATTTTATCAGGCGGTCCAAGTGCGGCAGCCGCGAAGGGTATCGGAAAGGGGCCAAACTGCCGATTACCGCCCTGAACGGCAATGCGCATCTTACTTTTGCTGATTTGTTTCAATCTCGGCCTCGTTGCCAAGGAAGCTCCCCGCACCATGGCCACCCGCCACGTGATGAGCGCTAAAGCCTTCAAAGAAAAGCGCGACAAGGCCATGGAGTCCGTTCCCAAGAAGAAGAAACAGCGAACTCCCCGCACCCGCGACCGCAAAGCCCAATGGGGCGCAGTTCACGTCCGCGCTAAGTAAACGGCACTTCATAGGCGACAATAGGACTTGCATGGCTTTGCTTGTCAGCGCCCAGTCGCTTAAAAAATCATTCGGTGCGAAGCCGCTCTTCGAAGGTGTTTCCCTCACCGTCAACGATGGGGACCGTTTAGGCCTGATCGGCCCGAACGGCGCCGGTAAATCGACCTTCCTCCAGATTCTGGCCGGCAAAATGGACGTCGATTCCGGCGAGGTGTCGCTGCGGAAGAATGCTCGGCTGGCCTATGTCACTCAGGAATCCGCCTTTCCCGCCGGGGTCACCGTGTCCCAGGTGCTGGAAGCCAAGATGCCGGGCGACGAGTACGAGTACGAGCGGCAGATCATTCTCAGCCGCGTCGGCTTTGTCGACAACGACGCCCCTGTCGAGACCCTTTCCGGCGGCTGGCGCAAGCGCCTGGCGATCGCCGAAGCCTTAGCCACTGACCCGGAACTGCTGATGCTGGACGAACCCACGAATCATCTGGATCTGGCCGGCATTCTGTGGCTCGAGAAACTGCTCACGGGCGCGCGGTTTGCCTCGGTCGTCATCACCCACGACCGTTACTTTCTGGAGAACGTGGCCACGCACGTCGCCGAATTGGCTCCCAGCTACCCGGGTGGACTCTTCCTGGTGAAAGGAAACTACGGCGAATTCCTGGAGCGCAAAGCTGACTTCCTGATCGCCCAGGAGAGCCAGCGCGATGCGTTGGCCTCGCGCGTCCGCAGCGAGGTGGAGTGGCTGCGCCGAGGACCGAAGGCGCGCACTACCAAGGCCAAAGCGCGCATCGACACGGCCCACGAGTTCATCGGCGAACTGGCCGAAGTCACCGCTCGCCAACGCACGGCGCAACGGGTGGGAATCGACTTCACAGCCTCCGAGCGCCGCACCAAACGTCTGGTTGAGGCCGAAAATCTTGGCGGCGAAGTCGGCGGCAAGCGGCTCTTCAGCGGCATCGAGTTCGTCCTCGGCCCCGGCGTCCGTCTGGGCCTGGTTGGCCCCAATGGCAGCGGCAAGACGACCCTGATGCGCATCCTGATGGGTGACCTCGCCCCCGCCGAAGGCACCATGAAGCAGGCCGACCTGCTCAAGATTGTCTACTTCGCCCAGAATCGCGCCGAGAAACTGGACCCGGCCCTACCGCTACGGCGCGCCCTTTGCCCCCACGGCGATTCGGTGATGTACCAGGGGCGACCCATCCACGTGGCGCCCTGGGCCAAGCGTTTTTCCTTTCCTGTCGAGCAACTCGACCAGCCGGTGGGCCGACTCTCGGGCGGCGAGAAAGCCCGGGTGCATATCGCGCGCCTGATGCTCGAAAGCGCCGACCTGTTGCTGCTGGACGAACCGACCAACGACCTCGACATTCCGACCCTCGAGACGCTCGAAGAGAGCCTGCTCGAGTTCCCCGGCGCCGTCGTTCTCGTCACCCATGACCGTTACATGCTCGATCGCGTCTCGACGCGCGTTCTGGGCCTCTATGGCGACGGCAATGCCGGCATCTTTGCTGACTATTCGCAGTGGGAGCAGTCGCAGCCCACTCCCAAGGAACTGGCGGCCAAGGCCAAGCTTGCCGCCGCCCAGGCCGCCGCTGAGCCGGCGAAAATTGAGGCGCCCAAGAAGAAGCTTTCCTACAAGGATCAGCGCGAATGGGACGGCATGGAAGCGCGTATCCTGGAAGCCGAGACGGCGGTGGAAGCCCGTCGCGCGGCGATGGAAGCGGCTGCGGCGTCCGGTGACGCGGCTGCCTTGGCCCACGTCTTCACTGACCTCGCCGACGCCGAAAAGGCGCGCGATACGTTGTACGAACGCTGGCAGGAACTCGAAGCCAAGCAGTAGGCTACGAAACCAACCCAATCCCTCAAACAAAAAAGCTCCCGCCTTTGGTGGGAGCTTTTCGTTGAATCGATACGGAATCTACTTCTTGGCGACTTCCACGCGGACCTGTGCCCGCTTGAGCGCGTTCAACGCCCGCGCAAAGTCGACGTTCTCGACGACATTCGCCAGGCGCGACTGCGCCCGCTTTAACGACTCTTCCGCGCGAGCCTTGTCGATAGCGTCCGGGTTCTCCGCCGCGTCCGTCAGCACGCGAACCAACGTCGGCTGAACTTCCACCCAGCCCCCGTGAATTGCCAGCACTTCGTCACGCCCGTCCTTTGCCTTGTAGCGCAAAACGCCGGACGTCAGCGAAGACAGCAGCGCCGCATGGCCCGGCAGGATGCCGAGTTCGCCCTCGGCACCCGGGATCTGGGCCTCAATGCAGGTGGCCTGGATCACCAGTTTCTCCGGGGTCGCGACTTCTAACTCGAAAGTAGCAGCCATGGCTTTAGCCCTGCTTCATCTTGGCGGCCTTTTCGATCGCCTCTTCAATGCCGCCCACCAGGTAGAACGCCTGCTCCGGCAGGTCGTCGTGCTTGCCGTCGCAAATTTCGTTGAAGCCGCGGATGGTGTCCGCCAGCTTGACGTATTTGCCGGGGAAGCCCGTGAACTGCTCGGCCACGAAGAACGGCTGCGACAGGAAGCGCTGGATCTTGCGGGCGCGCGACACGGTCAGCTTGTCGTCTTCGGAGAGTTCGTCGATACCGAGAATGGCGATGATGTCCTGCAAGTCCTTGTAGCGTTGCAGGATCTGCTTCACGCGCTGGGCCGCATCGTAGTGGGCTTGGCCCACGATGCGGGGATCCAGAATGCGCGAAGTGGAAGCGAGCGGGTCGACGGCGGGATAGATGCCGAGAGCCGCGATTTCGCGGGACAGATTCGTGGTGGCGTCCAAGTGGGTGAACGCCGTCGCCGGGGCGGGATCGGTATAGTCGTCGGCGGGCACGTAGATGGCCTGCACGGACGTAATCGAGCCCGTCTTCGTCGAGGTGATGCGCTCCTGCAGCGCGCCCATCTCCGACGCCAGCGTCGGCTGGTAACCTACGGCCGAAGGCATGCGGCCCAGCAGCGCGGACACTTCGGAACCGGCCTGGGTGAAGCGGAACACGTTGTCAACGAACAGCAGCACGTCCTGATTCTGCTCGTCGCGGAAATACTCGGCGATCGTCAGGCCGGTGAGGCCGACGCGGAGGCGGGCTCCGGGGGGCTCGGTCATCTGGCCGTAGATCAATGCCGCCTTGCTCTTAGTGAAGTCGTCGGGATCGATAACGCCGGACTCCGACATTTCGAGCCACAAGTCATTGCCTTCGCGGGTACGTTCACCCACGCCAGCGAACACGGAAACGCCGCCGTGCGCCTTGGCAATGTTGTTGATCAGTTCCATGATGATGACGGTCTTGCCGACGCCGGCGCCGCCGAACAGGCCGATCTTGCCGCCCTTCACGTAGGGCTCGATGAGGTCGATAACTTTGATGCCCGTTTCGAGCATCTGGGATTCAGTGGACTGCTCTTCGAAGGCCGGCGCCGACCGGTGAATCGGCAGCGTCTTGGCCGTATTCACCGGGCCGCGCTCGTCAACGGGCTGACCCAGCACGTTCAGCACGCGCCCCAGCACTTCGTTACCGACGGGCACCGAAACCGGTGCGCCCAGCGATTCGGCCCTCATGCCGCGCACCAGGCCTTCGGTGGGCTGCAGCGCGATCATGCGTACACGGCCTTCGCCGATATGCTGCGCGATTTCGCAAACCACGTCGATCGGCGTCGGCACGTTGAAGCCTTCGCTGGTGATCCGGACGGCCGTATAGATCACGGGCAGTTGCCCATCGGGGAACTGCACGTCCACCGCGGGTCCGGAGACCTGAATTACTTTACCAACCACGGGAGAAGACATATATATTTCCTATTCCAAAGCTGCAGCGCCGCTGACGACTTCGATAATTTCCTTGGTAATGCTCGCCTGACGGACGCGGTTCATATACAGCGTCAGCTTTTCGATGACGTCGGCGGCATTCGTGCTCGCCGCATCCATCGCCGTCATGCGGGCGGCTTGTTCGGCGGCAATCGATTCGAGAATGGCGCGATAAACGCTGTTCTCGATGTACTTGGGCAACAATGTTCCGAGCAGCACATCGGGCGACTGCTCATAGATGTAATCCTTCGGCGACTCCTCGCCGCCCTCGGACTTCATCTCGATCGGCAGCAGCTTCGTTTCCGTCAGCTTCTGCGAGATCACGCTCTTAAATTCGTTGTAGATCAGATAAACGGCATCGATCTCGCCATTGATGTAGCGTTCCGTCACCCGTTGCGTGACGGCTTGCGTCTCCGCGTAAGTCAGCTTGGCGACTTTGTTCACCAAGCCAATGTGCTCGCCGGAGAGTTTGGCGCGCTTGGCGAAGAAGTCGCGGCCCTTGCGGCCCACGGCCTCGATCACGATCTCCTGGCCTTGATGCTCGGCCAGAAACCTCTGCGCCGCCTTGATCAGGTTGGTATTGAAGCCGCCGGCCAAGCCGCGATCGGCGGTCACCAGGATCAGTTGCACCCGCTTCTCAGGGCGCACGGCCAACAACGGCAGTTCGCTGGCTTTGTCGTCACCGCGTGCGGCGCCCGAAACACTGGCCAGCATCTGCTCCAGCATCGTCGCGTAAGGGCGAGCCGAGATGACGCGCTCCTGTGCGCGCCGCAGCTTCGCCGCCGCCACCATCTTCATGGCTTTGGTGATCTGCTGCGTGTTTTTGACCGACCGGACGCGCCGGCGAATGTCAATTAAGCTCGGCATTGCCTACTTCTTCAATTCCGCCACAAAACGGGCCTTGAATTCCTTCAGGAGCGCGTGCATGTCGGCTTCGAGCTCTTTCGAGATCTCTTTCTTCTCGCGAATGGTCGACAGGATCTTGCTGCCCGTGTTCTCCACGTAGCGGTACAGTTCGCTCTCGAAGCGGCTGATCTGATCTACCGGAAGGTCATCGCAGTAAGCCTTCGTGCCGGCGAAGATAATCAGCACCTGCTTCTCCATCGAGAGCGGCGAGAACTGCTTCTGCTTGAGGATTTCAACCAGCGCTTTACCGCGCGTCAACTGATTTTGCGAGGCCTGGTCGAGGTCCGAGCCGAACTGGGCAAATGCCGCGAGCGCGCGGTATTGCGCGAGTTCCAAACGCAGCGAACCGGCCACTTGGCGCATGGCTTTCACCTGCGCGCTGCCGCCGACGCGGCTCACGGAGATACCGACGTTCACGGCCGGGCGGACGTTCGAGTTGAACAAGTCGGCCTCGAGGAAGATCTGGCCGTCGGTGATCGAAATCACGTTCGTCGGAATGTAGGCCGAAACGTCAGAAGCCTGAGTTTCGATGAAGGGCAGGGAAGTCAAAGAGCCGCCGCCGTTGGCGTCACTCAAGCGGGCCGCGCGCTCCAGCAAGCGGGAGTGCAGGTAAAACACGTCACCGGGATACGCTTCGCGGCCCGGAGGACGGCGCAGCAGGAGGGAGATTTCGCGATACGAAGCGGCGTGCTTCGAAAGATCGTCATAGATCAGCAACGCGTGCTGGCCACGATCGCGGAACCATTCGCCCATCGCGGTCCCGGCGAAGGGAGCCAAGTACTGCATCGGGGCCGGGTCGGACGCCGTCGCGGCGACCACGATGGTGTACTCCATCGCGCCGGCTTCTTCAAGGGTCTTAACGACTTGGGCTACGGTGGAGCGCTTCTGGCCAATGGCGACATAGATACAAATCATGTCGCCACCCTTTTGATTCAGGATGGTGTCGAGCGCGATGGCCGTCTTACCGGTTTGGCGGTCACCGATGATCAACTCGCGCTGACCGCGGCCGATCGGGATCATGGCGTCAATCGCCTTCAAGCCCGTCATCATGGGCTGTTTCACGGGCTGGCGTTGCAGAACGCCGGGCGCCAGGCGCTCGACGGGACCGAACTCGGTGGAGTCCAGCGGACCCTTACCGTCGATCGGTTCACCGGTCGCATTCAACACGCGGCCAATGAGACCCTTACCCACCGGCACCGACATGATGCGGCCCGTGCGGCGGACTTCGTCGCCTTCTTTAATCTCGAGGTAGTCGCCCAGCAGCACGGCGCCCACTTGATCCTCTTCGAGGTTCATGGCGATGCCGGAGATGCCGCGGCCGAACTCGATCAGTTCGCCCGACATCACCTTCTCGAGGCCATAGACGCGGGCGATACCGTCGCCCACCGAGATCACTTGGCCCGTCTCACTGACGTTGACCGCCGTCTCGTAATTTTCAATTTCGCTTTTCAGCAGTTGCGTGATTTCGTCCGCGCGAATTGCCATGGGAGTCCTTCTTATCCGTTCACCAGCTTGCGGCGCAGCGTAGCCAATTGCCCGCGCACCGAGCCGTCATAAATTAGCGATCCGATTTTTGCCACCGCGCCGCCGATCAGCGCGTCGTCCTGTTGATACGTGGCCAGGATCTGTTTGCCGGAAAGACGGCCGAGTGCCGCTTCCAACTGAGTTTTCTGCTCGGGCGCAATCGGCTGCGCCGTCGTAATCTCTGCGCGCGCCACGCCGTGGCGTTCGTCGACCACGGACTGGAAGCTGCGCGCAATCTCTTTCAAAATCGTGATCCGGCCGTGATCGCTCACCACCTTCAGCAGGTTGGCCGTCACTTCCGAACCGCCCATCTGCGCGGTGAGTTTTTCCAGTAAATGACGCTTCTGGTTCAGCGACACCGCCGGCGAACGCAGGATGCGCACCAGATCGGGGGAGGCGGCCATCGCCTCAATCACCGCTTCAAGTTCGGTAATCACTTGCTCCGGCTTGGTCTTGGATTGCGGCCCGAACACCACTTCGGCGAGGGCGCGCGAGTATCGGCTGGCTACGGCTAGCGACATCGTGTGTTAATTCTTGACCTTTTCGAGATCCTGGATGAAAGCACCCACCAAGCCATTCGACTGGCTCGGCGATAGGCTGGAGCGGATGCGGCCCGCGGCGAGTTCCACCGCCAACGAGGCGGCATGGGCGGACAGTTCGGCCTTCGCCTGCTTGGCCGCGCTGGCAATTTCCTGCTCCGCGGAGCTTTGAATCTTCGTGAGTGTCTGCGCCGTCTCGGCTTCCAAACGACGCGCCTCGCTCTGCATTTCAGCGCTTGCTGCGGCTTGCATCTGGGCAATCTCCGTTGAGAGATTCGAGATCCGGGCTTCGATCGCTGCGGCGCGCGCGTCAGCGTCAGCCTTCGTCTTCTGCGCTTCCGAAATATCCTTGAGAATGCCCGCACCGCGTTCGCGGAAGAACGGAATGCCTTGCTTTACAAAGAGATAGCCGAGGCCGGCCATCAGGATTCCGAAGTTCACCCACTTCCAGAACAGGAGCGGGTCGCCCGCGTCGTGGCTTTCGGCGGCCTTTTCATGCGCTTCGCCGTTCGCGGCGGCGTGCGCGTCGCCAGGCGTGGCGTGTTCCTGCGCGAAGCAGAAGACGGCCATGGTGAGGATGAGAATCAGTTTGGCCATTGGAGTTAGGCGCCCTTCAAGACGCTGGCGGTGATCTGCGCCGCGAGAGTTTCGGCCTGCGCGGCCAGCGTCGTTCGCGCCTGTTCCGCTTCTTTGGCAATCTGCGCCCGGGCCTCGCGCACCTGGGCTAAAGACTTTTCGCGAGCGGCTGCGATTTGGGATGCCTGGACGTCGGCCCACTGCTTCCGTTCCGCATCGCCTTTGGCGAATACCTCAGTTCGCGCCGCGCGAAGCTGCGCCTCGTATTGCGCCACCTTCTCTTCGGCGAGCTCGATCGAAAGCTTCGCCTGCTTCCGGGCTCCCTCGGTTTTGGCGCGACGCTCGGCCAACACCTTCTCCAGCGGAACGAAGAACATGCTCCGCAGGTAAAAGAAAAGAAAGATGACGAGAATGAATGTCGGAATGGCTCTGAGCAGAATTGCGCCGACGTCGCTGAGCATTTGATCCATGAAGTTTTACTACTTGGGAAAAGCGGACAACCAATAACGAGGTTCGTACCCCAACCCTAACATTGAAGTTTACGAGATCGAGGGCACCCTCGGCAACAACCCCCGCTTGAGGGTATCGTATTAGGCATGCGTTTCCTGCTGCTTACCCTCGCGATTCTGGCTCCCGCGGCCGACCTTGACCGTGATCTCGTCTTCCGCGCTTCCTTCGACAAATCCATCGATGCCGAAAAATCCGGGGGCGATGGCAAGCTCTACTCGGCTCCCGACTACAAGCAAACAGCGGCGGCAAAGCCCGGCTTGGCAGGCACCAAGGTCGTTTGGGAGAAGGGCGCCCTGCGCTTCACCGAAAAGAACCAGCGGGCGGTCTTCTTCAAGGCTGCCGGGATCTCCTCGCAGCAGGGTACCATCAGCTTCTTCCTCCAACTCGACCCCGAAGTCGACCTTCCGCCCGACTACGTTGACCCGCTCCAACTCACCGACAAAGCCTACAACGACTCCGCGCTCTGGGTGGACTTCACCAAGGAGGAACGCCCGCGCGTCTTCCGCCTCGGCGTCTTCGGTGTCCTCAAAAGCTGGAATCCCGACAACGCCTCGCCCGACAAGAATCCGGCCTTCAACAACCGCCTCGTCATCGTGAAGAAAACGCCTTTCGCCCGCGGCCGCTGGACCCACGTTGTCATCGTCTACTCCAAACTCGGCAGCGGCGCCGGTGACGCCAAGCTCTACCTCAACGGTCAACTCCAGGGCAATACGTCCACCGTCAAAGAGCCCTTCGCCTGGGAACCCGGCAAGGCTACCTTGCGCCTGGGTGTCGGCTACGCGGGACTGCTGGACGAGATTGCCGTCTATTCACGCCCTCTCTCCGCCGCGGAGGTGGTCGACTTGGGCCGCCAGAGCAAGCCGTCGCCGCAGTAGGAGTTTTTGCGAACTATTAATTTCTTCGTTGACAACTCCGCCGTAGTCTATTAATTTCTTAATAGCAATGGCTCGTAAGAAATCAGTCAACCTGACCGACGCCGAACTCCGGCTGATGGAAGTAATCTGGCAGCGTGGCGCCTCCACGGTCGCCGACGTTGCCGACACCCTTCCCCAACTGGCCTACTCCACAGTTCTCACCACCCTCCGCATTCTCGAAGAAAAAGGCTACCTGACGCATACCAAAGAGGGCCGGGCCTTCGTCTATGCCCCCGTGGTAGATCGTGCGGAGGCCAGCCGCAGCGCTGTCCGCCATCTGCTAGGCCGGTTCTTCGGTAATCGTCCCGACCTGCTGGTGCTCAACATGATCGAGGACGAAGCCATCACGCACGACGAACTCGAGCGCCTGAAGCAACTCATCCGCGAGGAGAAAGAATCATGACGTTCGATTTGGCGGCTGCGCAACTGTTGGCGGGTCTGGTGAATACGCTTGTCCCCGCCGTGATTCTGACGGCCGGAGTCTGGCTGTTTCTGCGGCTTTTTCCTGGCCTGAACGCCACCACGCGCTATGCGGCCTGGTGGGTGGTTCTCGCCGCCGTGCTCGCATTGCCGCTGACGCAATGGCGCTCGCCAGAGCAATCTGCTGCACCCGTGACGGTTGCGATCGCGCCGCAAGCCGAGGCCTTCTCCGAACCGCCTATCGCGCAGACAGCGGCGACCGTTGAAACCGCACGGGTTTGGGAACTGCCGCTACGCATGCCGGCGGGTAAGGCCTCCCTGGTGCTGGCCGCATTATGGGCCGCCGGTACCCTGGCTGGACTGCTGCGACTGCTGCTGGGCTACCTCGACCTGCGCGGAATTCTTCGCCGCGCACGCCCCATCGAACCGGCGCGTCTCGCCCGCTGGACCGAACGTTTCGGCGTTCGCCGGCCCGTCCAATTGCTGGCCAGCGATGAAATTAGCTCTCCCTTGGCGGCCGGCTTCCTGCGCCCTGCCGTCCTGGTGCCCGAGAGCCTGCTGAGCCGCTTGGACGATCACCTCGCCGACCACGTCGTGATCCATGAACTAGCTCACCTCGGCCGCCGCGACGACTGGGCAAATCTCGCCGGCCGCCTGGTGACGGCGGCCTTGTGGTTCCATCCTGTGCTGCGCTGGATCCTGCAGCGATTGGAGTTCGAGCGCGAACTCGCCTGCGACGATTGGGTAGTGGCGGCCACCGCCTCGCGCCGCCGCTATGCCGAGAGCCTTACCCGTTTGGCTGAACTCCGTATGGTGACCCCGGCCCACACCCTGGCCGCCAGCATGGTGGGCAAAGACTCTCAGGTCGGCCGGCGCGTCCGCTCGCTTCTCGACCCGCAACGCAACGGCACCTTGGGCGTGTCGCGCCTCGCCCTCGTTCTGGCCGCGACGCTGGTTGCCGGCTTGCTGTTCGGCGCGGCGCAGTCGCCAGGTCTGGTCGCCTTCGCCGAAGAAGATGCGCTTGACGAGTTGCTGGCGCCCGAAGCCCCGTTCGTGCCTGAGGCGTCGCAAGCCCCGCCCGCGCCCCCAGCCCCGGCCGCCGCACCGCAACCGCCCCGCTCGCCCTCGGCCCCGGCCCCGGCTTCGTTGCCCTCTCCCCCGTCGCCGCCTAGCCCACCGTCACCACCGTCTCCGCCTAGCTTTCTGGCTGCCCTGGCGAGCGCCGGATACGGGAATCTGGACATCGATGAAGTCGTCCAACTCAAGATACACGGCGTAACGGCCGACTTCATCCGCCAGATGAATGAGGCAGGTTTCGGCAAGTTAACCACGCGTCAGTTGACTGATTTACGCATTCACGGTCTTTCACCCGCCTACTTAGCCGAGTTACAGCGAGCCGGCATCTCCGGTTACTCGCTGGACCAAGCCAAGGAGTTCAAGATTCATGGCGTGCGCCCGGCGGAGATTGCGGCCATTCATGCGCTCGGCTTCGGGCCCTACACCGCACGCCAACTGACGGAGTTCGCCATCCACGGTGTCCATGAAGAGTTCTTCCGGTCCCTCAAATCCGAAGGCTTTACGGACTTATCGACGCACGACATCCTCGAAGCCAAAATCCACGGCGTGAATGCCGCAGACTTGCGCGAAGCCCAGAAATACGGCAAGACCAAAGACATTCGGCGCATTGTAAAGCTCAAGCAAGCCGGCGTGCTGTAACTCAACAGGAGAAACAAATGATGAAGCCCTTCGAACTCTCGCTCATTGCGGGCGCCACCCT
>JALHNI010000145.1 GCA_022843605.1 Bryobacter sp.
TGCCCACGGGGACGCTGGCGAATCAACTGGCGGTGCGGATTTTGGCGCGGGATCGCCGGCGCGTGTTGGTTCAGGCCGAGAGTCATTTGTATCGCGATTGCGGCGATTGTTGCCAGGACCTGAGCGGGCTGCATCTGGTGGGGTTGGCCAAGGGTGCGGCGACCTTCAAGCTCGACGAAGTACAGGAAGCAGCTGACGATGCGGTGGCGGGGCGTGTGGCGAGCCCGATCGGCGCGATTCAGATTGAGAGCCCGGTGCGGCGACGACGCGGGGAACGTTTCGACTTCGACGAGATGCGGCGCATTAGCGAGTGGGCCCGCAATCGGGGCATCGGCATGCATCTGGACGGTGCGCGTATCTATCTGGAAGCGGCCTATACCGGGAAGAGCGTGAAAGAGTACGCAAGTCTTTTCGATACGGTGTACGTGTCGCAGTATAAGTACTTCAACGCGGCGAGTGGGGCGATTCTGGCGGGGCCGAAGGCCTTGCTGACAGAGCTCTATCATACGCGCCGGATGTTCGGGGGCAGTGTGGCGCATGCCTGGCCTTACGCCGCGGTGACGTTGCACTATCTGGAAGGGTTTCCGCAGCGGATGCGGCGGGCCGTGGAGAATTCGGAGCGGGCGTTCGCCTTGCTGGCCCAGGATTCACGCTTCGTTCTCGAGCGGGTGGAGCGTGGGACGAATATCGCGCGCCTGCGATTGAAGGGTGGAGATCTCGAGACCTACCGGCAGAAGCTGTCGACGGCGGGGATCGCGCTGAGCGCGCCGGTTCAAGGTGGATTTGCGCTGCAGGTGAATGAGACCTGGACTCGGAAAGAAGGCGACGCGATCGCCGGGGCGATGCGGAAGGCCTTGGGCTAGGCGGGAGAAGAGAAACTTTCCGTTGACTCGGGCGGCTGTGGTGCGTACTCTATTGTCAGTTACTGACAGGAGAGACGCATGAGCAGACCCTCTGACTTGGTGCAGGGCACTTTAGACCTGCTGATTCTGAAAGTGGTGGCGCGGGAGCCGATGCACGGCTGGGCAATCTCGCAGCGCATCCGGCAGATGTCGGGCGATGTTTTGCAGGTGGGGCAAGGAGCGCTGTATCCGGCGTTGCACAAACTGGAGCAGAACGGCTGGCTGACGGCCGAGTGGGCGACGAGCGAGAACAACCGGCGAGCAAAGTACTACACGCTGACGGCAGCGGGACGTGAGGCGTTGGAGCGGGAAACAGCGGGGTGGGAGCGCCTTTCTTCGGCGATCTCACTGGTGGTGCGGGCGGTGTAGCGATGCGAATCTTCCAGATTCTGGTCTTGCGGCTGCGGACGTTGTTCAAGCGTACGGAGGTGGAAGGGGAACTCGATGAGGAGTTGCGCTATCACCTGGACCGGCAGATCGAGGAGTTTGTGGCGGAGGGAATGAGCCCGGAGCAGGCTCGTCAGGCGGCGTGGCGCACGATGGGCGGTTTGGAACAACGAAAAGAGGAGTGCCGGGATATGCGGGGATGGAATGCGTTCGAGCACTTGAGTGGCGATATCCGATTCGCGTTGCGGCAGTTGCGACAGAATCCAGGGTTTGCCGGGACAGCGATTCTGATTTTGGCGTTGGGCCTGTGCGCGAGCCTGTCGATTTTCGCGTTTGTCGATGCGGCGCTGCTGAAGCCGTTGCCGTATCGGGATCCGGCGCGGATGATGGCCGTGTTTGGGAGCCAGGAGATGTTCCCGCGAAACAATCTGTCGTATCCGGATTATCTGGACTGGAAGAGACTGAACACGACGCTCGAGTCGCTGGAGATTTACCGGCGGACGGGATCGTTGCTGGCGACGGCGGAGGGAGTGCAGCCGGTGAGGGGAGTGCGGGTAAGCGACGGCTTCTTTCGCACACTCGGGGTAAAGCCGACCATGGGGCGGGACTTTCAACCAGGCGAGGACCTGGCGGGTTCGCCGCGGACGGTGCTGCTGAGCTATGCCGCTTGGCAAAGCCGCTATGGAGGCCGGGCGGGAATCGTGGGGCAAACCGTGACTCTCGACCAGCAGCCGAATGTAATTGTCGGCGTATTGCCGCGTGAGTTTCACTTTGCGCCGGCCGGAATGCCGGAGTTTTGGGCCGCGTATCACCCCGAGGCAGGTTGTGACGCGCGACGAGGGTGCCGTTCGCTCTATGGCGTGGGGAGATTGAAAGACGGCGTTTCGCAGTCCTCGGCGCTCTCCAATCTGACGGCCATCGCAAAGGAGTTGGAGCGTCAATATCCTGGTTCGAATCGCGGCCAGGCGGCGGCAATTGCCTCGTTGGGCGAGGTGATTGTGGGCGACGTGCGGCCGATCCTGCTGGTGTTGCTGGCGGGGGCCGGGTTGTTACTGGCGATCGCGAGCATCAATGTGATTAGCCTTCTCCTGGTCCGGTCAGAGAGCCGGAGGAGGGAGATTGCCGTCCGCACGGCGTTGGGTGCGTCCGCGGGACGGTTGTGGACGCAGTTCCTGACCGAGGCGGTGGTGCTGACGGGGGCGGGCACGCTCTTGGGGCTCGCCGGGGCGCATTGGACGATGAAAGTGCTGGTGGGTCTGATTTCAGAAGAGATGATGCAGCGCATGCCGTTTCTGCTGGACCTGGGGTTGAGCGAACGGGTGCTGGCGTTTGGCGGGCTGCTGAGCCTGCTAGTCGCGGTGCTGTGTGCGATGACGCCGAGTTTGCGGCTGGGGTCGCCCGACGTGCGGGGCGGATTGGCGGAGGGCAGTCGAGGAGCAGCCGGCATCGTCTGGCGGCGGCTTGGCGCGAAGCTGGTGGTACTGGAACTGGCGACGGCGATGGTACTGCTGGTGAGCGCAGGGCTGTTGGGGAAGAGCCTGTACCGGTTGCTGAATGTCGAGGTGGGGCTGAAGCCGGAACGCTTGGTGACCATGGACGTGATGACGCAGGCACAAGGCTACGAGAAGCCGGAGGCGCGAATCGCGCTGGCGCGGCGGATCGCGAGGGAGATGGAGGAACTGCCGGGTGTGACGTCGGTGGGGTTTACCGGCAATGGAGCACCGTTGGGTGGCAATGGCAACACGACTTGGCTGCGGGTGTTGGGACGCCCTTGGAATGGCGAGCACAACGAGACGCCGGAACGAGATGTGAGCCCCACGTACTTTGCGACGGTGGGAGCGAAGCTGGCGCGCGGGCGTTACTTCCGGGAGGACGAGGACGGAACGAAGCCAGCGGTGGCGATCGTGAATCAAGCCTTCGCCCGGCAACACTTTGCCGGCGAGGAGGTCTTGGGACGGCATGTCTCTTATCTGTCGACGCCGCCGGTGCCCATCGAGATTGTGGGGGTGGTGGAGGATATCCGGGAGGGTCCGCTGGATGCGGCGATTCCGCCGGTGCTCTACATCCCGTTCTACCAGAGCCCTGACCGTTTTTTCAGCCTGATGGTGCGGACGTCGCAGTCCGAGGCGGCATTGCTGCCGGCGATGGCGGCGAAGATTAGGCAGGCGGGGGTGGTTTCAATGGGCGGTATGACGATGAGCGAGCGACTGGAGCAGACTCCGTCGGCGGTGCTGCATCGGACGTCGGCTTGGCTGGTGGGAGGCTTTGCCGCCGCGGCGCTGGTGCTGGGGCTGGTGGGTCTTTACGGAGTGGTGGCTTACTCGGTGAGTCAACGGACGCGGGAGATCGGGGTGCGGATGGCGCTAGGCGCGCGGCCGTCGGCGGTCTACCGGTTGATCCTGGGTGAGGCCGGATGGCTGACCGGTTTCGGTCTTTTGCTAGGGCTGGTGGCGTCGGTGGGGGCGGCGACCCTGATCCAGGGATTGCTATTCGGCGTGAGTTCCTGGGACCTGCCGACGTTGGGGATGGTCGCAGTCGGCTTGGGCTTCGCGGCGCTACTGGCGAGTTTCGTTCCAGCTCGGCGAGCGGCGGCGATCAATCCCGTGGATGCTCTGCGGGCGGAATGACGCCCGAGCGGCTAGCCTTTGCGGCGTTTTTTGCGGGCGGGGGTCGCCTTCTTCTGAGCGGCCTTCTTGCCCGCGGTGAACTTGGCGAATTCGCGCCCGGGGGTATCGGCACGAAAGCGGACTAAGCGGCCGTTGTCGACCTCGGTGACGTAGACGGTGCGGCCGTCCGGGCCGCCGAAGGTGAGGTTGGTGGGGTGGGCGCCCAACACGGAGACTTCACGGAGGACCTTGCCCTGCGGCGAGACGATGGCCACGGTGCCTTTGCCGTGGCGGGTGATGTAGAGGTTGCCCTTGGCGTCGGCACGCATGCCATCGAAGCCATGATCCGGGAACTCAATCAAGAGGCGCTTGTTGGCGAGCGTGTGGCCGGGTTCGATATCGAAGACCCAGACTTTGCGCTGAACGCTCTCGTTGACGTAGAGCAGCTTGCCGTTCGGGCTGACTTCGATGCCGTTGGTGGTGCCCATGTTCTCGGCGACTTTGCGCACCTGCCCGCGACGGTCAATGTGCCAGATCTGGCCGGTGCCGGCTTGCCAGTTGGGGTCGCTGGCGTAGAGGGTGTCATCGGGGGCGATGGCGAGGTCGTTGGGCTGGTTCATGCCGGCGTGATGAGCGAAGACCTCGATCTTCTTTGTGGCCGGACGAATGCGCAAAATATTGTGATTGGTGTAGTCGGCAACGTACATGTTGCCGGCGCGATCAAAACGGATCCCGTTGCCGAGCGAACCGTTTGGCATGTCGAGCCAAACCTGGCCGTCACCTTCGGAATTGACGCGGCCAATGGTGGCGGTGCGCGCGAAGCTGACAGCGTAGATGTTGCCGGCACGGTCGACGGCGGGGCCTTCGATTTCCTTAGTGAAGCTATGCGCGGCGGTGAAGGGCTTGGCCACCCAGAGCGGATCAACGGCGAGGAGAAGCAACAGATGATACACGCCATATTTTAACGGGTTCGACAAGAAAGCGGTGGCTTTGGCGGAACGAAATTTGATATACCTCGTATATCAATGTATCGAGAACTGCTGCCTGGAACTCTAGACTTACTGGTACTTAAATCGCTGGCGAGAGGACCGTTGCACGGATATGGCATCGGGCTCTATCTGCGACAGGTGTCCGATGACCTGGTGCAGGTGGGCGAAGGTTCGTTGTATCCGGCGCTGCAGCGGCTGTTGGTGAACGGCTGGGCGGAAGCGGAATGGGGCGTATCGGAGACGGGGCGCAAGGCGCGCTTCTATCAACTCACGCGCAAGGGTAAGCAGAAGCTCGCTTCGGAGACGGAGGAGTTCGAGCGGATGGTGGCGACGATTCAACAGATTCTCAGGACGGTTTAGATATGTGGCGTAAGTTACTCTTCTGGAAACGAACGGACCTCGGCGAGGAACTTGAGTTCTACCGCGAGATGCGCGAGGCCGAGTTGCGTGACTCGGGATTGCCGCCGGAAGAGGCCCGGCGCGCTGCGCGCCGCGCGATGGGCAATGAGACGCTGATCAAGGAAGAAGCCCGGGCGGCGTGGATGGTGCGTTGGTTGGACGAGTTGGGGCAGGACCTGGGGTATGCAGGGCGCAGCCTGCGGGCGGCGCCGCTCTTCACGGCGATGGCGGTGGGAGCGTTGGGACTCGGAATCGGCGTGAATACGAGCCTGTTTACGTTCTTCAACGCGGTGGCGCTGCGGCCTTGGAGCGTGGAGGACGCGGAGCGAGTGGTGTCGGTGTATCAGGTGGACCAGCGGCGCAATCGACTGTCCTACCGGGGCCTGGAGCATCCGTTCTTCGAGTATCTGCGCGACCGCACGGCGACGATGTCCGCGGTGGCGGGCACGAAGAACCTGGGCACGCTGCTGATGGAACGTCAGGGACAACGGGTGAACGTTCTGGGAGGGGCAACCAGCGGCAACTACTTCGAGGCGATGGGGGCGCGGATGGCGTTGGGCCGGGCTTACGGCCCGGAGGATGACCGGCCGGCAGCGACCGAAGCGTATGCCGTGGTGAGTTACAGCTTTTGGCAAAGCCAGTTACAAGGGCGGCCGGATATCGTGGGCAGCGAGATTACGCTGAACCGCGCGCCACTGCGGGTGGTGGGCGTGGCGGCTGACGAGTTCCGCGGAACGTCGGCCGATGCGATCGGGGTTTGGATTCCGTTACATGGGGTACGGCGGGTGCAGCCGGAGAACTCGTTTATCGGCGATGCCGGCTCCTGTTGCGTGGACGTCCTGGGACGGCTGAAGGCGGGAGTGACGCGGGAGCAGGCGCAGTCCGAAGCGACGGTGCTGGGGAACCAATGGCTGGGGCAGCAGGGCCGTCCGGCACAGAGCATGTTGTTGACGCGCGCGGCATTCTTCTCGCATCCCCGGATTCGGGAGAAGTTGGGCCCGGTGATGGCGCTCCTGGGTTTGGCGGTGGGTCTGGTGCTGATGCTGGCTTGTGCCAACGTCTCGAACCTGCTGTTGGCGAGAGCGGTTTCACGACGAAAGGAGATCGCGGTGCGGCTGTCTCTGGGCGCCGGGCGTGGGAGGCTGATCCGGCAACTGTTGACCGAGAGTCTGGTGCTGGGTGGAGCGGGAGCGCTGGTCGGCCTGGCGATCGCGTTTGTCCTGCCCCGGATGCTGATGGATGGCTTTTTGCTCGCAGCGGCGCTCTCCTTCCGGCTGGAACCGGACGCGGCCGTATTGGCGTTCTCGCTAGGGCTGGGCCTGGTGACGACGGTGGTCTTCGGACTGACGCCGGCATTCCAGGCAACGCGGCTGAATGTGCAGGATGCATTGAAGGGTAGGCAAGGCGGGTTGGGCCGGTGGGACTTGCGGCGCGGCTTGGCAGCGGCGCAGGTGGGGCTTTGCGTGGTGATCCTGATCGGGGCGGCGCTGCTGCTGCGGGGTCTGGTGGAGGCGAGCCGCTCGGATCCAGGTTTCGAGACGCGCAACCTGGCGGTGGTGCATCTGGACCTGTCGTTGTTCGGCTACGATGAGGCGCGAGCGGTGGCGATGAACCGCGCGCTTGAGGAGAGGCTGCTGGCATTGCCCGGAGTGGAAGGCGTAACGCATAGCGACATCCTGCCGTTCGGCAACAATGGCAACGGCACGGACTTTGTGCCGGCGAACGGAGGGCGGAGCCTGGAGAGAGCGAGCGTGGGGCGCGTGGCTCCGCAGCATCTCAAGACGATGGGGATTCAACTCGCGGCGGGACGTGGTTTCGTCGCTGGCGATGTGGGGCGGCCGGTGGCGATCATCAATGAGGTGGCGGCGCGAGTGGGGTGGGCTGGTGAGGATGCGGTGGGCAGGAGGTTTCGGGCGGCGGGGCGGGACTACGAAGTGATCGGGGTGATGCGGAACAGCGTATACCGGTCCTTCGATTCGAAGCTCGAACCGGTGTACTATCTGCCCAGCGCGGGCGGGCGGTGGGCCAACTTCCTGGTGCGGTTGCGAGATCCGCGGCAACTTTCGTTGGTGCGGGACGCGGTGAGGGCGATTGACCCGAAGGTGCTGCCGGAGATCAATCGCCTGGAAGACGATGTGGCGCGGGCACTGCAACCGGCAAGGATGGCGGCAGGAATTGCGTTCGGTTTGGGCGGCTTTGCGTTGACGCTGGCCGGGCTGGGTTTATACGGGGTGGTGGCATACAACGTGGCGCAGCGAACGAAGGAGATCGGGATCCGGATGGCGTTGGGTGCGCGGCCTTGGGAAGTGATCCGTCTGGTGCTTGAGCAGAACCTGAAGGCGGTGATGGCCGGGGTCGTGTTGGGTTTGGCGGGAGCGGCATTCCTCTCGCGGCTGCTGGTGAATCTGCTGTATGGGCTGAGCCCGCTCGATCCGCTGGCCTACGCCGGAGTGTTGGTCTGCCTGGTGGTGTCTGTGCTCGGGGCGAGCTTGATTCCGGCGCGACGGGCGGCCAGGATCGACCCGATGGCGGCTTTGCGAACCGAGTAGTTTTACTGGGCGAAGGTGATCGACGAGTCGGCGGTGGCCTTTTTGAAGTCGTAGCATTTCATCGCATAGCTGCCGTTGCGCTTGAAGAACCAGACGGCGTCGAGCTTAAACTCGCCGCTGCCCTTGATGGGGAACCAGACGTCGCCGAATTTGTCGTACTCGATTTTGTAGCCCAGGTCGCGGATGTTGGTACCGAGCAGGATCTTGACGGCCGCGGGCATTTTGAATTCAAGAAAGCTGCTGATGAAGACGGGTTGGAAGCTCTCCTTGTCGACCAGCACTTCGCCTTCCCAAGGATCGGCGACATAGCCATACTTTCCTGTTTTGATGGGTTTGTATTCAATGGCGTAAACGGAGTGGCCGCGAAACTCGGCGTCGGGCTTGCGTACAAAGGCGTAGCCTTTGAGCTTGTCGCCAGCGAGGGGAAAGACATTGGGCCCGAAGGCATCACGAAAGCCGCCTTGCTTGTCTTCGTCGCCCTTGGCGAGATCGCTCACCCACTCGTCAATGCTGTCGTCATCGGTGAGGGGCTGGTTGTAGGTCTCGAGCTTGCCCTTCACGCGGCGCTTGCCCTCGACGGTGAGTAGCTCGCGCTTGACGCTTTTCTCCGAGGGGAGGACACGGAAGGTGCGGATCTCTTCACGCACGAGGGCTTTGTTGCGTTGAGTGCTGCGCGCAAAGACTTCCTGGGTATAGACCCACTGCTTCCGGGCATCCTGCGCACGTGTCTGATTTTCGATGACGCGTTGCATGATGTCGTTGGCGGTGAGGTAGGTTTCCGGTGCGAAACAGACAGTGGCCAGAAACATGATGCCCAACATGGCGCCTACTCGTCCTTGCCGTTGCCCTTGTCTTTCAGTTTGTCCTTGGCTTTCTCCAACTCGATTCTGGGAATGCCGAAGTTGCCGCCGAGACGCGCGAGTTTCTTGAGGTCAAGAATGCCAACGATATTGACCACCGTCAGTTCCCTTGGCTCGGCCGTAAGGATCAGAAAGCCATCGACATCGCCATTGGGCGCCCGGTGGGTGAGGATCTCGGTGAAGCCGCCTTTTTCCTTGATGCTGATGAGGCTGAGCCATTTGGGGTCCGCCTTGATCTTGGTGCGCACGTTCTCGGCTTCGGCTAGGTTGTACATGCCGTCTTTGTCGAACTCGAGAGTGTGGACCTTGACGCGGCGGAGGCCCGTCGCGAGATCGCTTAAGTCGCCGCCAACCAAGCCGGAAAAGCCCTTGATGAGGCCCATCTGCTCGGGGCCGAGGTCGATGTTCGAAGATTCGCGCGCTTTACTTTCGAGGCCTTTCAGAAAGCTCAGGTCTACTTCCTGAGCGGCCAGCGGCCAGGCCAAGACGGCCAAAAGATATAAAGATTTCATTGCATGTTCTCCTGTTGTCCATCTGCCTGTAGACGAATTACGCGCGTCTCTGGCGCACGGACCTGGCGCTCCGCTTTGGTTAATCGCTCCGCCACCATGCGCAAGGCCAGTTCCAACTGCCGGGCAGAGTCCTCCGCCTGGAGGCGGCGCTCACGTTCCGACTGATACTGCCAGGCGAGACTGGCCATCAACGCAACGGCTGCCGCTACGGCAACCCAGTGAGCCAACGACCATCGGCGCCGGCCTTCTGCCTGGGCAATGATACGGCTCGCCAAGCCGGCCGGGGCATCTTTGCGGCGCAAGGCCGCCCTTAAACGAACTTCGATGTCTTGCATGCCGACTCCTTTCGCTCTAATTTCGCCCGCAGCATCTTCAACGCCCGATGCAGGCGGCTCTTCACCGTCGCGACAGGCAAGCGCAACACTTCGGCGATCTCCTGTGGCTCCATGTCCTCCTGATAACGCAGGATGGTGACGACACGGGCCGTGGCGGGCAGCGCCGCCAGGCTCTCCTCCAACTGCCGGGTGAGCAGCGGATCGCTCGGGCGATCCTTGCCGGCAGGTTCGGCCACCTGGTAGAGCCCGGGGCCGTTGCGAAACTTGCCGCGCCGCACCTCGTCGATGCAGCGGTTGGCGGTGGCACGGCGGAGCCAATAGCGCACGTGCTCGGCGGACTCAATCTGGCCCAGGTTCTGGTGCAAGCTGAGGAAGATCTCCTGGGTAACCTCTTCAGCGAGCGCCCGGTTCTCGAGCGAATGATAGGCGAGCGAGTACACCATGTTCTGATGCTGGTGAACGATCTCTGCAAAGCCCGGCAAACTCGCCATCTGTATCCTTAATACGCTCCAACAGGTGGATCGATGGCAAGAATCGTGTGGAAACCTATCTTCACCGTGGCGCATCCAGTTTCCCCCACTGTGCGGGAGGAAGATGTGACCGGCCTAAAAGAGCCCGAACGGGGATCCGCGAATCGATCGGCAACCAGTTGCAGCAGGTGGCCGTTGCGATGGCGGCGTTTCATCCGGCGACCATTGAACTGGGCGTGGCGGACAAGGTGACGGCGTTCACGGAGTCGGAATTCAGCCGCACATTGCAGCCGAGCGGTTCGGGGTCGGACCATGGCTGGGGGAGCCATCATCTGGTGATGGGCGGTGCGGGGCGGCGATTTGTCGGGCGGTTTCCCGTCGACGTCACTGGACCAGTATAAAGGCGACGTTCGCGAAGTGGTTCGGATTAAGCGACTCGGCGATCGCGAATGTCTTTCCGAATGTGTCACGGTTCCCCGTGAGCGATCTGGGCTTCCTGAGCTAGTGCGCGGACCGGCCACGATACAATGACGATGGTTTGACCACGACGACGAACTGCCTGAAGCCGATCGGAATTGCGGGCTCGGGCAGGGTGGCCCGCGCGCTGGGCCGGGTGTTGGGGGAGCGCGGAGAAAGAGTCGCCTGCATTGCGAGCCGCGATTCGGAACGTGCGGCGGAAGCAGCGGAGTTCATCGGCGGGGGTGTGGAGGCGGTGAGCTACGCGGCGTTGGCCGGGAAGGTTCGCCGGCTGATCATCGCCGTGCCGGATGGCGCACTGAAAAGCGTGATCGAGACGCTGAGTTTGAGTGCGAGGCGAGGCGGCATCGCGCTGCACACCAGCGGGGCCCGCGAACTGGAAGACTTCGCACCGCTCCAGGCGGCGGGATTCGCTTGCGGAACGCTGCATCCCCTACAGACGATTGCGAGTCCCGAGCAAGGTTATGCGGTACTGCTTGGGGCGACCTTTGCGGTGTCGGGCGACGACGTGGCCGTCGAGTGGGCGAGGCATCTGGTGAAGCAACTCGGCGGGAACGCGGTGACCATCCCAGCGGGGCAACGTCCGCTCTATCATGCGGCCGCGGTGATGGCGAGCAACTACTCGCTGGCGCTGCTGGATGCAGCCAGCGAGTTGATGGCGTTGGCCACAGATACCAGCCAGGATGAAGCTCTACGGATGCTGGCGCCGCTGGCCCGGGCCGCACTGGAGAACGGGTTGGAGCGGGGGCCGTTGGCGGCGCTGACGGGTCCGATTGAGCGAGGCGACACGGGGACGGTCGAGTTGCACTTGTCGGCGCTGGGGGCGGCACCGGAACGAATTCGCATGCTGTATGCTGCCGCAGGATTGCAGACGCTGGATCTGGCGCGACGGAAGGGACTGGCGGAGGCCGCGGCGGGCCCAATAGAACGGCAGTTTAGAGAAATTCTATGAGCAAACAAGAAGTAAGGGTGCGCGTACCGGACCTGATGGCCCGTAAAGCGGCCGGACAGAAGATCGCGATGATGACGGCCTACGATGCCACGATGGCCAGGCTGCTGGATCGCGCAGGCATCGATGTGATTCTGGTGGGCGATTCGCTGGGGATGGTGATTCTGGGCCATGAAACGACGCTGCCCGTCACGATGGACGCGATGGTGCACCACACCGGCGCCGTCTGCCGGGGAGCGCGGCGGGCGTTGGTGGTGGCCGATATGCCGTTTCTTTCCTATCAGACCGGCGTCGACGCGGCGGTGCGGAATGCGGGCCGGCTGTTGCAGGAGGGTGGCGCGGCCGCGGTGAAGATCGAAGGCGGGCGCGGCATGGCGGAAGTGGTTTCCCGGCTGGTGGAGGTGGGCATACCGGTGATGGGCCATGTGGGCTTGACGCCGCAGTCGGTGCATCAGTTGGGCGGCTTCCGTCGGGTGGGCGCAAGTGACGGAGAGCAGCGGCGAATTCTGGATGACGCCAGGGCGCTGGAATTGGCCGGGGCGTTTGCCGTGGTGCTGGAGTGTATTCCGGCCGCGGTGGCGCAACGGGTGACAGCGGAACTGGCAATCCCGACGATCGGGATTGGCGCGGGACCGCATTGCGATGGGCAGGTGTTGGTGAGCTATGACGCCTTCGGCCTGTTCGATGAATTTGTTCCGCCGTTCGTGAAGCAGTATGCGGATCTGGGCTCGGCGATCGTGCGCGCGACGGGGGAGTACATCGCGGACGTGCGGGAGGGGCGGTTTCCGGCGCCGAGCAAGCCCAGCAACAAGGTGGCTGGATGACGACTCTGGTGGAGACAATCGCCGGGGTACGGCAGGCGGTGGCGAGGGCGCGGCAACGCGGGTTGACGATTGGCCTGGTGCCGACGATGGGGGCGCTGCATGAGGGGCACGGCGCTTTGTTGCGTCAGGCGCGCGACGAAAACGGGCTGGTGGTGGCGAGCCTGTTCGTGAATCCGATTCAGTTTAACCGCAGCGACGATTTCGAGAAGTATCCGCGGACGTTGCAGACGGATCTGGAGTATTGCCAACGGCTCCATGCCGATGTGCTTTTTGCGCCCAGCGCGGGAGAGATGTACCCGGCGCAACAATTGAGCTTTGTGGAAGTGGCGGAGTTGGGAGAGGGGCTTTGCGGGGCGAGTCGGCCGGGGCATTTTCGGGGCGTGGCGACGGTGGTGGCCAAGCTGCTGAACATTGTGCAGCCGGACCGCGCGTACTTCGGCGAGAAAGATGCGCAGCAGTTGGCGGTGTTAACGCGGATGGTGGCGGACCTGAACTTTGCGTGCACCGTCGTGCGGGTGGCAACCGTACGCGAGGCCGATGGCTTGGCGATGAGTTCGCGCAACGTGAGGCTGACGGCGAAGGAGCGGCAGATGGCTCCGGCAGTTTACGAAGCCCTGCTCGCCACGGCGGCTGAGCTTCGGGCAGGCCGGGATGTGGAGAGCGCGAAACGCGCGGCCGGATTGGTTCTGGAGAAGTTTCCCGAGTTCCGCGTGGAGTATCTGGAAGTGGTGGATGCGGAGACGTTGAGGCCGGTGGAACGAATGGATCGTCCGGTGCTGGTGATCACCGCAGTTTGGTTGGAATCGGTGCGGCTGATCGACAATCTGCGTTGCGACCCGCGATAGCTAGGTGGTCAGTTCGCGCCCGCATTGATGACAGTAGATGGCGGCGCCGAGGTGGCCGACGCAGCCGCATTCTCCGCAACAGCGATGATCCACTTCGGTCGCGGTGGCTCTGCGGTTCAGTTCGGACGTGACGATGCCGGTGGGCACGGCGATGATGGCAAAGCCGGTGAGCATGATGATGGAAGCCATCACCTTTCCAGCGATCGTCACAGGGGAGATGTCCCCGTAGCCGACGGTGGTGATGGTGACAATCGCCCAATAGATAGACTGCGGGATGTTACTGAAGCCGGAGTTCGTGCCGCGCTCCAGAACATACATGATGGTGCCTTCAACGCAGACCAGGGAGAGGATGGAGACGAAGAAGACGATGATCTTCCGCCGGCTGGCGTTGAGAGCGGCGACCAGGACGGCCGCCTCTTCCACGTGCCCCGCCATCCGGAGAATGCGGAACATGCGCATCAAGCGAAGTACGCGGAGAGCTAGGAAATAGTGGGCGTCGGGCACCACGAGTTCCAGCCACGAGGGCAGGATGGAGATGAGGTCAACCAGGCCGAAAAAGCTGGCCGCATAGCGCCAGCGACGCCGGACGACCCACAAGCGCAGCAGGTATTCGACGGTGAAGATGAGGGTGAAGGCCCATTCAGCGAGCACCAGCGTGTTGCCGAAGGTGGCGCGCAGTTCCTCGACGCTTTCGAGGGCGACCGTGATCACGCTGATGCCGATTAGCCAGAGCAGGACAACGTCAAAGATGCGGCCGGCACGGGTGTCGGAGAGGAAGATGACGCGCCAAAGAGCTTGGCGCTTCGCATTCGGTTCCGGGGGTTGCGGGATGGGAGGGATAGGCGGCATTGGCGATGGCCTAGCGCGCTCGCGCGTGTTTACGGATCAGGGTGTCTGTCAGGTCAACTCCGAAGCCGGGTTTGTCACTGGGATAAAGGAAGCCGTCCGCAAAGCGCGGGGACATGGTCTGCATGATCTCGTTGCCGGGTTCGCCCACGCCAAAGCTCTCGGCCAGATCACAGTGGGCGGTAGCGAGGATGAAATGCAACCCGTACACGCTGCCGCCACGGTGAGGAATGAGGGGCAACTGATGGGCGCTGGCGAGCGCAGCAATCTTGCGGAGTTCGGTGAGCCCTCCGCTCCAGGTGATGTCGGGCTGGAGGATATGGGCCGCGCGGCGGGCGATGAGGTTTTCGAAGCCGTAGCGCGTGTACTCATGTTCGCCGCTGGCGATTCTCGTCGATTTCACCTGTTCGCAGAGCTGGGCGTAGCCGGCGAGGTCGTCGGGGTTGAGGGGTTCTTCGATAAAGCGGAGTTGGGTTGGCGCGAGGCGGTCCACCATTTCCAGCGTGTAGGGGACATTCCAGCGGCAGAGGACGTCGATCATGAGTTGGGCGTCAGGACCGATGGCTTTGCGGGCTTGCTCGAGTTCAGCGACGGCCCTGGCCATGCCAGCTTTTCCTTCGTGGGGCGCGCAGTCGATGGGCAATTTGAAGGCGCGGATGCCACGGTCCAGGCCCAATTGAACGTTCCGGCCGGTGAGATAGACGGCGACCTTCTCCTTCGTGGCACCGCCCAGGAGTTTGTAGACCGGCTGTCCCAAGGTTTTGCCGGCCAGATCCCAGAGGGCTAGGTCGATGCCGCTGATGGCCTGGATGGCCAGGCCCTTTCGGCCGTAGAAGATCGAAGAGTTGTACATCTGCTCCCAAAGGAGTTCGATGTTGGCGGGGTCGGCCCGAAGCAGGAGGTCGCGAAGGTGGGTTTCGATGATATGGACGGCGGCGGATCCTCCGCCGCCGAGTCCGTAGCCGACCAGGCCTCCGGTGGTGCGGACCTCGACCAGGATGGAGCCGGCGAGTTGGGAGAACGGACCAAACCAGCGGGAGCGGGCGGGGTCATGATCGCCTTTGAACGCGGCGGTGCCGAAGCGCGCGGTGCTGAGCAGGGGCATCGCCCAGGCCCGCACCGAGTCGATGCGCTGAGCACCTTGCGCAGCCTTTGAAGCGAGAGGAGCGGCGGTAAGCAGCGCTCGCCGGGTGATGGTGGGGCTGGGGTTCACGCCTGCGATCATATCCTGCTCAGCGCCGCTTCTCGGGCTCGGCGGCGCGGAGGGCCTTGAAGCGGGCGAACTCCTGATCGGCGAGTTCGCGCTGGCCGCTGCGGACCAGGTATTGGCCGAGCAGGTAGTGAGGTTCAGCATAGTTCGCGTCCAGACCGGCGGAACGCTTGAGCCAGCGTTCGGCTTGCGGCCATTTGTCCAGGCGGGTGAGTGCCTTCCCGGCCAGGTAGGCATTGCGGGCGCTGGTTGGATTGCGCTCTGCCGCTTCGACGGCGAGATCGAAGGCGCGGCGGTTCTGGTTCTGCTTCATCAGCAATTCGGCAAGGTTGGCGTAAGCCCAGTCGTAGTCTCTATGGGCGGTGGCAACGAGGGCGATCGACTTGAGGTGGGCGGCAATGGCGTCGTCGATGCGGCCTACACCTTCGAGGGCGAGGCCGAGGTTATCCCAGGCGCGATAGTGCTCCGGATCGGCGCGGACGATGGCCTGAAATTGCTCGACGGCTTGCGGATGGCGGCCGTTGGCATAGTCCATGCGGCCGAGCGCGTAGCGGGCATCGGCGCGGCCGGGTTCGCGTTTGAGTACGTCTTCGAGGAGGGCGATGGCTTCGGTGTCGCGGGAGAGGAGATAGAGGAGGTTGCCTTTGAGGACCTGAGCCGGGGTACGGTTGGGCTCCAGTTGCAGGCAATGGTCGATGACGCGGAGGGCTTCGGGGAATTGCTGGAGGGAGAGCAGGCGTTGGGCTTCGGTGAGATCGCTGGCGCAACCGACCGCCCACAGAGAGACGGGCCAAAGGAAAATGGCTCCGGTCACGAGGACCGAAGCCATTTTGAAGAGGAAGCGCACGAGGTTTAGAACTCGATGCGAGCCGATACCTGGATCGAACGCGGACCCTGCTGCTGGCCAGTGAGGCGGCCAAACAGCGGGCTGTTGACGTCGGTGTTGAGACCGCCGCGACCCGCGCGATTGAGGACGTTGAAGGCATCACCGCGGATTTCGAACTTCGCACTTTCGGAGAAGTTGAAGGCCTTGGCGATCCCGAGGTCATCGGTCCACACCATGAGGTTGCGGACGTTGGGCAACACGCGAGGCGCAGTGCCCAGACGGGTGACGATGGCGTTCGAGGTGGCGGGTACGCGACCGAAGGCGGCCGGATTCAGGTAAGGCGTGCCACTGGTGGTGTTGAGTCCGCCGGCATCAATGACGCTGGGAACATTGTTCAGCCAATCAGGGCGAATGTTGCCGCTGAAAAGCTGGTTATTGTAGCCGGAGATCCCGACCGAGATGGGATCCCCAGAACGAATCTGGTGGATGCCGGTCATCGTCCAGCCGCCGAGCACTTTGTCGACGAAACCGCGCATCGGAATCAGCTTGCCTTGGCCGAAGGGAAGGGAGTAGATCCAGGTGAGCTTGAAGACCTGCGGGAAGTTGTAGTCGACCACCGACCTTTCGAGGCGGCGATTGTAGACGTCCTGCGAGGCCACGCCGTCCAAGGGGCTGGAAGCATCGGAGATACCCTTCGAGAAGGTATAGGCCATAAGGACCGAGAGATCCTTGCTCATGCGGCGGTTCACCATCACTTGCATCGAGTCATAGCTGGAGCGGCCGAAGTTCGGGAGGAACTGTCCTACGCCCGTATATTGCGGGAAGCGGCGCAGAGACTGGGCGAATGAGCCAGTGAACGTGGGATAGGGCAGCGCACCCAACTGGGGATTGTTGCGCAAGGGCTGGATGAGGCTGTCCCCGAAGCGGAGGGCGTCCACAGGAAGCTGATTGAGGGCATCGAGGCCGCCCGAGTTCAATCGCTGGCCACGGTTGCCGACGTAGCTGATTTCAGCCACGGTCTCGCGCGGCAGTTGGATCTGGAAGCCGAGGTTGAAGTTCTGCACCATGCCAAGACGATTGCCGTCCGGAGAGATATAGGTGAAGCTATTGCCAATGCCAGGGGCCTGCGTCTTGTTGGGGAGGCCGCCAGCAAAGTTCGGATACGGCTGATGGAGGTACATCACCGGATCCTGAGCGAATTGCAACTGCGTGTTGTTCGCGTTGACCGCAATTGTTCCGTTATAGCCGAAGGTGGAGGGCGTAGAAAAGTTGCTCACCGGGGCGATATTGTTCATGCCGTAGCCACCGCGCATCACGAACTTAGGCGTGAAGGCGTAGGCAAAACCGAGGCGGGGAGCAA
>JALHNI010000146.1 GCA_022843605.1 Bryobacter sp.
ACGGTCAGGTGCAAGGCGTATTCCGAGGGGAGATGGAGGGGGAGATTCTGGAGCAGCCTCGCGGAGAGGGTGGATTCGGCTACGATCCCTATTTCTACTTCCCTCCATTTGGCAAGACTTTAGCAGAAGTCGCCACCGAGCAGACTTTCGAGGTCTCGCACCGGCGGCGCGCCCTGGATCAGTTCTTCGCCTGGCTCCACGCCGCGCCAAGATTCTGACACCAAGCCAACTTTTCGGCGTCAGAACGTGGCGTGGGAGCCGCAAACTTACTTTGGCCCTTCACTTGCATTAATGAGCGCGATGCTCGACCCTGTGCAAGCCAATCTCGAACGCTATTTGGACCTTCTGAGCAACCGGCAGAAGCTGGTGGCCAGTAACATCGCCAATGCCAACACGCCGGGATACCGGACGCGCGACCTCGATTTTCACTTCGAGTTCATGAGCCAGGCCGAAGGCGGCCAGCCCAACATCATTGAGCCCGAAGGCCTTCTCGGGCGGAACGACGGTAACAACGTCAGCATGGACCGCGAAGCGCGCTTACTCGCTGAAAACACAATGCGTTTCAACTTCGCTAGCAGCCTGATGCGAGGTCAGTTGAAGATGATCCGCAATGCGATTCAGGAAGGCGGGCGCTAGAGATGAATCTGTTTGAAACGCTTTCGGTGAGTGCTTCGGGAATGTCAGCCCAGCGGCGGCGGGCGACGGCGCTGGTGGAGAATCTGACGAACTCGGAAACGACACGCACGCCAGAAGGCGGACCCTACCGCCGCAAGGACGTCGTGTTTCAGAGTGAACCGGCGCACTCGCCCTTTTCGGGAATTTTCCAGAATGAACTGAACCAATCCTTCGGTAGGGGGGAGGCTGCGGTCGGAGTTTCCGTGTCTGAAGTAGTCGAAGATACGCGCGAGCCGGATCGCCGGTACATTCCCGGCCACCCGGACGCGGACTCCAAGGGGTACGTCGCATTTCCCCGTCTGAATCCGGCAGAGGACATGGTTGACCTGATGGGGGCCTCGCGCAACTACTCGGCCAACGTCGCAGCCATGTCGGCGATCAAGGACATGATCAATCGCTCGATCGATCTGGTGCGAGGGTAAGCGCTGATGGACGCCATTCGTTCGATCCAGGACCGAATCCAGTTCCCTGACCTGAACGGCAGCACCAAGAAGTCGGAAGAGACAGAGGGGTTTGGCGGGATCCTGAAGCAGGCGATCTCGCAGGTGGCCGGCCAGCAGCAGCAAGCCGAAGCCTCGATGAATAGCTTTCTCCGTGGCGAGTCAGAGGAAGTACACCAGGTCGCACTGGACGCTCAACGAGCAGAGTTGTCGCTCGAAATGTTTCTGCAGATGCGCAACAAGGTGGTCCAGGCGTATCAGGAAGTGATGCGCATGCAGCTCTAGCGAGCGCGGGCGAAGACACTAACCCTTGGCATGGCTGAATCAAATCCGGGCGCTCTACGAGCGGCTCTCGTGGCGCCAGCGCATCTCGCTGGCCGTCGCTGTCGTGGCCGTGATTGGCTCGCTCTTCGCGGTCACCTCCTGGAGCAAGGAGCGTGACTTTAAGCCGCTCTATAAAGGGCTTGCCGCTGAAGACGCCGGGCAGGTAACGGCTCACTTGCGGGAGAAAAGCGTCGAATTCCGGCTGGAAGAAGCGGGTACGACGGTGCTCGTTCCCTCGCAACACGTCGACGAGATGCGCCTGGAACTAGCCTCGGCGGGACTCCCCAAGACCGGCCGTATCGGCTACGAGTTGTTCGACAAGATGAACTTCGGCGCCACAGACTTCGCCGAGCAGGTGAACTATCACCGCGCCATCGAGGGCGAACTGGAACGTTCAGCGCTCTCGATTGCCGAGATTGAGCAGGCGCGCGTGCACGTCACGTTCGCCAAGCGTTCCGTTTTCGAGGATCTGCGCGAGTCCGCCAAGGCCAGCGTGATGGTGAAACTGAAGCCCGGGCGTAAGCTGGCCCCGGCAAGTGTCCTCGCCATTCAGCATTTGGCTGCGAGCGCGGTGGAGGGGCTGGAGCCGCCGAAAGTGGCGGTCCTCGACATGTCCGGCCGGCTGCTGAGCAAAGCCGCGCCGGTCGCCGGCGCAGAAGACGCGGAGCAGGCCGAGATGCTTATGGCCTATCGCCGGCGCATCGAAAACGAATTGCTGCAGAAAGTGAACTCGACGCTCGAGCCATTGCTGGGTCCGGAGAAGTTTCGGGCCAGCGTCTCGGTAGACGTCGATCTGACGAGCGGCGAACAGAGCGAAGAGACGTTCGATCCTGACAAGAGCGTCATGATGAGTCAGCAACGGGCCGAGGATACCTCCGCTCCGCAGCAGCAGGCTGGCGTACCGGGAACGGCCTCCAACCTCCCGAGGCCGACCGGCCGCGCCGGCAGTTCGGGCAATAACGTAAGCCGTCGGACCGAGAACATCACCTTTCAATCCAGCCGCGTGGTGCGCAAGACGAAGACTCCGCAAGGCGTTACCCGGCGGCTCTCCTTGGCCGTGTTGGTGGATCAGTCTGTGCGCTGGGAAGGAACCGGGCCGAAGGCCAAACGAATCCTGGAGCCCTTACCTCCGGCGCAGTTGAAGGCCATACGGGATGTCGTGATGGGCGCCGTAGGGGCCTCTTCCGAGCGAGGCGATCAAGTGATCGTCGAGACGCTCGCCTTCGACGCCACCCTACACACGGAACCGCCCCCAGCGCCACCCACCGCAGGCCCCAAGGGCTCACTCCCCCTGGATCTCAGTTGGCTGCCCAAGCCGCTGCAGGATCCGAAGATTCTGGCTCTGGCCGGATGCGGTGCCCTGCTCTTACTTGTCGGCCTGCTGGCTGGAATCGTCATGTTCCTGAGGAAGCGCAGCAAAGCGAAAGCCGTGGGCAAGGCCCTAGCCAAGGGTAAATCGAAGGGCAGGGGCGCGCCGGACAACGAGGACAGCAAGGTAGGCGCGGATCTGCCCCCCGAAGTGGCGGGCGCCGAGCAGAAGGCGATCGCGGCCGCTGAGGGCGGCGCGTCCGGCGAGGCGGGGGCACAGCCCAGGAAGCTCGACGGATCACCGGGGGGCCCGCGAACGGTGGAAGAATTCATCGCGGAGGGCGCCGATGAGCGCCAGCGCATGCAAGCCTCCGAGATCGCCAAGATGAAGATCTCCTCAATGGCCACGCACAAGAACGAGATTCTCGCGAAGCACATCTCAGACGAAGCGCACAAGAATCCTGCCATGACCGCGCAGGTGATCCGCAACTGGCTGCACGAGGGGTAATCAAGAACACGACATGGCACGTCTCGATCCACGCGCAAACGTCATCACCGGGGCCCGCAAGGCCGCCATCCTCCTCATCGCTTTGGGCGAGACCATTTCCGCCCAGGTCATGAAGCACCTCGATGAAGATGAGGTGCAGCGCATCGGCAAAGAAGTGGCGCTCGCGCAGAAGGTGACCGCCGACCAGGCGGACGAGGTACTAACCGAGTACTACGAGATGTCGCTCGCGCACGACTACGTAATTCGCGGCGGTGTTGACTTCGCAAGAAACCTGCTCAATGAAGCTTACGGGGGTGATAAGGCCAAGCGGATGCTGGAACGGATCCTCAAGCATCTTGGCGGCGAGAGCCTCAGCTTCGAAACGCTGCAGAAGGCTGACCCCCAGCAACTCGCGAAATTCATTCACAGCGAACATCCACAGACGATCGCCCTCATCCTTTCGCACCTGAACCCACCGCAGGCCGCGGGCCTCTTGAGCTCCCTGCCCGAGGAATTGCGCGCGGATGTCGCCATGCGGATGGCGAACCTCGACCAGATCTCGCCCGATATCATCGCCAAGATCGCCAACCTGGTTGGCGTCAAGCTGCGCGAGTTGGGTGAGGTGAGCCGGCAATCCACAGGTGGCATTCACGCCGTCGCCGAGATGTTCAACCGGCTCGACTCCACCAATTCCAAACAGCTGATGGAAAAGATTGAGCTGGACGATCCCAAGCTGGGCGAAACCATCCGTCACCTGATGTTTGTCTTCGAAGACTTGATGCTCATCGACCAGAACGGCCTGAAGGAACTGCTGTCCCGCGTAGACCGCAAGATCCTGACGCTGGCCCTCAAGGGCACGTCGGACCGCCTGAAGGACCACTTCCTTTCCGCTATGTCTCAACGCGGTGCGGAGATGCTGAAGGAAGATATGGAAGCGCTGGGGCCGACTAAGATCAAAGACGTTGAAGCCGCGCAACAGCAGGTCATCGCCACGGTCCGGCAATTGGAGGCCGAGGGCGTCGTCAATCTGAAGGGTGGGGGAGGAGATCAGTATGTGGAGTAGACCGGCATGGCAAGCAAGGTAGTCCGCTCCAACGTTCACCAGCCCGGCGTGGAGACGCAGGCCTGGTCGTGGCGGCAGGTCGGAAGCGAACCCGCCAAAGCCGCATCCGGCGCCTGGATGCCCTCCGCCGAAACTCCGCCTCCGGAAGCGCCGGCCCCGGCCCGCAACGACCAGCAACATGCGCTCGAACTGGCTCTGGCCGAGGCTAACGTCCGGGTGCAGGCGGCCAAGGCGCAAGGAATGAAGGAGGGTCTGGCGCAGGGCCTGACCGAGGGTGAGAAACGGGTACGCGCCGAAGTCACGCCGCTCATGGAACGGCTGGCGCGCACCATCGCGGATCTATCGGAGACGCGGGACGCGTTCCGCAAAGAAGCCGAAGAAGATGTCGTCCGGCTCTCACTCGGGGTCGCCCGGCGGATTCTGCACCGCGAGGTGTCAATCGACCCCGACGCCCTCACAGGGATCATCCGGGTCGCGCTCAGCAAGTTTGAGGCGCGCGAATTGCATCGGGTGCTGGTGAGCGTCGAAGATCATCCTGCGGTGGCGACGGCGCTGCAATCGCTCAAGCTGCCGCGCGCGGTGCAGGTAATCGCTGACCCCACTCTGGAACGTGGCGCGGCACTCTTTGAAACCGTGAAAGGGACCCTGGACGCTTCTGTCGATACGCAACTCGACGAAATTGAGCGCGGTCTGCTGGACGTGCTGGGTCAACAGGGCCGCCGTGGTTAGCTCACCGCTGGAAAAATACTTCAGCCGCCTCGTTGGCCTGGAACCCATGATCTGGCGTGGACAGGTCGCGGAACTGGTGGGGCTGCTGGTGGAGAGCAACGGACCGGGCGGGGCCGTGGGCGATATCTGCGAGATACAAACTTCTGGGGGTGGCCGCAAGAAGGCCCAGGTGGTGGGCTTTCGTGGCGGTCGGCTGCTGCTGATGCCCATGGAAGAGACGGAGGGCATCCAGTTGGGTGACCGTGTCGTCCTACGCGCCGATGCGGCGCAGGCGGCAGTTGGCACGGAACTGCTGGGCCGGACGATTGACGCCTTCGGTAAACCGCTCGATTCAGGCGGACCGATCGAAGGTCACGCCCACTACGACCTCTACGCCCCGGCGCCGGGCCCAATGGAACGGGAACCGATCAACGAACCGCTGGTAACCGGAATCCGCGCCATCGACTCGCTACTCCCCTGTGGCCGGGGGCAAAGGATCGGCATCTTTGGCGGCTCCGGAGTCGGCAAGAGTACGCTTCTCGGGACCATGGTGCGGCAGAGCTCAGCAGACGTCGCCGTGATCGCGTTAATCGGGGAACGAAACCGTGAGGTAAGGGGCTTTATTGAACACGAACTGGGGCCGGAGGGGATGAAGAAGAGCGTGGTCATCGTCGCGACGTCCGACCGGCCGGCTCCTCTGCGCATCCGTGCCGCATTCCTGGCGCTGGCTGTCAGCGAGTACTTCCGTGACCAGGGTAAGAACGTGCTGTTGGTGATGGATTCCGTCACCCGTCTGGCGATGGCTCAGCGGGAGATCGGCCTCGCCGCCGGCGAACCGCCCAGCCAAAAGGGTTATACCCCCTCCGTCTTCAACCTGCTGCCCAAGATCTGCGAGCGTGCTGGGCGGGTAGCGCAAGGGTCAATCACGGGTCTGTTTACCGTTTTGGTGGAGGGCGACGACTTCAACGAGCCGATCTGCGATGCCGTCCGCGGCATCCTGGACGGCCACATCATCCTGTCCCGGGCGCTCGGCGCAGCAGGCCATTACCCCGCGATCGACATTTTGAATTCCGTTAGCCGCCTAGCCTCCCAGTTAGCCACTCCTTCGCAAAAACGAGGGATGCAGGAAGTTCGGGAGGCAATGGCCGCCTACCAACGTAGCGAAGACCTGATCAATCTCGGCGCCTACGCGGCGGGCACGAATCCCCGGCTCGACCGGGCCGTGCAATACCGCCATCAGGTGATGGACTTCCTGAAGCAACCGTCGGAAGTGGCGTCGAGCCGGGAAGAGACGCTCGCCCAACTCGACTCGCTGGCCACCCTGCTGCAGGTGACCCGGTGACGAAGTTTCAGTTCACTTTGGGGCGCGTACTCGACTTTCGGCGTCTGCGCGCCGACTTGGCGAAGGCGGCCCTGGACCGGCTTCATGCCGAACGCCAGGACCTCTTCAATCAGGAGCAGGCGTTGGTTCGGATGCGGGCCGCAGAAGAAGGCGCAATTCGGGCACCAGGAACCAGCCTGACCGTGACCAACCTGGATGCGCTTGACCACCTGCAATCCTATGTCGCGCTCGCACGGAAACGTTTCGCCCGGCAGCACTTGGAGCTTGCAGCCCGCATCGCAAAACAGCAGACAGAGGTGATTGACGCCGACAGGCAGGTCGGGCTTCTAGAGAAACTAGAAGCACGTCAGCGCGCCGAGTGGAAGACAAACTTCAACAAGGAGCTCGACGAACTCGCCGCGGATTCCTATCTATCGCGTTATCACCGGCAATCGAAGCTAGGCGACAGCTGATTTCAGAACTTCACGCAAGCGCTTGGCGACCACCGCAGCTTCACCTGGCTGCAGCATCCAGACGCCGATGACAGCCTTGTCTTTATCAGTCGAAGGATTGAGTTCGATCGCCGGTTCGCCGTCCGCCATTTGCTTCTTTACTTCGTTCGGCGTGATCTTGATCTTCGTCTGGTCCCAGCTGATATGAAGGTGCGGCACATGGTTGGCAATCGGCGGGACGTCGACCATGGTTTTGACCGTCGGCAAATTGGCCACGGCGTCACCGATCTGCTTGGCGCGATGTTCCCACTCCTTGAACACGGCTGCGTGATCGCGCTTGATGAAGACCTCAAGCGCCACCATCATGCTCACCAGTTCTTCCTTGTTCACCTTCATGCCCCGGGCGATGGAATCGCTATAGGGCGAAGTGTTAAGGCGGGCCGCTTCAATCAAGTCGCGACGGCCAACCAGGATCCCGGCACTCTGGGGGCCGCAGATGCCCTTGCCACCTGAGAAGGTGACCAAGTCATAGCCGATCTTCGGATAGTTGAACAGATTCTCGACCGGCGGAACATCGGCGGAGCAATCCGCAAACGTGGGGATCTTGTGTTTCTTGCCCAATGCAACCCATTCGGCCCCCTTGATCGTTCCTTCGGGTTCGAGGAAATTCGCAAAAAACATCATGGCCGTTTTTTCGTTCACGGCCCGTTCCAACTCGGCCACCGTCTCGATTTCCACCATGCGAATTCCCGTCGTACGGGCCGCGTGGTCGTAACCATTCCGGTGCGACTTTTGGATAATCACTTCGCTCTTGAGTCCGGTCAGGTCCGGAATCTGCTGAATCGCTTTATTGTCCTTGCCGGTGAGGCAGGCAGCAGTTCCGCAGGTGATGGCGCCCGCGGCGCCACTGGTCACCATCGCGGCTTCCACCTTCAACATCTCGGCGATCTTCGCTCCCACGGCATCGTGCAACTTACCTAAATGCACGAACTTCTTGGAGCACGCCTCATAGGCGGCAACCGCCTCGGGCGCGATCAGCGACGACGTGAGCATCGTGTAGGTGCCCGCGGCGTTGATAAAGGGCTTGATGCCCAGTTCGCCGAAGTAATCACGCTTGGCATACGCCTGCGCCGCCTTGCCCGCGGCATAGGTGCTAAACAGTCCGCCCAGGACGGGCATCGTGGAAAGGCTTTGAATGAAACTTCGGCGATTGGACATGTTTTTCTCCGGAAGAGATTCGTAGGTAGGACCGGCCGCGAAGCCGGTCCTACCGGGAACTGCTAGAAGAGGAGCTTCAAACCAAACTGGATCTGCCGCATCGGCGAAACCAGACTGGTGATTGCGCCCGGGCCGCGCGCGATGTTCGCCTGCGAGGGGTAGTCGATACCGCCCCCGGCGTTGCGGGTGGGCAGGAAGGCTCCGGCGGTGTTCAAGCTGTTACCGGGGCGTCCGAACTGGGGCGTGTTGAAGAGGTTGAACAACTCAGTGCGGAACTGGAGCTTCACACGTTCAGTGATGGCGAAGTTCTTGAAGAGCGAGAAGTCGACGTTCTTGAAGCCGGGGCCTTCGAGGATGCCGGCGCCGGCGTTGCCGTAGCGGCAGAGTTCGGGCAAGGCCGTGTTCTGGCAGCTCACCAAACGGAAAGCGTTGGGGTCGAACCACTGGTTGACCGTGGGGTTGGCGAGGCTGCCGTTGGCGATCCGGTCCGGCCGAATGGTCACGTTGGCGGTGTTGGTGATGGCACCCTGGGTGACGGTGAAGGGGAAGCCGGTACGCAAGGTGATGATGCCGTTGGTCTGCCAGCCGCCGAAGAGCAGGTTGCCGGCCCCCTTCTTGAACATGGCGAGCGTGGGCACGTCGTAGACGAAGTTGGCCACCAGATTGTGCGTGGCGTCGAAGCCGGCGCGCTGCTTTTCGGCGGCGCGGTCGCGTGGATTCTGGTAGGTGTTCGGATTGAAGCCGTCGCCTTCATTACGGCCGTAGCCTTCGATGAGCGACTTAGAGAAGGTGTGGGCGACGGAGAAGGTAAGGCCGTTGCTCATGCGCTTCTGCAGGGTCATTTGGAGGCCTTGGTACCAGGAGTTGGCACCTGAGTCGAGCCAGCGGAGACGGGTGAGCGGGCGGCGGTTGCTGCCATCCATGATGAACTGGATGGGGCGCCGGGACTGCAGCGAACTGGTTGGCGTATTAAAGGCCGGGTCGGGCGAATTCAGCTCGATCGTGTTGTCGAGATGCGCCGTCTTCGAACCAACGTAGGCCACATTGAGCGTCATGTTACCGGGGAGTTTCCGTTGGACGTCAAAGCTCCATTGGTACACGGCCGGCTGGAAGTTATCGGTGTTGAGCACATTGGCACTCGTGGCGGCGGTGGGGCTGGGGGTGCCGAAAGGGTTGTTGAAGTTGAAAAACTGATTCGGATTGACGAGCGCCTGATTGACGGCGTCATTATTGAAGTTCGTCGAGCCCGAAAGCGGCGGGTTCAGGTTGAGAATCGTGTAGTTGTTCAACTGGTGAACGTTGTAGAAGATACCGAAACCGCTGCGGATCACCCAGTCGTCCGTCAGGCGATAGGCGAGGCCGAGGCGAGGCATGATCAGGTCCTTCTGCGGCTTGTAGAACTGGTAGTCGGTACGGATAGTGTCGGGGACGAACTGGGGCGGGCTGTTAAGGCCGTTGCGCCATTCGGCCGAACGCCAGAGGCCTTGGACGTCGGTGGCCGCGCCGTTGTACTCCCAGCGCACACCGATGTTCATCGTCAGCCGGCGAGAGACCTTCCAGTCATCCGTAAAGTAGAAACCCATGCGGTTCTGCAGGACATCGGTGAGCGGGAGGCCTTCGGGGGTATTCGTGGCGCTGGGCACGCCGAGCAGAAAGGCGGCGAAAGAGTTGCCGGCGATGTTGTTGTTGAACTCAAAGGATCCGCGCGGGACGTTGGCGGCACCGCGGAAGAGCGTGGTCCGGCGAAACTCGAAGCCGACCTTCATGGTGTGCGCGCCGGCGGTGATCGAGGTGTTGTTGCCGATAATGTGGGCTTTGTTATTGTCGAAGCCGTTGCCGCCGTCGCGTTCGGCCAGACCCTGGAAGCCGGCGATGCCGAAGTTGGGCAAGCCCACTTCTCGTCGCGTTAGGGGGCGGTTGCCGTCGTTGATGACGCGGAAGTTACCCAGGCCGATCGAGGCGAGGTCAAAGTCGGAGTTGGCGCGAGGATTGAAGGAGTCCGACCGGGACTGCGCGAAGCCGTAGCGGAACTCGTTAATGATCGAGGGCGAGAAGACATGCAGGTGTTGGGTGGCGATATTGTTGTTTCGGCCCTCCACGAGATAGGTGAACTGCGGAGCGGCACCGGGAGTGTCGAGGAATAAGGGAAGGTTGGTGGCGTAGCGAAACATCACCTTGTCCTTCGTCGAGAAGTTGTGATCAATCTTAGTGAAGTATTGGTCGTCATCGATTTGGGTACCGCCAACGCCGGTATAGTTAAAGCCCACCAGCGGATCGGGAAGATTGGTTTGCGGACGTTCGAAGAAGCTGCGGAGGCTGCGGGCGGTGGGGCTGATACGAGCCGCCGGAATGATGTTGCCGGCAAAAGGCTGGCCATTCAGCGGATCGATGATGGGCACGGCGGGCTGGGCGACGCCAGCCGCATTGCGGCGATTCAATAGCGCTGAGAAGTTGCCGTTGAAAAAATCATCCGAAGGGTACAGAGCGGAGCCCGTACGCCCGGGTTGGCGACGGCGGCGACCTTCGTAGTTGAACATGAAGAAGGTCTTGTTGCGGCCGTCATAAAGCTTGGGGATGAAAACCGGACCACTGATGACACCGCCGAACTGGTTCTGACGGACCTGCTGCTTTGGAAAGCGGCTCTGGCCGGGATTGAGGAAGTAGTTCTGGAAGTAGTCTTCGGCGTCGAGCTTGTCGTTACGCAGGAAGTTGTAGGCGGAGCCGTGGAGGTCGTTGCCGCCGGAGCGCATTACCATGATGAGCTGAGCGCCGGAATTGAAGCCATACTCGGCCGAATAAGTACCGGTAAGCACCTTCACCTCTTCCATCGCCTCGGGCGAGGGCGAGAAGGGGACGGTATTCACGCGGGCCTCGGTAGCGACCACGCCGTCGAGCGTGGCATGCTGGGCAACTTCGCGCTGGCCGTTGGCGACGATGGCGATGGTCTGGCCGGGGATCGGAATGCCGCCGCCGCCGCCGCTCTGTCCGTCTAACCCGCCGCGCGAGCCGAACATGACACCGGCCTGCAAGGCGGCGAGGTTGCCGACATTGCGGCCATTCACCGGTAGTTCGACAAGACGCCTCTGCTCGACGACATTACCGAGGGAGGCTTCGTCGGTCTTCAGCTGAGCGGCTTCCGCCGTCACCTCGACGCGTTCACTCACCTGGCCGACTTCGAGCTTGAAGTCCGCGCGGACCTTTTCGTTGATCTGGACAAGGACGCCGGTGCGGGCGGCGGACTTAAAGCCGCTCTGCTCGACGCTGACGGTGTACTCACCGACGTCGATGAGCGGGAAAGTGTAATCACCAGACGAAGTGGTGAGAGTGTCGGACCTCACACCGGTACGCGTATTGGTGAGGGTGACCTTGGCCCCCGCCACGGAAGATCCCGAACTATCTTGGACCGTGCCAAGAATGGCGGTGGAGGTGGTTTGGGCCCAAAGGCTGCAGATCGTCGCGAGCAGAACGATCAGATAACGTTGACTCATATTGAAGCAATTCCTTTCCATACCGAACGACGGGGACGGATTTCCTAAAGTGTAACATTCGTTTTCGGCGTACCATATGGAAAATATGCATTCCAGCTCTTTACTTTTCGCGACGTTTTTGATCGCCGCCACGGCCGGTGGCGAGACTCTGATTCGGATTGACCGTTACCAGGTGGCGACCATGCGGGACGGCGTAAAGCTCTACTCCGACGTCTATCGGCCCTCGGCGCCAGGGCGGTATCCGACGATTGTCATTCGAACACCCTATGGAACACAGCGCGAAGGCTCCGCCATTCACGCCAAAGTGCCGTTGCTGGCTCGCGCCGGCTACGCCGTCGTCAATCAGGACGTGCGTGGGCGTTATGAGAGCGAGGGCCAGTGGGATCCGTTCCGGTTTGAAGCGCAAGACGGCTATGACACCATTGAATGGGCAGCGAAACAGCCTTGGTCGAATGGGAAAGTTTGCACCCAGGGCGGGTCTTACCTCGGCCATGTTCAGTGGGCCGCGGCTTCCCAAGCCCCCCCGAGCCTGGTTTGTGCGTTCCCCGCCGTCGCCTCCACCAACATTTACGCCAACTGGCTGAGCCAGGGCGGCGCCTTCCGGCTCTCCTTTAATTACGGCTGGGGCGTGGTGCGCATGCCCAACCGGATCATGTTGCCGCAGAGCTGGCACACGGGAAAAGAAGCTACTCCTGAGTTAGTTTATGAAAAGATCCTCATGCATCTACCCCTGAATACCGGCGACGAGGAAAGCGCACATTATGCGGTGAAGCACTATCGCGATTGGCTCACCCACGAAAGCTATGACACTTACTGGAAGTCGATCAGCGATGAAGAACGCTTCGATAAGGTGAAAGTCCCCGTGCACACTTCCGGAGGGTGGTTCGACATCTTTCTCGCCGGCACGATTAACGGCTACGTCGGCATGCGGCAGAAAGGCGGCACACCGGCTGCACGCGCCTCCGCCCGCATGATCATCGGCGCCTGGGGTCATGGACCCTCCCAGAAATTCGGCGACCTGGACTTTGGCCCCACCGCCAACCAGGACCTCGCCACCCACGAACTCCGTTTCTTTGATCACTACCTCAAAGCCCCCAACGGCCTTGATCGCGAACCACCCGTGCGCCTCTTCTACATGGGCGTGAACAAGTGGAAAAGCGAACAGGATTGGCCGATCCCCGGCACGAAGTACACCAACTGGTACCTTGGCGATGGCGGCAAGCTCAGCCCGACCCAGCCAGCCGGCACCTCGCAAACCACGTTCACCTACGATCCGGCGAACCCGGTTCCCACCACGGGCGGCAATAACTGCTGTGGCTCGCCCACGGCAGCCGGGCCGGTCAACCAGAACGCGCTCAACAGCCGGACCGACATTGTCCGTTTCACCAGCGAACCGCTCACCTCTCCGCTGGCCATTGCCGGACCGGTGAAAATGATGCTGAACGCCGCCACCGATGGGCCCGACACCGACTGGATGGTGAAGCTCATCGACGTTCATCCCAACGGCGACGCCTACCCCATGGCCGAAGGCATGTTGCGCGCCCGTTTCCGGCAGGGTCTCGATAAACCCGAGTTGCTGAAGGCGAATCAGCCCTACGAGTTCACGGTCGACATGGTGGGCACCGCGGTCGTCTTTCAGTACGGGCACCGCATTCGCGTCGATGTGACTTCGAGCAACTTCCCCCAGTTCGACCGCAATCCGAACACGGGCGAGCCGCTCGGCAGCTCTGCGAAAGTCCGAGTCGCCAAGCAGACGCTTCACCACTCGGCCGCCCGTCCCTCGCACATTGTGCTCCCGGTGGTAGCGTTACCTTAATGCGCCACCTCATGCGCATTGACTCGCACCAGCACTTCTGGGACCTCTCGGCCGTCGACTATTTCTGGATGCCCAAGGACCATCCGGTCCTCTCCCGCAACTATCTGCCAGCGGACCTTTGGCCCATCCAGGAACGCAGCCGGTTCGACGGCTCGGTGGTCGTGCAGGCGGCGCACAACGACGCCGAAGGCGAATGGCTACTGAAGCTAGCCCAGCAGGAGTCCCGCATTCTGGGTGTCGTCGCCTGGGCCGATCTGCAGTCTGCGCAACTCGGCCATCGGCTCGACTATCTCCAGCAGCAACCGAAGTTCGTCGGCATCCGCCATATCGTTCACGATGAACCTGACGTGAACTGGCTGCTGCAACCTGCCGTGATCGGGGGTCTGCGCGAACTTGCCCGCCGCAATATCCCCTATGACCTCCTGTTGAAACCGCCGCACATTCCCGTCGCCATTGAGGTGATGGACCTGGTTCCGGATCTCCGTTGTGTCATCGATCACATCGCAAAACCATACATCGCAAAAGGTGAGGTTGAACCGTGGCTTTCCGGGATGCGGACCCTGTCCCAATTCCCCAACATGCACGTAAAGCTATCGGGTATGATCACCGAGGCCAAAGTGCCGGGTTGGAAGGCGGCCGATCTGGCGCCTTATGTGCAACACGTACTCCAGTTGTTCGGAACGAATCGCTGCATGTTCGGTAGCGATTGGCCGGTCTGCCTGTTGGCGGGAAGCTGGAAGGAAGTGCTGGCCTCATTTACCCAAGCGGTGGGTCCGATGGCGATTGCCGGGCGGAACGAGCTTCTGGGAGAAACGGCCGCCCGTTTCTACAGGCTCTAGGGGGCGACGGAGGGGAGGCGTGGTACGCCCGACAAGATTCGAACTTGTGACCTCTTGCTTCGGAGGCAAGCGCTCTATCCAGCTGAGCTACGGGCGCATTTCAGATGCGATTTCAGAATAGCAGACTAGCGCTTCGTCGCGGTGACGGAAGGCTTGGCTTTCACGGCGGTGGACTTGGCCGGCCCCGGCTTCGCTCCGGAATTGCCCTTCAGCAACTTCTCCACCTCGGCGCGCATATTGACGTCCTGGTTCTTGAAGAACTCGTCGTTGATCCCGGACTGAAACTGCGCCCGGATGATCCCCTGCTTGTCGATGAAGACAAACATCGGAACATAGGGGATGACCCCATTCGGATGCTGCACATAGGCCAGCACCTGATCGTTCGTTGCCGAGCCAACCGGATAGGTGAGACCTTGCTTTGAGATGAACTCCGGCACCAGCATTTTCGCCATCGGGTCAAAACAGACACCGATTGCCTGGAATCCCTGAGGGCCGTACTCTTTGCTCAACTTTTCGATGAACTTCGACGCCGTCTGGCAATGCGGACAGGTCGTCGAGAAGAAGGAAAGCAGAATCGCCTTGCCCTTGTATTGCGAAAGCAAAGCCTGCCGGCCGTTGGGCAGTTCGAAACCGAATTCGCCCATTTTCCGCGGCAACTCGGAGCCCATCAGGCTCCCCATCATCAATAAGGCGGCAATCGCAATGCGCATCGGAACTCCTTCACTCACTATTGTATGCGAAACATTCACGCGGTAAACCTACTCGAGAGGCAACCCTTCAAGGGCCATCACGATGCGCCCCTGGCGCTCCAGACGGAAGTCTCCATCCGCTGCTTTCCCGGTCACGAGCGACGCGGCATCCTGACGAAAACTCACCTGCTTGAGTTTGACGGGCAGAATTGACTTCCGATAGGCCTGGAAGAAAGCATCTGCCGCAGCCTCATCACGCCACTCAGAGACGTACAAGAGAGTCGCCCGGGTACGCTGTTTGTCCTCTAGAACGCGGTAGCGGCACGCGGACCAGCCTGCGGCGATCGCCGCCCAGTCCGGCACCTTAAACTGCCGCAGCAGGATCTGATGATCAAGTTCGCCAAGCGTACCGTCGGTCAGCACGGGATCACGAAACTTGCCCGGAGGCAACGTCAACGAGGGCGGTTGACGGCCGGCTAGATAGAGGTCAGGATGCAGAATCTGTTGCGTCGTCGTCGGCGGCCGGCGAAAGACCTCGGAGTAGCCGTCCTTCCCCATTTTTTCTATTATTTTCGACTGAAACAGCATGCCCTGCGAGTAGGGAAACAGAAAGGTCTCCTGCAGGTATAGCGGCGCCGCATCGAGCGCCGGAAACTCGGACGACGCACTGGAGGAAGCCCGCGCCATCATCTCCACCAGTTCCGGCTTCCCCACCAGGGTCGAGCCATTCTGCATCGCCATGTATTCGGACATCAACCAGGTCGCCTGCCCTTCGAGGACCGCCATCCTGGCCAGGTGAGCATCGTCGGACGGGCCGGCGCGCTGCATAAAGCGGTAAAGCCCGTGTTGCTGGTCAGCCAAGGCATGGCTCAATTCGTGCACGAGCACGGTCTCCTGCATCTGCTCGCCGCCCCGCTCGCCGGCGGCTTCCATCAGATACAGCCGTTTCTTCCGGGTGTCGTAGAAGGCCGCCGCCTGCTCGTTCATCACATCCAGCAGGGACTGCTTCAAGTCGAACTTGTCGCCGATGAAGCCCAAGCGCCGCAAAGTGACTTCCTCGGCCCGCAGTTCATCCGGCTTCACGTCCTCGGTGAGGCGGGCCTTCAGGTAGGCGTCAAGCTGTTGCTTGTTCATCATCGCCGCGGGCACTTTGCGCTTCGACTTCCAGCCGGTGATCTTCTCAATCTGCTGCGTCATCGCCCGAATCTCGCGAAAGACTGGAGCGTCATTCGCCAGCAGCGGCAGTGCCGCAATCCAGAAGAGCATCACTCGCTTCACGCCGTTCTCCACTTCGCGGCGATCGCCGCGAGCAAGGCGCACACGCCGCCCAGAAAGATGGTTTCCTGCGTCCCGAGGTGAGCCGCCAGGCCACCGGCCGCCAGAGCGCCAATTGGCATCGCCCCCACGACGGTCATAGTGTATGTGCTCATTACGCGGCCGCGAAACTCCTCAGAAATCGACGTTTGGACCGCGCTGTTCGTTGCTGCATTCTGCGTCATATAAGTAAAGCCAACGAGCGTCATCAGCCCCCAGGCCGCCCAAAAACTCGGCACAACGGCGAAAGCGCAAAGAATCACGCCCATCGCGCCGGAACTCCAAAGAATGATGCGGCGCAGTCCTTGCTCATGGCCGCGGCGCGCCAACCCCAGCATGCCGAAGATCGCGCCAACGGCGACGCCCGCCGTCAGCAGCCCGACACCTTGCGCACCTCGGCCAAAGACGCCATCTGCGAGCACCGGCAACAGCACCCACAACGGAGCGATCGACAAGTTCACCGCGGCGCTCAGCAGCAGCAGTCCGCGCAAGCGTGGCGACCCGGCTACGTAGCGCCAGCCTTCACGCAAACTTTCCAAGGCCGGCGGATGGACGCGAACGCCCGCCGCCGGCGTAATCCGCAAACGGGAGAGCCCCGCCAGAACCGCCACAAAGCTAAGTGCATTCAGCGAAAAGCAGATGCCCTCGCCCCACCAAGCCACCGCGAAGCCGCCCAGTACGGGACCCACGAGGCGCGCCGCCTGGAACGACAGCGAGTTCAACGAAATCGCGTTCAGCATGTCTTCCGGGGTCACGAGCGCCGGCAACATGGATTGCCGGGCCGGCACATCAAAGGCGTTCACCGTACCCAGCACTGCGGCCATCAGGATCACCAGTTCTACGGTCACTCGACCGGTCAACGTCAGCCAAGCCAAGCAGGTCGCCTGGACGAGAAACAGGGCTTGCGTCACCATCACGATGCGGTGGCGGGGGAAGCGATCAGCCACCAGACCAGCGATGGGTCCCAGGAGCAATACGGGAACATTACTGGCGAATTGTGTGGTGCCCAAGAGCACCTCGCTCTTCGTGAGCCGGTAGACCAGCCAGGCTTGAGCGGTACTTTGCATCCAGGTGCCGATTAAAGAGAGTACGAGACCCGACAGATAGATGCGGAAATTCCTATGGCGAAGCGCGCGAAAGATTCCGTCGTGGGCAGGGCTCAAGCTCCTTCCAGCATAGCGCTCATGATGCG
>JALHNI010000147.1 GCA_022843605.1 Bryobacter sp.
CCTCTTCGTTGGCCGCTGGATTTATCCCCCAGGAAATTGCGGTGGTGCCGGTCTGAACGCAAGCCATCAGCTTCTCGCTAGATTCTGAAACCGCCTAGTTCCGCGATGTCGTTTAGTTCCTGAGCCTTGTGGATACTGATCCCACGTCGCACGGCAACTTCCATCACATGAGGCGAATAGCCGTATGGAACCCAGGTAACGTCGACCGATTTCTCCAGTAGATTGCTCGCATAGCGCAGCACTTCTTGCTTGGCTTCGTCTGGGTCATTGTGTAGCAGTTCGCCTCGGAACAGTGGCTTATTCGTGTGGAGGTCTCGAACTACTCCCACAAAGCCTGTTATCTCTTCGGCGGCACTCAGAACTAGGTGATCCTGATAGGCCTGATAGCCTCGTGAAAATGAGGGGCGATCCATATTGGCAGACATCGGATGTCCACGACACAACCTATAGGGATCGGCTAAATCGACCGAAATACGGTGAACGTGACTCGAGTTCCAAGATGGGTAACCCTCGCAATCGCCATTGCCGTCGCACTTGCTGGCGCTGGATGTGACTTTCGGGGTCATGGGCCCTCGTGTGACTGCGCTCACATTGCCAGTGAAGCCGATGGCTTGAATGAGGAAGTACGACTGCGGCTCAGCGAAGAGAACAACATTAGGTGGCGGGGTGAAGCCTTTGGTTCGCTGGGTCCCAAGTTTATTGATCGAATGCTCGAGGACAGGGAGAAGATAATCAGGGCCCGCGCCCGACTCGTTCAACTCACTGAGATTTCCCAACACGCGGGGTGTCCGTTGATTTCTCGCTTCAACTGGGAGAAAGAAATCGAGGAGACTGAGTGTCTCCACGCAATTAAGTCCAAGAAGCATCCAAACAGGGTCTTGATCCCCGACAAATGCCCGGTTTGGGAATCTGAGGATTGACCAAACAATCTGCATCCTCGCGAACGTAGTGCAGCCGAATGATCTTGGGAGCCTCGCCGCCATCGAAGTGACAGGCGACCGCGTCCTTCACCATCGCCTGCAGTTCCTGCTCTGAATCCGCGGCGGTAAAATCGAGTGGCCGAGGGCGCGCGCTGAAAAACTGCCTTTCGGTGCGACCGCAACCAGGAAAACAATCTCGTTTACTCTTGGCCTCCGAGATTACCGACGCGGGCGCGGGCCGAAGCGCTTCACCAAATAATCCACCAACTCGTCCTTCTCCCCTGGACTCACCCGTGCCCCCCAGCTCGTCATCTTGCCGACCTCGCGGTCCCACTGGGCCCGGGTCAGGCGCTGCTGAGCGATCGGCTTTTCGTCGTGGCAAGCGAGGCACTTCTCCTTGAACGACGCCAATTCCGGCACCGCCGGGGCGGGCGTTGAGGCCTTAGCGGGCGAAGGCGTATCCGTGACATCCACCGCCACCCGGTGCACGACATTCCACAAATAGCCCGAAGGATTCCACTCCGGCTCGAACGGCTGCGTATCTCCGGACACGTCGCGCGCCCGGGCCATCAGGACGTAGTGTCCCGTCGTGGGCGGCGTCCAGTCGAAGTGCCACAAGCGCCACCCGAACGCATGCTTCTCCGAGCCCAGAGTCGCGGGCTTCCAGGTGCGGCCGCGGTCGACCGACACTTCGACGCGCGCCACGGGTGACATACCGCTCCAGGCCGTCCCTGAAATTCGCACCGGCTTGCCCGGGGCCACCGCGCTGCCGTCCAGCGGGGCGGCGATGACGCTCTTGATGTGCAGCGCTTCCACGGGCTTCATCTGCGCCGGATCAATCGCCACGCCTGGCGTTACCGGCTTGCCCGGGTGCCGGTAGGCCGTCTTCATGAAGAAGCCGTCAAACTCCTTGTCGAGCACCGTGATGTCGGTGAGCCACTTCACCCAGCAGTCGCCCGCCCAGCCTGGCACCACGACGCGCAACGGAAAGCCGTGCGACACCGGTAGCGTCTCGCCGTTCATCTCGTAAGCGAGAATCGTGTTCGCTTCCATCGCCTTCGTCAGCGGAATGGTGCGTTGAAAGTCCGGCATTTTGCCCACCGGCACATCGCCGCCATTGAACAGCACGTACTTGCCGGCCGCCGATACGCCGGCTTTCTTCAGCACATCGGCAAGGCGCACGCCGCGCCACTTGGCGTTGCCGACTGCGCCGTATTCCCACTGCAGGCCGACGATCGCCGGCTCATAGAGCGCCCGGCCATTCCCGGCGCATTCGCAAACACTGACCAACTCTACCGAGGGCATCTTCTTCAAGTCGTCGAGCGACAGCGTCAGCTTGTTGCTGACTTCGCCGCCCACTTCCAGCTTGAAGCTTTCCGCCTTCAGATTCGGCGTGTAGTGGTGGGTCCGCACATAGAAGCGGTCGATCGGCGTGAGGTAATCCTTAAAGCCATCGAGGTCCATTTCGATGTCGAACGGGCGCGTCGACATCACTTTGCCGCCGCGCTTCGGCGTATCCGCCGTCCAGAGTAGGGAAGCCGAGCTCAGGGCCGACAAAAACAGACGTCGATTGGTCATTTCTTTTCACTCCACCGAATACTGAGCCTCGAGATTACACCGTCGTTCACGTCGACTTCGTGTTGCTGCGAAGCGTAGCCATCTTTCGAAAATTCGAGTTTGTGCCGGCCCGCCGGTAACTTCAGCATGGCGGGCGTTCGCGAGTTCACTTCTTTGCCGTCCACGCGGATTGACGCTCCCGAGGGCGACGAATCCAGATAGACGGTGCCCATGTTGGCGTCGAGCCGGGCAAACACCGAATCCTGCGCCGGCGCCTCAAAACGTTGGATGAGCGGCGTGAAGCCGTCAATCGTAAAGGTCACCGTATGGCGTCCGGCCGGCACTTGAATCTCACAGGGCGTGCGGCAGCCGCGACCGCTTTCGAGCACCGCGGTAGCGCCGTCGGGTTGCGAACGCAGACCCACCGTATAGAGCTGTAAGCCGCCCGACTGCGGCTGGGTGACGGGCTCTGGCTTTGGCTCTACGGGGGCCGGCGGTTGAGTCGCGGGAGCCGGTGCCGGCGTTTCGGGCGCCTTGGCTTCAGGAACCGGAGGCGCGACCGGCGAAGGCTGAGGAACCGCTTCGGTGGGCGGGGCCTGCTCCACGGGCGCTGACTCCACGGGGGCTGGGGGCTTTGCCGCGAAGTCAGTATTCTGCGCCCAGAAGACGACCCCTGCCGTCACGGCCAAGGCGACCGCGGCAGCAATCCCGGCAAACTTCAGCAGGCGGCTGCCTTTCTTGAGTTCGGCCGTATCGCGATCTTCGCGGGGCCTGGGTTCGGGCAGGTCGGGTAGATTCGGAATGACCGGCAGCGGTCCGGCGGTCGTGGTGGCGGATTGCACCGGCGTTGGCTCCGCGATCAGCGTGGGTTCCAGGCCGGGCAAGCTCTCGACGGTTGGCGCCGAGTCACTGGCGCCGCGCGGCATCGCCTGCCATTGCGGTTGCCGCGACAAGCCTAGTTCGAGGGCTTCCACGAACTCCACGCAAGTAGGAAATCGCTGATTCCGATTCTTCTCCATGGCCCGCGCCAGAGCGGCGCCCGCATCGGGATGCAGGCTCGCATTCAGCCGTTCGGCCGGCGGCGGATCCTGGTTGATGATCTTGTAGATCAAGGCTGGGATGCTGTCGGCGCTAAATGGTTTTTCACCGGTGAGCAATTCGTAGGTCAGCACGCCGAGTGAGAACTGATCGGCGCGTCCGTCAACGCCTTCGCCCTGAATCTGCTCGGGCGACATGTAGTTGGGCGTCCCCAGCAGCGTGCCGGCGACGGTAACGCCGCTGGAGGCCGAAGCCTGGGCGTTAATGCGGGCGATACCGAAATCGGTCACCTTGGCGATGCGCTCGCCCTGGATCATGATGTTGGCGGGCTTGATGTCGCGATGGATGATGCCCTTCGAATGCGCGAAGTCGAGCGCGGCGGCGATCTGCTTCAGCAGGGCGAGCAGCGTAGCGGGGCTGGGCGCGCGCCGGTCCAGGGTGATGCTTTCGAGCGTCGGCCCATCGACGAATTCCATGAAGATGTAGGCCGTGTCGCCGTGGTCCTGGATGTCGTAGATGGTGACGATGTTGGGATGCGACAGGATGCCGGCCGATTGGGCTTCTCGCCGCAAACGGTCGTGCATGCGCTCACGGTCCTGCGGATCGGTGAGCGTGCTGAGGTGGATGGTTTTGATGGCGATGATCCGGCCAATCGCCGGGTCGAGCGCGCGATAGACGACGCCCATCGCCCCGCGCCCCAACTCCCCCTGAATCTGATATCGCCCAATCTGTTCCACAGCTGCTATCGATTAGGTTAACCGTTTCCGGTAGGGGTGGGCTCTGTTATTCTTGATGCCGGTATGAAGCTGTTCCTTGCTCTCACTTTGTTGGCCGTTCCCTTGGCCGCCCAGCCTGACCTCTTTAAGCTGGCGCCCGGCTCGGCCGCCTTTGCTGATGCCTTCGCCGCGGCCGTCCCGAAAGGCTCGCTGGAGAAAGGCGAAGCCTGGGTGAGCCATGGCCCGGACTTCATCTTTGCCCTGAAAGCCGACGCCGCTCCGTCCATCTCCATCGATGAAGGCCCCGCCGTCAAAATGAAGAAAGCCGGGGCCCTGTGGGTGCACAAAGCGAGCCTGAAAACCGGCACCATCCATCGTTTCGTCTACACGGTGAACGGCCAGCCTTTCGGTGGCAAGAATGATGTTCCCGCATTTACTCCGGACCACTATGAGCAAGCCGGCGTGCCGAAGGGCAAGCTCTCAGAAAAGATGGTACACACCAGCAAGGTCTATCCGGGGATGCTCAGCGACTACTGGACCTACGTGCCGGCCCAGTATGAAGCGGCCAAACCCGCCGCGGTCATGGTGTGGCAGGATGGCGCCGGTTACACCGCGCGCGAAGGTGGCTCCCGCCTGCAGATCGTCATCGACAACCTCACCCACCAGAAGAAGATTCCCGTGGCAGTTCATATCTTCATTCAGCCCGGCTTGGTTGGTGAAAAGCGCATGCGCTCGATTGAGTACGATTCCGTCACCGACACTTACGGTCGTTTTCTGATGACCGAAATCCTGCCCGCGGTGGCTAAGGGTTACAACCTCCGCACGGACGCCTATAGCCGCGCCATTGCCGGTAACTCGTCGGGCGGCATCTGCGCCTTCAACGTCGCATGGTTTATGCCCAACGAATTTAGCCGCGTTCTTTCTCGCATCGGCAGTTTTACGAGCATTCAATGGAAGCCCGGCGAGCTCGATGGCGGCAACGTCTATCCTTTCAAGATCCGCAAAGAGCCCCGGCGCAATATCCGCGTCTGGCTGCAGGATGGCAGCGAGGACCTCGAGAATACGCACGGCAGCTGGCCCTATCAAAATTTGCAGATGGCCAATTCGCTGAAAATGCGCGAGTACGACTACAAACTCAGCTTCGGCATCGGTACGCACAATGGTGGTCACGGTAACGCCGAAGCGCCCGCCGCCCTCACCTGGCTGTGGCGCGATTACGATCCGGCCAAGACCGAGCAGACCTTCACCATCGATCCGGCCGAGAAGAGTAAGCCTTTTTACCGAGTGAAGACCCTGAACCGGGAATAGTAAACTCTAAGCTCGCATGGAGTTCTTCCTTTTCGTCGGGCTGCTGGCGTTGTCGATCTACAACTATCGGCAGCGATCGAAAACCCGCGAATTGACGGAGCGCATCCGTGAGTTGACGGTCAGGGTTTACGCGACCGAGCAGGCCCTGGCCGCGCTCCATGCCGCTCCGGCTCAAGAACCGGCCCCGGTCTCGGTTCAGGTTCCCGAACCTCAACCGGTACGCGAAGCCAGTCCCGCCGTGCCGGCGATCGACGAGCCACCTCCGCTCCCCGCTTGGTTGACCAACGAGCCGTCCGCGGAACCGGCCTCTCCGCCGCCGCCCCCGTTGCCGCCCGGGCCTGCGCCGCCTCCCAAGCCCAAGTGGACCGATCGGTTCCAGGGCGAAGAGTGGGAAGCCCTGCTCGGCGGCAGCATTCTGAACAAGCTCGGCGCCCTAATCCTCGTCATCGGCCTGGCGCTGTTCCTCCGCTTTTCGCTCGATGCCCTGGGGCCAGCCGGTAAGATCGCCGTGGGGCTCTTCACCAGTGGCGCGATGATCGCCGGTGGCATGTGGCTGGAGCGTCAGCCGCGCTACAAAGTCTTCTCGATCGGCTTGCTGAGCGCCGGCTGGGCGATGCTTTACTTCACGGCCTTCGCCGCCCATGGCATTCCCGAGTCGCGCATCATCGAGAGCCCGGTGCTGGGCCTGTTGGTGCTGCTGCTGGTCGGCGCCGGCATGATCTGGCGCTCGCTGCGCTACGAGAGCGAATGGGTGACCGGCCTGGCTTTCTTCGCCGCGTTCGCGGCCCTACAGGTGGACCCTTCCTCAGCCTTCGCCATGGTCGCGTCGGCCGTGCTGGCTGCCGGACTGCTGGGCATCAGCAGCCGCTTCGGTTGGCGGTTGATGCCGCTTTTCGGCATTCTGCTCGCCTACACGACTCTGGCGTTTCTGCCGCCCAGCATCGGCTTCCTGCCCGGCATCGGGCACCCGATTCTCTGGGTCTATTGGCTACTTTTTGAGCTCTTTGACCATTGGCGCGCGCGCAAAGCTCCGCTCGTCTCGCCGCTCGATTCCGTTCAGTACGTGCTCAACTCCATGGCCTTCGTCTCCGCGTCGTTGCTGACGACGCGCGGGGCAGCGCCGGAACACTATTCGTCGTTGATGGGCTTGGCGGCGATCGCCTTCGCGATCAGCGCCTTCTTCCGCCGTCATCGTCCAGTAGACGAGAACGACGCCGGCAAATGGTGGGGCGTCTCCGCCACCGCGCTGGCATTCACCAGCGCCGTTGCCGCCATCGCGATCCTGCTTCGCTTTGACCGTATCTCCGCTACGCTGGCCTTGTTCATCGAAGGCCAGGCGCTCTTCATCCTGGCCTGGCGCTCCAGGGCGCCGCTCTCGCGCTGGGTGGCGCTGGCTGTTGCGGCCGTGGCCTTCCTCAAACTGATTTTCGTGGACGACCCGGAGAACGCGACGATTACCTGGCTCGGCTATCGCCTCAGTGCGGTCTCTCCCATGGGCGCGCTGATGGCTGTTGGCTTCTACTTCAACCGCAGCGTAATGCCGACGGTCCTGTACAGTTGGGGCGCGACGATCCTGGTGGTGCTGATTCTCTCGGTGGAGGTTACCCAGGCCTTCGTTTTCGCAGCTTGGGCCGTCCTGGCGGCGATCCTGACCCTGGCCGCCCACCGCTGGAACGCCCGTGATCTTCGCTTCCAGTCTTACGCGCTCCTTCTGCCCGTCTTCTGCGCGCTGCTCTACACGATGTTCGATAAGCCCGGCACCTCCTGGACCGCCTGGGCCATCTTCACCGCCGCCTACGTCGCGATGGGTTGGCGCTGGCGCGCGCTTGATGCCGGATGGCAGCGTAAGATTGCGCTCACCATCGCCTGGCAATTCGTTGGCCTTGGCGGTGCCACCCTGCTTTGGACGCTTTTCCCCGGTACCCTCGCCGCACCCGCCTGGGGCTTACTTGCGCTGTTGATGGTGGAAGCGGGCGTGCTGAGCGACTTCCCTGAACTTCGGCGGGCTGGCCATGTCGTGGCCGGCGCCGCTTTCGGGCGGCTCTTTATGAGTAACTTCCCGGCGCTCGGCCGCACCGGGATCTTCTCGCACCGTTTACTCACGGTGACCCCGTTCATCCCGCTGTTCTACTATCTGTGGTCGCGTTCAAGGGCCCGGCTCTATTTGTGGCTGCCGCCCATTCTGGCCCTGTTTCTGGTGCGCCTGGAAGTGGGCCGCTCCATCTCCGGCGCCGGTACAATCGTGGCCGGCTTGCTCTTACTCTGGTTTGGACTGCGCTACCAGATTTCCGACTTACGCTGGCAAGCTTACTTACTCGCGATCGCCGCCTTCCTGCGCGCCTGGAGCTTGAGTTTCTCGCTGACGGAAACGCCATGGCGTCTCGCAGCGGGTTTGTTTGTCACCGCCGGACTCCTGGCCGGTCATCGCCTGGCTCCCCGCGAAGCGCTATCTCGCTTCGAGCGCTTGGCGCGGCCCGCCTATGCCGTGCTCGGAGCCGCGCTCCTGGCGGGTATCCTCTACAACCAGGTTTCCGGCCCGCTGCTGACGGTCGCCTGGAGCATTGAGGGCGTCGCGTTGCTGGTTGCCGGTTTCGTCACCGCTGAGCGGGTGATGCGCTTCAGCGGACTCGGCTTCTTCTTGTTCTGCATCCTGAAGCTCTTCTTTTACGACCTCTCCTCGCTGCAAGGTCTGCCGCGGATCGCCAGTTTCATCGTCTTAGGCGTCTTACTCATGGCCGCCAGTTGGCTTTACACCCGGTACCGGGAACAATTGAAGAGGATCCTGTAACCCATGCGGCCCCCGATCGCTTTCTTCGCCGTCGCCGCCCTGCTTGCCGCAGGCGCGGTGGCCACTTCCTTTGCGCCGGTCGATCGCGCCGCCAGCTTCAATTCGGTGCTCGAAATGTGGGGCGACATTGTTCGCGATGTCGACGCCGTTCCGCTACAAATCGTCCGCATTCAGGACGAAACCGAGATGGAATTCGGCAAGACTCTCGCGGACCGGGTGCTTCCGCCCGGCGCGGCCTTGAGTGCCGACACCAGTTACGTCATCCAGGTGGGCAATGCCGTCGCGCGCGGCGTCAAACGTTCGCGCATCGTCTATCACTTTCGCGTGATTGATTCGCCTCAAGTGAACGCCTTCGCCCTGCCCGGTGGCTACATCTTCGTTTATCGCGGCCTGCTCGAGACGCTGCGCGACGAAAGCCAACTTGCGGCCATTCTGGGGCATGAGATCGCGCACGTCGACCAACGGCATTGTGTTGAGCGTTTCCAGTACGAACTCAAGCTGAAAGAACTGCGCCTTCCGAACGAAGGTGGCGCGTTGGCTGACGCCGTGCGCCGCGTGGGCGCCATCGCCTACGCTCCCTATCAGGAGTACGAGGCCGATGCCGAAGGACAGTTGCTGGCGGCGCAGGCGGGCTACGATCCTGCCGGAGGCAGCAATGCCATGGCCGCCATCATCGAACGGTTGGAGCCTTCTGTTGGCGTACGGGCTGCCGGCTCGCCGATTGGCGAAGCCGCCGGCGCGGCGGGGCAGGGAATCAGTGATTTCTTCCGCAGCCATCCCCGCACTCCGGAACGCATGAGCCGCTTGCGGCAGGTGGAGCAAGCCTACATCGCCGCGCATCCCGGCCGCTCCTATTGCCGAGGAACCAGGAACCTCGCGGAGCGCATCAGTTGCGGATTCTCGCCCTTCGATGGCGAGATGGTCACGAGATAGTGACATACTAAAAGGCGAATCATGGAAGAGCGCGCCTTCTTTAACGAGACCCAAGTCAGCAAGCCCGCCACCCTCAATTGCCCCGCCTGCCGCACGTCCGATACCTACGACATCAAGTGGATTCTTCGCAAGAAGAAGGACCGGATGCCCAACGGCGGCGATGAGCGGGATCGCGCCCGCTTCGCCAAGATCCAGAGCTATATGGTGCTGCTCGACACCCACGCCATGTGCAAAAACATTCGCTGCCGCAAACGTTTCGAAATCTCCGGCATCAAGACCACCGCTTTCGTCTAATCGGGTAACTTAGATGGCATGCGCCTCATCCTGATCTTGCTTCTGTCCGCCGGTTTTCTTTCCGCTCAAAAGAACGGCCGCGTCGAACGGGTGAAGGTTCACGGCCGGGGGCTCGAAGGCAACCTTTCCGGCGATTCGCCCGATCGTGACGTTTCCATCTATCTGCCCTCCGGCTACCAGCCGAAGGACGTCAAACGCTACCCGGTCATCTACCTCCTGCATGGCTTCACAGATGATGACACCCGCTGGTTCGGCTTGCAGAAGCATTGGATCCACCTGCCGAACGTCCTCGACAAGGCCGGTACGCAGGCCATTGTCGTCATGCCCAACGCATTCACTCGCTTCCAGGGCAGCATGTACTCGAATTCGGTCACGACGGGCAACTGGGAGGATTTCGTCGCGCGTGAACTCGTCGCCTACGTCGACCGTCATTACCGCACGCTGCCGACCGCCGCCAGCCGCGGCTTGGCCGGCCATTCCATGGGCGGCTACGGCACTTTGCGGATTGGCATGAAGTACCCCGAAGTCTTTTCGGCGATCTACGCGCTCAGCCCCTGCTGTCTGATCAACGATCCCAGCCCGCGCTTGAATCCGAAGGTAGGGGACGTGAAAGCCATCGCGGACCTCGAAAAAGCCGACTTCGGCACCAAAGCCGTCTTCGCCTCCGCCGCGGCCTGGTCGCCCAACCCGTCGAAGCCGCCTTTCTTCGTCGATCTGCCATTCGAAAATGGCGAGCTGCAGCCCATGGTGGTCGCCCGCTGGACCGCCAACGCCCCTCTCGCCAAAGTCGACCAGTCGATTCCTAACCTGAAGCGGCTCCAGGCGATCGCTTTCGACGCCGGAGACCAGGACGTTCGCATCGCCGCCACGGTGAGGACCCTGGACGCCATGCTGACCAACTATCAGGTGCCGCACTTCAGCGAAATCTACAGCGGCAACCACATTGACCATGTCGCCGAGCGAATCGAACTCAAGATGGTTCCATTCTTCGCCAAGGCTCTCGCCACGGCAGCCCGCGCAGTAGAATAGAGGGTACACCGCCCCCCGCCTGAGAGAGAGAGCATGTCCGCACCGCCCTTCGTCCATCTTCATTGCCATACCGACTACTCGCTGCTGGATGGAGCGTGCGAAATCGGCAAGATGGTGAAGCAGGTGGCCGAACAGAAGATGCCCGCCATCGCCATGACGGACCATGGCAACCTCTTCGGCGCGGTGGAGTTCTACAACAAAGCCAATCAGCACGGCGTTCATCCCATCATTGGTTGTGAGATGTATGTCGCCCCGCAAGGGCAGCAGTCGCGCAGCGAGGGTTACGACTATAACCATCTTCTGCTGCTCAGTGAGAACGAAGAGGGCTACCGGAATTTGATCCAACTGGTCACTTCCGGTTACCTGGACGGCTTCTATTACAAGCCCCGTGTCGACAAAGACCTGCTCTCGCGCCACGCCAAAGGACTGATCTGCACGTCGGCCTGCCTGGCCAGCGACGTCAACCAGGCTCTGTTGGCTGACAAGTACGACGAAGCGCGGCGCTTAGCCTGCGAGTACCAGGACATCTTCGGGAAGCACAACTTCTTTCTCGAACTGCAGGACCACAATCTCGATGACGACAAGATCGTCATCCCGCTGGTGAATAAGCTGGCCAAAGAGCTCAGCATCCCGCTGATCGTCACCAATGACGCGCACTACCTCACGAAAAGCGACTCCCGCGCGCACGAGATCCTGCTCTGTATCCAAACCGGCAAGTTTCTCAAGGATACGAACCGGATGCGGTTCGACACCGAAGAGTTCTACCTGAAGTCGCGCGACGAGATGCTCGCCCTGTTTGGCGACCACGAAGACGCGATCGACCGCACTTGGGAGATCGCACAACGCTGCCAGCTCAAGCTCAAGAAAGTCGAGAACCCCTTCCCGAAATTCGATGTGCCGCAGCAGCATACCATTGACTCTTTCTTTGAATATGTGGCACGGGAAGGCTACGAAAAACGAAAAGTCAAGCTGGCCGCCCTGGCGCGCCAAGGCATGCTTCGTGAACCGTTGGAAAAATACGACGAACGGCTCACGCACGAGATCAAGCTGATCCAGCAGATGCAGTTCTCCGGTTACTTTCTCATCGTCTGGGATTTTATCCGTTACAGCAAGGAGAAAGGCATCCCGGTCGGGCCGGGCCGAGGATCGGCCGCGGGCTCCTTAGTGGGTTACTCGATGAACATCACCGACATCGATCCGCTGCAGTATGGCTTACTCTTCGAGCGCTTTCTGAATCCCGAGCGTATCTCGATGCCTGACATCGACGTCGATTTCTGTACGCGCGGACGCGGCGAAGTGATTCGCTATGTCACCGAGAAATACGGCCGCGATCAGGTGGCGCAGATTATTACCTTCGGTACCCTGGCGGCGAAGGCCTCTGTGAAAGATGTAGGCCGCGTGCTCGACCTATCGTTCGCCGAGGTCGAAAAACTTACGAAGTTAGTTCCCGTCCAGCCGATCGGCATTAAGTTGGCCGACGCGATCAAGCTGGAGCCGCAGTTCGATCAATTGGCTGAAGCCGATCCGCGCGTCCGCGACGTATTGGATACGGCCCTAAAGCTTGAAGGCGTGGCCCGTAACTCGTCCGTCCACGCGGCTGGCGTCGTCATTGCGCCGGAACCGCTCAAGTATCTGGTTCCGCTCTACAAGACCAGCAAAGACGAAATTGTTACCCAGTACGACATGAGCGGCCTCGAAAAGCTGGGCCTGCTGAAGATGGACTTCCTCGGCCTCACGACGCTCACCATCATCGCCGATGCCCTGGTACTGATCGAGAAGTTCCGTGGCGTCAAGCTGGTGGTGGACGACCTACCCTTCAACGACGAGAAGACTTATCAGATCTTCACCAAGGGTTACACCTCTGGCGTCTTCCAGTTTGAATCGGATGGCATGCGCGACATTTTGCGCCGCTACCAACCGGAGCGTCTCGAGGACCTGATCGCGCTCAACGCGATGTACCGCCCGGGTCCGATGGACAAGATCGACGAGTTCATTGAGCGCCGGCACGGGCGCGAAGCGGTAAAGTACGATCTGCCGGAGATGAAGGCCCTACTGGAAGAGACCTTCGGCTTCATGGTCTACCAGGAGCAGGTGATGCAGATCGCCAACGTCGTAGCCGGCTACTCGCTCGGCGAGGCCGACCTGCTGCGTCGCGCCATGGGTAAGAAGGACGCGGCCGAGATGGCCAAACAGCGCTTACGTTTCCAGCAAGGTGCGGCGAAGCGCGGCGTGCCGGAGAAAAAAGCGAACCGCGTCTTCGACCAGATGGAGAAGTTCGCGGGTTACGGCTTCAATAAGTCGCACTCCGCAGCATATGCTTTTCTAGCCTATGTCACCGCATACCTGAAGGCGAATTTCCCCATCGACTTTATGAGCGCCCTGTTGACCTCGGAAACGGGTAACACGGCTAAGGTCGTCAAATACATCAATGAGTGCAAGGAAATGGGCATTAAGGTGTTGCCCCCGGATGTGAATAAGTCCGAGTTGAACTTCACCCCCGATGGCGATAGCATTCGCTTCGGCCTGGGCGCCATTAAGAATGTCGGTGCCGGCGCGGTGGAAGCGATCATCAAGACGCGTAATGCCGGCAAGCACTTCGACAGTCTCTATAAGCTTTGTGAGACCGTGGATCTGTCCGCTTTGAATAAGCGCGTTCTGGAAAGCATGATTAAGGCGGGCGCACTCGACGCGCTACCCGGCACGCGCGCTCAGTTGTTCGCCGGCTTGGACGGAGCGCTTGAGGCCGGCCAACGCCATTGGCGGGACCAGGCGAGCGGACAGAGTGGACTCTTCGGGATGTTACTCGCTGAGGAAGACAGCGCCGATCCCCCGCTGCCGAACGTCCCCGAGTGGACCGAGAAAGAGATGCTCACCAGCGAGAAGGAGCTACTTGGCTTCTACGTCAGCGGCCACCCGCTCGATGCCTACCTCGAAAAATCCATCGAGTTACGCTCTCACACCACGCAGCAGTTAGAGGGCCTGGAAAAGAGCACCGAGGTGAAGTTGTGTGGCATCCTGTCGGGGATTCAGCGCAAGCGCACGAAGGAGGGCAAGCTTTGGGCGTTGATGCAATTTGAGGATGCGGACGGCAACCTGGAGGCGATGGTCTTCAATTCGAAGATGGATGCCTTGGGTCCTCAGTTGATTGAGGATCGGGCCGTGCTGGTGAAGGCCAAGGTGATGCCCGAAGAAGGCGGTCCGCCGAAGATTTCCCTGCAGGACATCATCGCCCTCGACGACGCCCGCGTCGACCTGCCCAGCATGCTCTCCATTCGGATTCGTCTCAGCGCGGGCTCGCCCAACGGGGCAATGGCTAAAGCGGAGGAGTTGAGCGCCCTCTTCTCGCGAAAGCCGGGCAAAGCGCAAATCCGGCTGCGTCTGGAAAAGCCCAAGGACTTCGCCGTTACCCTGGACGTCGCCGCCAAGGTCCGGCCGGATCGCGAGTTTATGGCTGAGGTGAAGCGCATCTGCGGCGACGAATCACTCGAGATCATGGCGAACTAGAATGGAGTTATGGCTGTAGCCCATATCGTCGAACCTCAGGCCTTGCCTGCCGGTCAACCGCCCCGCAAGCGGTGGACCCGGGCGGAGTGCGAGTTGTTGGAGTTGCACGGATTCCTGCGCGGCCGCTTTGAACTGATCGATGGAGAGTTGATCGACAAGATGGGCAAGAACCAGCCCCACATCGTATGGTTAGCGTTGATTCAGAATTGGTTTGAACGCTTCTTCGCGGGTCGGGTGTTGGCCGAGGCTACGATGGACGTCTCACCCGTTGACGCACCCACCAGCGAGCCTCAGCCCGATTTGATGGTACTTCGATCTCCAATTGTTTCTTTCCTGGCTCGCCGTCCCCGTCCCGCTGATGTTCAACTTCTCATCGAAGTTGCCGACACATCGGTCGGTTTCGACAGCACCATTAAGGCCGGCTTGTACGCCCGCGCCGGCATCGCGGACTATTGGGTAGTCGACATCAACGCCCGCCGCCTCCTGGTCTTCCGCGAGCCGCTTAGCGGTTCTTACCAATCCATCACGCAATACGGGGCTGCGGAAAACGTCAGCCCGCTCGCCGCTCCCGAGGCTTCCCTCCGGATTGACGACATCCTCCCTACCGAAAACTAATGCAAGAAGAAAACCGTCTCCGAATCGAAAACCTGGAACGCGAACTCGCCGCGCTGAAGGCGTCCAATCCGCAAGCCGATGTCGCGCGCCTGGAAGGGCAGTTGCAGATGCTGGATCGCGCCCAGGCGCAGACGGCCACCCCCTGGGAACAGGTGCAGTTGGCCCGCCATCCCAAACGGCCACACGCTCTCGATTACATCCAGCGCATGTTCACCGACTTTATTGAAATTCACGGCGACCGCGCTTATGGCGACGACGCGGCGATCGTCTGCGGTATGGCCAAGCTTGAGGGCGCGCCGGTGATGGTCTGTGGCCAGCAGAAGGGCCGCGATACCAAGCAAAAGCTCATCCGCAACTTCGGCATGCCGAAGCCCGAAGGCTACCGCAAGGCGATCCGCGCCATGCAGATGTCGGCGAAGTTCGGCCGTCCGATTATCTGCCTGCTCGATACGCCCGGCGCCTATCCCGGTATCGATGCCGAAGAGCGCGGCCAAGCCGAGGCGATCGCTGTCAGCCTGCGTGAAATGGCCCGGCTCGGCGTCCCCGTGGTCTGCGTGGTCATCGGTGAAGGCGGTTCCGGTGGCGCTCTGGCCATGGGTGTCGGCAACCGCGTCTATTTGCTGGAGAATGCCATTTACAGCGTGATTTCGCCCGAAAGCTGCGCCGCCATCATCTGGCGCGATGCGGCCCAATCGGAAAAGGCCGCTGCCGCGCTCAAGCTAACCGCCGATCATCTTGAGCGCCTCGGAATCATCGACGGCGCCATCCCGGAACCTCCCGGCGGCGCTCACGTCGACATGGATGCCGCCGCGGAGTTGCTCAAGGCCCACCTGATCGAAACCCTGGCCGAACTGAAAGGGCTTAGTCCGGAACAGCTGATTGAAGAGCGGTATTGGAAGTTCCGCCGCATGGGCAGCTTCTTCACCGAGGGGGCCTCCGCTTGAGCCGCAATCAGGTCAGCCTGATCGTGGCCGGCACTTTAGCGGTCCTGGGCTTGCTGATTTACTTCTCCATGCCCAGCGCCAACTTCCGTTGCGAGGTCTGCGTGGGGTACGAAGGTCAACAAGCTTGCCGAACGGCGTCGGCCGAAACGCAGGCCATGGCCCAACGCACAGCCCACGAAAATGCCTGCGCCCAGATCGCCAGTGGCGTCACCGCCACCACTGGCTGCCACGCCACTCCCGCTCTCAGCGTAAGGTGGCTCGCCAAACGCTAACCGATATATACTCGCGGGCATGACTCGCCGTCAGTTTGCCGCCACGCTTGCCGCGCCCGCTCTCGCTCAGACAAAGAAACGGCCCAACGTCCTCTTTCTGGCGGTGGACGACCTCAATGACTGGATCCAGAACTTCGGTGGCAACCCCCAGTCCGTCACTCCGAATTTGGCTCGCCTCGGCGCGCGCGCGGTGCGCTTTCAGCGCGCTTACTGCAATGCGCCGATGTGCAACCCATCTCGTGCCAGCTTGATGACCGGTCTTCGCCCGTCCACCACCGGCGTCTATACCAATGCCGATGCTTGGCGCGACGGTGCGCCGGACGCCGTCACCCTACCGGAATACTTCCTCAATCAGGGCTACCGGGTGATGGGCTGCGGCAAGCTTTATCACAACTCGCAGCCCGACTATCATGCCTTTCACGAGTACCTGCCGGAGACGCATCCGGAAGCTGAAGTGCGCGCCGAAGCGCAGCGGACTCCGGCCAAGTCCGCGCAGGTTCATTTCGATTGGGGTCCGCTCGACCTAACCGACGAGGAGATGGAAGACTATCGGTATGTGCGCTATTCGAGCGAGATTCTCTCAAAGACGCACGACCAGCCCTTCTTCCTGGCGTGCGGCTTCAAAAAGCCGCATCTGCCTTGGTTCGTGCCGCGCAAGTACTTTGACAAGTTCAAAGTTCAGGACGTGAAACTACCGCCCTATCTCGCCGATGACCTGAACGACGTACCGGCTTCGGCCATCCGGCCGGGCGGCCGCGCGGACCATGCCCGCGTCACCCGCAACGACGAGTGGCAGCAAGCCATTCGCGCCTATTTGGCCTGTATCAATTTCACCGACGCCAACGTGGGCCGCGTGCTCGACGCCCTCGACCAGGGGCCCAACGCCCGCGACACCATCGTCGTCTTTTGGGGCGACCATGGCTGGCAACTCGGCGAGAAGAACCAGTGGCGCAAGTTCACGCTCTGGGAGCGTTCCTGCCGCGCGCCGCTGATGATTGCCGCCCCGGGCGTCAACCAAACGGGTGCTGATTGCCATCGCGTCGTCGAGTTTGTTGACCTTTATCCCACCCTCTTGGACCTTTGCGCTCTGCCGCCCAAGGCCGGTCTTGATGGCCGCAGCCTAAAGCCCTTGTTGCAGAATCCTGCTCGTGCCTGGGACGGCGCGGGCATCACGTCTGACGGACCCGACAAAGTCAGCGTTCGCACCGAGCGCTGGCGCTACAGCAAGTTTCCCGATGGCGAAGAACTCTACGACGAACGGAGCGATCCCAACGAATGGAAGAATCTCGCTCACCGGCCCGAAGCGATGACGGCCGAGCAGAAGAAAGTTCGCGCAACGCTTGCGGCACGGATGCCCAAGACACCCAACCGGACACAGCCT
>JALHNI010000148.1 GCA_022843605.1 Bryobacter sp.
CTGGAAAGGCTTCGCCAGAACGCCAAAACTTGGCCGACTGGCTATGATCCTTGAAAATTGAATGTGAGTTAGGTCAACCGCGCCCAGACTCGAATGCGCAACGATCCACCGGCACTTAGTTCGTCGAAACTGCGCCTAGCCGGAACTCGCGAACGAAGGAACCTGAGACAGAAGAACGGCAAAATGGCCCCTCCGAGCGATGAACTGCGCGTACCTTGTTATATGCAAAGGTTTAGCTTCCTTGCTCTCGCCCTCGCCACGACGCTGTCCTTCAGCTCAGCTGCCGATCAACGCCCCTGGATTCGTCAAAACGCCATCCCGATCAAGACCGTCCAGGTAGACACCGGTTTCGCTGACCTCCAACCCCTCAAGAAGGTCATCGGCAATGCGCGCATCGTGTCTTTGGGAGAAGCCACCCATGGCTCCCGCGAGTTCTTCCGGTTGAAGCACCGCATGCTGGAGTTTCTGGCCACCGAAATGGGCTTCACCATCTTCTCCATCGAAGCGAACATGCCCGAGGCATACCGGCTCAACGAATATGTTCTCACCGGCAAGGGGGACCCCGCCGCGCTGCTCAAAGGCCTCTATTTCTGGACCTGGGACACCGAAGAAGTGCTCGAGATGATCCAGTGGATGCGCGCGTTCAATGCCTCCGGCAAAGGCCGCGTAGAGTTCACCGGCTTTGACATGCAAACGCCCGAAGTCGCCTTGCGGAACGTGACGGCCTTCGTCGCGCAACGCGACTCCGGCTACGTTTCGGCATTGCAGTCCGCCGCAGCCATGGTCGGATCGAACGCTCAGGCCCAACAGAACTTTGGGGTGATTACCTATTCCCTTCCCGCAAAAGAGTGGGCCGGGAAGAACGCCCGCCTCCGCGGTGCCCTCCGCACCGAGAACGTCGCGGGCGAAGCGCATCTTTGGTTTCGCGCCGACGCGAATCGGCAGGTGAAGTCCTTCCGCAATCTCGGCGTCAACGGGATATCCGGTACCACCGCCTGGAACGCGCAAACCCTCGAACTGGAATTGCCAGCGGACACCGATCAGATCTTCTTTGGTGGCACATTTACAGGTTCGGGGAAAGTCTGGTTCGATGACCTGACGCTCGAAGTCGACGGCAAGACCGTTCCCCTCGCCTCAGCCGGCTTCGAAGACGCCGGCGGCAGCCTTGGGAGTGCGCGCAGCGGATACTATGCGGGTGGCGCCGGCACGGAAGTGTTCTTGGACACCGGCGTGTTTGCCGGCGGCAAGCAGAGCCTCCGTTTGGAGCGTCTGCCGCAGGCACCCCAACCCGATGTCCGGACCGCGGTAATGAATTGGACGAACATAGTAAAGCGTCTGGAGAATGGCCGGGCTACATATCGCGAGGCCGGCGCCGCGGCCCCCGACATCGAATGGGCCATTCAGAACGCCCGCGTGGTGCTGCAGTGCCTGCAAATGCGCGCCGGTACCGTATCTCGCGACGAGAGCATGGCCCGCAACGTGGAGTGGATCCTGTCGCAATCGCCACAGGCGAAGATCGTGTTGTGGGCCCACAACGGGCATGTCGCAAGCGGCAATTTTCACGGCTTCACCACCATGGGCGGCACGCTCCGCAAGACCTACGGCGAACGCATGGTGGTCTTCGGCTTCGGCTTTCATCAAGGCTCGTTCCAAGCCATCAAGCCGGGGGCCGCCCTCCAGAACTTCACCGTCAAACCGGCCCTCACCGCCACGTGGGACGCGCTCATGGCGTCGTCCGGCCTGCCGATCTTTGCGCTGGACTTACGCCAGGCTCCCGACGAACTGCGGCAACCCATGAAGTCGCGCAGCATCGGCGCGGTCTTCTCCCCGGACGCAGCCGACCGATATCTGGTGGAGGCAAACTTTCCCGCCAATTTCGACGCGCTCTTGTTCATTGAATCCACCACGGCGGCAATCAGGAACAAAGCCCCCACCGTTCTGACGAAGGCCGGAGATGGCGAATGGCGCGACACGCACACACGGGTCCAGTTCAAGCTCCCCGACAACTGGCGGATCGCCAACCAACAGCGCTGGGGCGACAACGAAACCACCATCATCCTCACCGATGGAAGCCCTGAACTCATCGGCGGATCGGGCCTCTACTACCGCCTCGACCAGAACCCGACCAAGCGCACTGCGGAGGAGGTCGAAAGAAGCCTGTTGGCCGGCATGGCCGCTAAGCAGGTTCAGCGCCAGGGCGCGGGCTACACCAGCTATCGCAATCAGGCCGGCAGCGAGCGCCGCCACCAGATCGACGGCCGCCCCGCCCTAACCTGGGTCGCCACCTACACCGCAAATGGCAAGCCGATGGCGGAGCTCTGCACCTACCTTCAAAGCGACACCGTCACCGCTCTCTTCTTCACGCGCCTGCCGGCGACCGGCCTGAAAGCGTTCCAGCAGCGTTTCGCACCCATCGTTGAGTCACTCCGGATCCCGTAGGCCTGGCTCTATTTCCGTAAGCGAATCACCGGAGGATCCACGCCTACCGCCGGTTCGAACAAACCGAACGAAAAGACCGCCGTCGCTGAGGCCACCGCCACATACTGCTTACCGTCCACCGAGTAAATCACCGGAGAGGCCGTCAGCATCTCACCCAGGTTGAAGTGCCACAGATTCTTGCCATTCTTCGCGTTCAACGCCAGGAAGTGGCCGTCGTCATCGCCGCTGAAGATCACGCCTCCGGCGGTCGATACCGTGCCCGTCCACATGCGGCCGGTGCCCGTCATTGGATATTCCCACGCACGCTTTCCCGTCTTCGGGTCCAGCGCCCGCAACACCACTTGCCCGCCCTCTTCCGTAGCACCTCCTCCCGAGAAGTTCTTCATCGGCTGCGGTTCCTGCGACGACCGGAAGTACATCCCGCACTGCTCCAGCGTCAGGACGTAAAGCAGCCCCGTCAGCGGGTTGTAGCTCTGACCCATCCAATTGGTTGCGCCCTTCACACTGGGACAGATCCAGTTGCCCTGCGGCGTAGGCTCAATATTGGGTAGTTGAATCGGCTTGCCCTTGGCATCGATTCCCTTCGCCCAAGTCACCTTATCGATCAACTGCGTGGCGCGCAGAAACTCGCCGGTCACTCGGTCCAGGGCATAGAAGAAGCCGTTCCGGTTGGCATGGAGCACCGCTTTGCGGGGCTTTCCGTTGATCTCCGTATCGAGCAACACCGGCCAGCTCTGCGCATCCCAATCATGCGTGTCATGGGGTGTGAACTGGAAGTACCATTTCATCTTGCCGGTCTCAAGATCGAGTGCCAGCAGCGAACAGGTGTAGAGGTTGTCGCCGGGGCGCACATCGCCGTTATAATCCGGCCAGGGATTGCCCGTCGTCCAATACAGCGTATTCAGTTGCGGATCATAAGTGCCGGAGAGCCAGGCCGCTCCGCCGCCATAGTCGATCAGATTACCCCAGGTCTCCGCACCTTTCTCACCCTTGGCCGGAATCGTATAAGTCTTCCACAAAGTTTCACCCGTATCGGCGGAAAGCGCCATGATGAATCCGCGCATGCCGCTGTCGCCACCCGAACTGCCGACGATCACCTTGCCGCGCGCAATCAGCGGTGCTGACGTGGAAGTGGTGCCCATCGCAATGTCGGCGAATTTCTTGTTGAAGATCAGAACCCCGCTGTGACGGTCCAACGCCACCAGGTAGTTGTCCGAGGTCGTGAAATAGACCCGGTCCCCCCAGATTGCGGCACCACGATTCACGCCCGCCTTTTGAGCGCGAGGATCGGAGTACTGCCAGACTCGCCTTCCGGTGCGGGCGTCAATGGCCGTCAGCGCGTTCGTACTGGTGACGTACATCACACCCTGGTAGACGATCGGCGAGCTCTGCAGCCCGCGCGCCCCGGGCACATGATAGACCCACTTCGGCACCAGGTTCTTCGCGTTGTCCGCGGTAACTTGGGTCAGCGGACTGTACCGCCAGCCGGCATACGTTCCGGCATAAGTTAGCCAATCATCGCCCGCCCCCTTGGCGAGTTCGTCGTGGCGTACCTGGGCCACCGCGCCCAGCGCGAAGGCTAGTCCGAAAGCCAGTAGGTGCCGCATCACTTGCCACCCTTCTCTGCCGCGGGGCGGCTATCAAGCGTCGCCAAGTAAGCCAGCAGATCCCGCAGTTCCACCCGCGATAACCGCTTGCCATAATCGGTCGGCATCGGCGTCGACGCCGACAGCGTCAGTTCTTTCACATCGGTCATCGAGATCAAATGCAGAATTCCTTTCGTGTCCACCAACTGGAGCGAGTAGTTGCTGCGATTACGCGCCACTCCGCTCAAAGTTTGCCCATTCTTTAGTACCACCGTGGCAGCCTCGTTGCCCAGAAAGAAAAGATCCTTGGCCGGCTCCAGAATCGACTCGCGAATCATCGCGATCGGGCGGCTTCCGCCGACATTGCTGAGATCGGGCGCAAGACGCCCTCCCTGCCCCAGCACCGCGTGGCACCCTGAGCACCCCGCCTTCGCCCCCCAATAGGTGGCCCTTCCCGCCGCCGCGTCACCGGGGATGACATTGGTGCTCGCCGGACCGGTGAGCGCATGAATATAGGCCACCAAACTCCACGTTTGCTCGTCCGTCAACTGCGTCGGCGGCATATCGGTGCCCGGCACGCCTTTGCGGATCACCTGAAAGATGGCTTCATCGCTGAGCGGATGCCACAACGAGCGGTGTACCAGGTTCGGTCCGCGCGCGCCACCTCCCCCGTCGGGCCCATGGCAACCCGTGCAGGAACCCCCAAAGAACTTCGCGCCGGCGGCAATCGCCTCCGGTTTCCCGATGGAGGGGTGCTGGGAATCGTTCAGATAGCGGCCGTGTTGCGCCAGCAATGGCATTGCGAGAAGGACAAAAGCAATCACACGCATAGAGCAACCAGTGTATTCCGCCTGGGAGGTGGATGGCGAGGGGCAGGTTGCGGTAGGCAACCAATCGAAGGTGGTCGCCGGCGGCCTTAGGTAGTTTCCGAGCGGTCCCGTGCCCACCTACCGTCGTCTGATCGGCAAAGGGCGCAGAAATCGCACGCGAGGCTGCAACTGCACCGTCATCGCGAGTGGCGCTGTGAGACGAAAGTTCCACCGGTCCGGTTGAGGTCGCGGGGGAAGCGGCCCTGCAGGCATTGGACGGGCTTGGAACCGAGGCATCTGCGCTCAAAGGCAACCCACGGCCACCAAACTTGGTGTCCTCCTTCGACCCCAACCTGTCAATGCCATCGAAACCCGTCATAATCGACCCATGCGATTTGCGTACGCCTTCCTGATCGCCGGCACGCTGGCCGGCCAAATGGGTCCAATGACGGTGAAAGCCCCGGAACGGACCCTGCCAGCGCATGTGGCCAGCAAACTGAGCGCGGCGGATCGCGTTCTCTTCGGCAAGCTCATGACCGTCGGTCTCGAAGCCGCCTGGTCCGCCGTCACCCAGGAAGGCTACCCGCTTTGCTTCATCAACGAATTGACCCCGTTGAACGGTGACCGTCGGCTGGTGGGCAGGGCTCGAACCGCGCGCTACCTGCCGAACCGGAAGGACCTGCGGGACAAGATCTACGCAGCCGGTCCGCAGTTGAATTACCGTACCGCGGAGGAAGCGCAACCGGGCGACGTGCTCGTCTTCGATGCCGGCGGGGAGACGCGGTCAACCGTCTCCGGCGCGATGGTAACCACGCGCTTTCTGGTGCGTGGCGGTGCCGGAATCCTGGTGGACGGCTGCATGCGCGACGTTCCGGATCTGGCGGCGATGCCGGCGAGTATTTACCTGCGCTGCGGCCATGCCTCCAGCGTCAGCCCGTTAATGATGGCCGTCGACTATCAAGTGCCAGTGCGCATCGGCGGAGTCACCGTGGCGCCCGGTGACTATCTCGTCGGTGAACGCCACGGAGTGCTGGTGATCCCGGCGTCAATCGTGGACAAGGTGCTGGCGAAGGCGACGGAGCACGATGAGCAGGAGAAGTTTCAACGGAAGTTACTCCTGCAGGGCGAGCCCATCTACGAGGTCTACCCCAACCTGAATGAGACCAACAAGAAGAAGTTTGAGGAATACAAGAAGAGTAATCAGTAACTTCGAGTTACACCGCGTTCAACGACTTATGATAGACGCTCACACCATTCAGGTCGCGGAAGTCGACGGAGAGCGTGCGCGATGTGCCGTCGACGTTGATTTCGCCGAAGAACTGATAGCCATCGGCGGGACCGCAAGCCGCCATCCCCTTGGGCGGGCACTTGTAGAAGTCGACCCGCGGGCCAAATGTGGGGTCGAGTTCGCCGGGCCCAAATGAGCCGGCGTTCAGCGGGCCGCCCACAAACTCCCAGAACGGATCGCCCATCGACGGACGATACTCATGGGCCGCGCAGTAGTGGACATCAGCGGTAATCCACACCGTATTACGAATCCGCTCGTTTCGCATGAAGGTAAGTAAGTCAGCGATTTCGAGTTCCCTGCCCTTGGGTTCGCCAGGCGCACCGTTCGCCACGGCCTCCCAGCGCGGGAGATCTCCCACCTTGCCGTCGCCGACATTCAGGCCGATCGGCATATCCGCGGCGATGATCTTGAACAGGGCTTTGGAGCGCTTCAGCCCGGCTTTCAGCCAGCGGCGCTGGGCATCGCCAAGGAAAGCGGTTTCCGCGGATTCCCGCTCTTGGAGGTTCGCCGTATTCGGTCCGCGGTAAGTGCGCATGTCGAGCATGAACACATCGACCAGCGGGCCATAGGAGACCTGCCGGTAGACCCGGCCCGACTCGTCGCGGTTAAAGCGCATGGGACTGTATTCCAGAAAAGCCCGCTTTCCGCGTTCCACCAGAACCGGCACTCGCTTTTCCTTGTAAGCCGGGTTGTCGGACAAATCCTTCGAGGGCGACCAGTTATTCATCACCTCGTGATCGTCCCATTGCCAAAGCTGCGGAACCTCCGAGTTAAAGCGGCGCAGGTTGGCATCGAGCAGGTTATAGCGATAGGCACCGCGAAACTCGTCCAACGTCTCGGCGACTTTGCTCTTGGCCTCGGTGACGATGTTGCGCCAGGTCTGGCCGTCCTTCAGCTTCATTTCGCGCGGTACAGGTCCGTCGGCATAGATGGTGTCGCCGCTGTGGATGAAGAAATCCGGCTGCCGCAGACGCATGCTCTCGTAGATCTTCATGCCGCCGAACTGTTCATTGATGCCCCAACCCTGGCCGACAGTATCGCCACCCCAGGTGAGGCGCACCGCATTGCCTTTGGCGGCCGGGGTACGGAAATGTCCGGTGACCGGTTCGCTGTCGTTCACCTGAACCTTCAGCAGAATCGCCTGACCAGCGGGCAGGTTGGCTAAGTCGACACGCCCCGTCAGATCGGTCTCTGCCGTCAACACCGGTCCCTTCACACGGTGGACGACTCCGCGTTCGCTCGTTTTCCACTCCACCTTCATCTGGCCTTCGCCCGTCGCTCGCGTCCAAACCATGGCGCGCCCGGCAGAAACATCGCCAATCTGGATGCCTTCTTCCAAGCGTGGCCGGTCCTGTCCGAGCAACAAAGCCGGCGCCCCCAGGAACGCCCGGCGTTTCATTCCGGGCTCCAGGTCAACGCAACCAGGTTCACCGTGATGCCCGTTTTCCTGGCCTTGAGATTGAGCGTCTCGAGAACTTCGGACTGTCCGGTGGAAGGAATCAGATCCACTTGTTGCTGCACTTCGGCCTCCAGCGCCTGAATCTGCTCGTTGACGGATTCCACCGTCTCGCCCGCGCGCTCCACGTCGCCCGACTCTTTCCGCGCCCGGTTCATGGAGCCCAGCACTTTCCCTGCCGCCGATACCGCCTTCTGCGTACTGCTGCGGCGGCCGCCGCCAAAAATGGCGCCGAACACGCTGGAGCCAATGGTAACGGCCGCGCCAAGCCACTGGCCCTGGGACTGTTCTTTCTCGCGGGCGGCAGCCTGCTGGGCTCTCATCAGACGGTCCTGCAGCGTCTGCAGTTTGCCAGCGTACTTGGTCCGGATCTCTTCCACCTGGAGGTCGCGTGCTTCACGCAAGGCTTGACCGATACGAATGCGGAACTTCGCTTCAGCCTCACCCGGCTCGGACACTTCGCCCGAGGTGGGGCTGATAAATAGAGTGAGTGACTCGTTGCCGAAAAGCCAATTGACAAAGTCCTTCTGCCACTTGGCATAGTTCTTCACCTGGGAGGCTGCGGCGGGCAGGCTCGCAAAAGTGGCGGCCTCAGCCGGAACCCGCTCCAGATCGTCGGGAGTAGTGTCCACTAGGTAGGCATGCTCCCAGTTCACTGGATTGGCATCGTCGTCGATCGGCACCAGGTAAGCGACTTCCCGCAAATAGTCATCTGCCAGCCGCTTATCGCTAAAGCGAACACTGGCCGCGGCATACAGCCGGGGATGATAACTGGGGTCGTTGCTGGCGGCGGGCATAAAGTACTGTGGAATTTCGGGCGGCAGCACCGGCCGCGCCCCTCCGGCTGCCGCCGGCTTCTTCGTTACCACGGCGGGACCGCCAGCCTTGCGCTCCTTCATCAACATCTGGATCTGCGCCCGCGTCAGCGGCCCCCGCAGGTAACTGAGTGCCCAACGGCTCTCAAAAACCACCGGCGCATTCTCATGGACATTGTTCATCAGGAAAACCCGCTTCCCGAGACTGGAAAGCAGTTGATCCATCGCGGCGCGGTTGAAGCCCTTACCGCCTTCGGCCGAAGCACTCTCGAGGCCTTCCAATAGGCGATTCTTGTCCCGTTCTGTCTGAAGCCGGCCGATGAACCAGGTGCCGGTGTTGCCCAGCCCTTTGTAGTCAAGGTCCACCGGATTCTGCGTCGCAAGCACCACACCTACACCATACGCACGCGCTTGTTTCAGCAGCGTGAGCAACGGCTTTTTCGAGGGCGGATTGGCAATCGGCGGGAAGTAGCCGAAGATCTCGTCCATGTAGAGGATCGCGCGCAGACTGGTAGTGCCGGTCTGCTTGCGGGTCCAGGCGAGGAACTCGTTCAGCAGCAAAGAGACGAAGAACATGCGCTCGGTGTCACTCAAATGGGCGATGGAAATCACCGCCATGCGCGGCTTGCCCTCCGGCGTATAGAGCAGATTTTGGATGTCGAGCGCGTCACCTTCCATCCACGCCTCAAATCCCGGTGAGGCGAGCAGGTTATTCAGCGCCGTCGCCAACTCAAAGCGTTCCTTGGCCGGATAGAAGCTATCCAGATCCATCACGCCGATCTTCTGAAAGCCAGGCTGTTGAATGTCGTGGATGATCGCCGCTAAGTCAAGCGACCGGCCATCGGCCCAGGCGCGCGCGAGGATCTGGCTCAGGAGGATGTGCTCGCGGCTCTTGACGGGATCGGCATCAATGCCGAGCAGACCGAGAAGCGCGGTGGCTGTCGTCGTCACCCGGTCGCGAATCGCCTCGCGATCGTCGGTGTCCGGCGGCTCGAACGACTTCACGATGCTTAAGGGCAGTCCGGCGCTTGAGCCCGGCGTGTAGATGGCCAAATCGACGGTCGACAGCAGTTTCTTGATTCGGTCACCGGACTGACCCCATTTTGCCAAGCCGCCCTTCCAAAGGTCAGCTTGCTGCTGGGCGTAATCGTCGCGCGAGAGCCCATGCTGTTTGGCCTCTTCTTCGTTCACCCAAGGCGCAAATTCTTCGGCGCTCAGGTTCGGAAACTGCAGCAGCAGGTTACCGAGATCGCCTTTGGGGTCGATCATCAGCGCCGGAATACCGTCAATAGCGGCTTCCTCGAGCAGTCCCAGGCAAAGGCCGGTTTTACCTGACCCTGTCATGCCCACGCAGACGGCATGGGTTACCAGGTCCTTCGAGTCGTATAGAAGTAAGTTGTCCGGCGCCGCCACCTCGCGCCCCAGATAGAATGCGCCTAGCTTTTCAAAGTCCTGCATCGTTCTCAAGGATACCGAGGTTTAGCGACCCAGCACCAACGTTTCATAGGGCAGGCGTTGCTCCCAACCGGACTCCTCGAGCAGCGGCGTTTCACTCTCCCGTTCCGGCCAGCCGATGCAAAGGTAGGCGATCGGGATCCAGTGTTCCGGGACGTCCAGCAGCCGATTGAGAGGCTGTGGATCGAGGATCGAAATCCATCCCATACCGAGCCCCTCGGCGCGCGCCGCGAGCCACAGGGTGTGCACCGCCATCACGACAGACCAGGTCAGAGTGCCCGGCATCGTCTGGCGGCCGAGTCCATGTCCCGTGCCGGTCCTCTCATCCGCAAAGACGGCGAGGTGCACGGGCGCTTGCCGAAGCCCTTCGAGCTTCAACGCTCCATAGCGCGCGGCCCGCTCACCGCGATAGGCGGCTGCAGCAGATGCATTTGCGGCGGCAAAATTTTCACGAATGGATTCACGACGTTCCGCGCTGCGGACGACCACCCAGCGCCAGGGTTGCGAAAGACCCACCGAAGGCGCATGCATCGCTTGGCGGAGTAGCTGCGCGATCAGCGCATCGTCCACCGGGTCGTTCCGGAAATGCCGCACATCCCGGCGCCATTCCAGCAACTGGGCAAGCGACTCGCGGAAAGTTGGGTGAAAGGCGGGTGGTGGCACTAGTTTCTAGCATGACAAAAAATGCCGGCTTCTCTCCCGAAAGAGACAAGCCGGCGTTGAGTGTCTACTGCTTGGCGAACGAGAACTTTTAGCGGACGGCGAAGGACAGCCGGGTTTCCGAAGGAATCACGACGCGGGGGCCGGACATCACCATCGCGACGCCCGCACCAGCCGCGGCCCCGGCGCCGGCACCGATCGCCGCGCCCTTGCCGCCGCCGAAGATAGCGCCCAGCGCCGCACCGATTCCAGCGCCGATACCCGTCTTTGTGGCCGTGCCTTTGCCCTTGCCCTTGCCCGCGCTGGTTGCATTTTCCGTATTGAGGCTGAGGGTGTCACCGTTCGCGGTGACGCTCACCAGAGTGACGGTAAGCTCTGCATTCCCTTTCACTTTGCCGGCGTTCTTCACCTCGACAATCTTAAGCTGGGCGTCAGAGCCCATGGGCGCCACGGTTCTGCCGTTGACGACCAGTGCTTCATCGAGCGAAGCCCGAAAAAGCTGGCCTTCGCGGCTTGACTCGGATTCGACACGGTCAATGGTCTTAACCGTGATTACCGTCCCCGGGGGAACCTGGGCGACGGCGGCAACGGCCAGCATGGCGCTGGTGACGAGCAGGGAGAGGGTGGTTTTCATGGGGTTTGGTCCGTGCAGGAGAGCGGCACCCGCCCAACGGCCATGACGCGGCATGGTAATGCCGGCCATGGCTGGGAGCGGATTGGAAGGAACCTGATTTCATTCCACCGCTATCTACAGCACGCAAGCGGCCAAACCCCGATCAGCTATTCCCAGTTCTGAGCTAAGTGGACGAAGGTGCGTAAAGCGACGCCGGTGGGTCCCTTGGCCAGGTAAGGCTTCGCCTCTTCGGTCCAAGCCGTCCCGGCAATATCGAGGTGGATCCAGGGCGTCTCTTCGACGAACTCCTCGATGAATTTGGCGGCCGTAATCGATCCCGCGCCGCGGGAACCGATATTGGGAATATCGGCGGAGGCGCTCTTCAGCAGCTCTTTGTATTCGTCGTCCATGGGCATTGCCCACATTTTCTCGCCTTGGATGCGGGCCGCATCGAGAAGGCGGCGCTGAAAGATCTCGTGATTGGAGAAGACACCCGAATTGATGCCGCCGAGGGCGACGACGATGGCCCCGGTCAGTGTGGAGGCATCGATCAGGTGCGTGGAGCCCTGCCGCTTGGCGTAGGTAATGGCGTCCGCCATAATCAATCGGCCTTCGGCATCCGTATTGAGGATCTCGATCGTTTTCCCGGAAAGGCTGGTAACAATGTCGCCTGGGCGTTGGGCTTTGCCGCCCGGCATGTTCTCCACAGCCGGGATGTAGGCAGTCACGGCGATTGGCGGCTTCAGGCTGGCGATCGCCTGCATGGCTCCGATGGCCGCGGCGCCGCCGCACATGTCGAATTTCATTTGGTCCATCTTCTCGGACGGCTTAATCGAGATGCCGCCGGTATCGAAGGTGACCGCTTTACCAATCAAACCCAAATGAACCCCGGCCAGAGGAACGGGAGGCGTGTAGGACAGCACAATCATGAAGGGCGGTTCAGCGCTGCCCTGCGCCACACCCAGCAGGGCACCCATTCCGAGTTGGCGCATGCGGTCCTGGTCCAGAATGTCGCAACCGAGGCCGGTTTCCGCGGCCATCTGCGCGGCACGGCGCGCGAGCACCGTAGGGGTGAGAAGATTCGGCGGTTCATTTCCCAGATCCCGGGCAAAATTCTGCGCGGTGGCGACCACTTGCCCACGAGTAAATGAGTCAGCCAGTTCGGTGACGCCACCGGGGCAAACCAGGGTGAACTCGTCGATGCCGTTCGTCGCCTCCTTCTTCGTTTTGTGGAGATCGGCTTCCCAGTCGCCCAAAATGGCCCCGCCCACCGCGGCCGAGACGTACTCAGGATATTGGAACGCCTCGCTCAGCACCAGAGCGACCCGCTTCATCTTTTTGGCCTTCAACGAACGCACGATCGTGCCCGCGACCTGACGCATCTCGGCCGGCGTGAAACGGTCACTCTTGCCACCGCCGATGGCCACCAGGCGGCGCGCACCGACGCCGTTAGGATGGTGCAACACCACTGAATCCAGCAGTTTACCTGTAAACTCACCGGATTTAACCAGTTCCGCGATCCAGGGATGGGCCTGAGCGGCTTGTTCAAAGGCTATCAGCACGAGCGCGTCGGCATCCACCGATTCGTAGGGGGTAAAGGCGATCTTGGTTTCCATTGGCATCTTTATCTCTTTATCTCACAAACACTTAGCGGCGTCGCGCCGACACTGCCGCGCGAGCCTCGGCTTCCTGCTCGCGCTGGCGTTCGGTCGCGCGCTTGTCGTGCAACTTCTTTCCTTTACCCACGGCAACTTCGACCTTAATGCGCCCATCCTTTAGGTACATTTTCGTCGGAATGAGCGTGAGCCCCTTTTCGCGGGTGGTCTGGTGGAGTTTGTCGATCTCTTTGCGGTGCAGCAGCAACTTTCGTTTATGCACGGGGATATGATTCGAAATGTTGCCGTGGGAATACTCACTGATGTGCGCATTCTGCAACCACGCTTCGTTATCAATTACTTCCGCATAGGCGTCAGCAATCTGTACTCGTCCGCCCCGGGCGGCCTTCACCTCGGTACCCGTGAGCACGATTCCGCACTCGTAACGGTCGAGCAGGTGGTACTCGTAGCCCGCCCGACGGTTGTCGGAGATGATCTTGATTCCTGTCGGAGCTTTCAAGTGATTGAATTTCCTATTGCACGCGATCCAGGTCTGCGGCGTCTAGTGCTTATAGCAGGAGGGCCAGGGTCTTTCGAATGACCCGGGCACCCTTTCTGGATTTTACCATACGCCATATAAGATGCCTATACTCAAGCATTTACGGGAATCACTGAGTCTCCTGCTCGTAATCCTCTTAGTTCTGACACCCCTGGAGGCCCGTACCAAGAAGGGCGAAAAGCTGCTGAAGGAGGGGCAAACTGCCGAATCTCGTAGGGATTATGATCTCGCTCTGAAGCTGTTCGAGCAGGCCTTGAACCTCGACCCCGGTGACCAGGGGTACCAGCTGGCCGTCCGCCGGGCCCGTTTCCAAGCTTCGCAAGCTCATGTCGACCTCGGCCAGAAGCTGCGTCAAAGCGGCAAGTTGGAAGAGGCGATCGCGGAGTTTCAAAAGGCTTTCGCCATGGATCCAGGCTCGACAATTGCCGAGCAGGAACTGCGCCGCACCTACGACATGATCAAGCGCGAGAAGGAAAAGAAGGAACAGGGCCAACCGGTGGCCGAGGCGGAAGATCGCGGGCTCACGCCGGGTCAGCAGGCGCGCAAAGAGATGGAAGAGAAGGTCGCCACGATGTTGGGCGTCCCGGAACTGAAGCCATCCAGCGCCAAGATCAACAATCTGAAGATGAACAACCAGCCGGTGAAGGTGCTCTGGGAAACCCTGGGCAAACTGGCCGGCATCAACGTGATGTTCGACCAGGACTACATCACGCAGTCGACGCGTAACTTCTCTTTTGAGGCCAACAACATTTCGGTGGAAGAGGCCTTCGACAATCTGGGCGTGATGACCAAGGCCTACTGGAAGCCGCTGACGTCGAATTCCGTTTTCATCACCCAGGACAACGTCACCAAGCGCCGCGACTATGAAGAGCAGGTGGTGAAGACGTTTTACTTGCAGAACGTCACGACGCCGCAGGAACTTCAGGAAATCGCCACGGTGATCCGCACGGTCACCGACATTCGTCGCTTATTGACCTACAACGGTCAAATGGCGATGACCATTCGCGGGTCAGTCGATCAGATCAATCTCGCGCAGAAGGTGATCCTGGATCTCGACAAGGCCAAGGCGGAAGTGGTGATTGACATCTTCGTCATGGAAGCCAACCGGGTGAAAACCCGCGACCTCGCCGCAGCCATCGCCTCAGCTGGTGCCGCCGGCTTCCGAAACGCTATCAATTTCACCCCGCGGAATCCGGTACTCACCGGCGGCTCGTCCAGCACCACCGAGACCGGAGGCACCACCACAACGACGACCACCGCCTCTACCGCCATTGCGCTCTCGAAGCTCGGCAGGATCTCCACCAATGACTATTCCGTCAGCAACATGCCCGGTCTGCTGCTGAATGCCGTCATGAACGACCGGCAAACGCGCGTGCTGCAGAATCCCAGCATCCGGACGCTCGATAGCCAGAAAGTCACCCTGAAAATTGGTGACAAGTATCCCTATGCCACCGGCAGTTTTCAGCCGGGCGTGGGTGCCATCGGCGTCAGCCCGCTGGTAAGTACCCAGTTTCAGTTCGCCGATGTCGGCGTAAACATTGACCTGACGCCCAAGGTGCATGGCGGCGAGGAAGTCACCATGCACATCGAGATCGAGGTCTCGAACATCCGCGACAATATCGACGTCGGTGGACTGAAGCAGCCGGTCATCGGCACCCGCCGCGTCAACGAGGATGTCCGGGTAAAGGAGGGCGAAGTCACCCTGCTGGGCGGCCTGACCACCTTGAACTCCACGCGCAACATCGTGGGTATTCCGGGCCTCTCGAACATCCCCGGCCTGCGCTGGTTGACGAGCACCGAAGGCCGCGAAGACAACCGCAGCGAACTGTTGATCGCCCTCATCCCCCGGATCGTGCGCGCGGCCGACATCAGTGACGTGAATATGCGCGGCATCACGGCCGGCAACGACCAAGTCGTGAAGATCAACTTCGCCCCCAAGCCGGTGAAGGTAGAAACGCCGGCACCAGCGGCGGCACCCGCCCCGACCCCGCAAACTGCGCCAGCGGCCGCTCCGATCCAGCCGACACAGCCGCAACTGCCTCCGGCATTGAACCCAGGCGGCGTACCTGGAGCCGGCCCTGGTTCGCCGACGCCCGTACCTCCAGCCCCACCTGCGGGAAACGCCGGCGTGGTCCCAACGCCCGGCGCGCCTCCCGCCTCGTCTATCCAGCCCGGTGGCCAAGCGCAGCTCTTTATGACCACGCCCTCCATGGCCCCGCGGGTGGATGGAACGGTGAACGTGATTGTCCAGATGGCGGGCGCCAACGACCTGGCAGCCGCCCCGATGAAGGTCCGCTACGACCCGAAGATCCTGAAGCTGACGGACGCCGCGAAGGGTGCTTTGCTCGCCGACCAAGTCAACTTCTCTCGCGATCTCAGCACCGGCACCATTCGTTTGAATCGCGTGGCCGGCGCTGGTGGGGTTAGCGGCAGCGGCACGCTGGTGATGCTGACCTTTAAGGCGCTGGCGAAAGGGTCCACCACCATCGGGCTCGAGGAAGTGCAGCTCGAGAACTCAAAGCGTGAACCGATCGCCGCCGCGAAACCAGAAATCTCCATCACCATTCAATAGCTATCGCGATGTTGTTGACGACTCAAACAGAACGGAAACGCATCTTCGGCAGCCGCCGGGGGCTCACCCTGGTGGAGCTGATCGTGGCCTTCACGATTCTCGCCACCCTCACGGCCATGGCCGTGCCGCTCACCAAGTACAAGATTCGCCGGGAGCGGGAGCGGGATCTCCGCTACGCCTTGCGCGAAATCCGCACGGCCATCGACAAGTACAAAGATATGGCCGATCAGAACCAACTCGGCACGCAAAAGATCGACACCGACAACTATCCGGAAAAGCTTGAGGTGTTGGTGGAAGGCGTCAAGGCGCAAGGAGCCGTGGACAAGAAGATTCGCTTCTTGCGGCGGCTGCCGCGAGATCCGATGACCGGCAAAACCGAATGGGGGATGCGAAGCACGCGGGATGATCCGAAATCGAATTCCTGGGGCGGTCAGAACGTCTTTGACGTCTACAGCAAGAGCACGGAAAAAGGCTCAGACGGGACGCCGTATGCGGAGTGGTAGCGCCATGATCGACAGACAGCAGCGGCGCGGCTTCACCATCATCGAATTGATGATCGTGCTGACGATCATCGGCATTCTGGTCTCTATCGCCATTCCCACGTATCAGAAGTCGTTGATCCGGGCCAACGAGACCGTTTTGCGCAGCAACCTCTTTACGTTGCGCACCATGATCGACGAGTACACGTACGACAAGCAAAAGGGCCCCCAAACGCTACAGGAATTGGTGGATCAGGGCTATCTGCGCGAAGTGCCCATGGATCCGATCACCAAGTCCAACCAGAGTTGGAAGATCATCATGGAGGACGCCCTCTCGAGCGTCAGCCAGACTGAGCCGGGCATCTTCGATGTTCGCTCAGGATCGGACCAGAAATCGCTCGAAGGCACCATGTATTCGGAGTGGTAGCCGGCTGGTGGGACTACCCAACGCATCCCTGCGGATAGGCAGGATGACACCCGGGGTCTGGATTGCATACTATGTCACCATAGATGTGATGCGGACACGGCCCATTCCCGCTCTTTCGTCCGTTCGCCACGCGGTGACCGGCCTCAGCAGGATCCAGCTTTGTAGCGCAGTCCCTGGAGCGATCCTTGGATAAAGTGGTACGCACTGCCGGCTGCTGGCCTACGCCGGAACAGGAACTGCTCCTTCACGCCGCGCTCGACAACCGTGAACAGGCGATTCCCGCGTGGGAGCGTTATCTAGCCCACCACAGCCTCGATCAGCTTCAGGCTGGCTCTATGGAATTGCTGCCCCAAGTCCATCGCAACCTGGAGAACTGCGGCTATCAAAACGACATTGTAGGGCGGTTGAAGGGCTACTATCAGCAAGCCTTGAGTAGGAATCAGGTGCTGTTTCAGGACATGG
>JALHNI010000149.1 GCA_022843605.1 Bryobacter sp.
CGGCGGCCAGACGGTCCCAATCGACGAAGGCGGGCAAACTGCTATGGGCGGCGACGGTGAATTCACGAGCATCGCGCAGGGCTTCGAGTTCCTGCCGGCAGTGTTCGCAGCTTCGGGTGTGGAGCGACCAGCGGTAGCGCTGCCACCAGGGCAGTTCGCCGCCGGCAAGCAATGCGAGTTGACGGAGTTCCGGGTGCATGGCTAGATCGCGCTTCCTTTCCGATGGCGTTCGAGAAACTTCTTAAACTTGGCTCGCGCGTTGGCGATGTGGCTGCGGACGGTGGCCTTGGAACAATTCAAATGGGCGGCGACATCCTCCGCGGAGAGTTCGTCGACATCGCGCAACAGGAGTGCGGCGCGCTCACGAGGAGTGAGGACGGCGAGCCCGGCTTCAAGCAGCAGGCGGCGCTCTTCGCGCAAAACCTCCGACTCAGGACTGGCAGCGTGGCTGACATGAAGGCGCTCCGGCATCTCGTCCAGTTCGGAGAAGTGCACGCGGCCGTGGCGGCGAAGATGATCGAGAGCGGTGTTGGTGGCGATGCGGGAGAGCCAATGCGCGGCTTTCTCCAGATCTTTCAATTGCTCTTCGCGGGAGAGGGCCTTGATGAAGGCTTCCTGCGTCAGGTCCTGGGCGTCGGCGACGTTGCCGACGATGCGATAGATGAGCAGGAAAACCCGCTTCATGTGCGTTTGCACGAAGAGGTCATGCCGCTCACGAGCGACGGAATCGATACTCGAGTTGGCTTGAGCCATCGTCTCCTTTACCGGCCCAACTGGCACCAGCCCGACGGAGGAAGCCGCCCGAGGGCCGGGGTTCTGAGGCCGGAGCTGAATCGCCAGACGCATCCTAAACACGTGTGACGATCCATCGCAAACATTCGTGCAGCACTTTTTTCAGTTCTGCCCAGCGTATGCTCTTCAGTATATGAGAGCGGTGACGGTAGCAGGAATCGGCAAGACAGCGTTTGGCAGCTTCGCGGGGCGATCGCTGCGGGATTTGACCGTGGAGGCGATCGGGAAGTGCCTGGCGGATGCGGGCGTAACGGCGGACGAAGTGGGGGCCTTCTATCTGGGCAACTTTGCCGGCCCGGAGTTTATGGGGCAGAGCCATCTGGCGCCGTATGTGGCGGGAGAGGCGGGGTTAATCGGGATTCCGTGCACGCGTTTCGAGAATGCTTGTGCGAGTTCGGGATCGGCGTTTTACCACGCTTATGCGGCGGTGTCGGCCGGATTGGTGGAACTGGCGCTGGTGGCTGGCGTCGAAAAGATGACTTCGCAGCCAGGACCCAAGGTGACGGAGATTCTGGCCGAGGCGGGCGATACCGGGGGCGAGGGCCGTGCGGGCGCGACGTTCCCCGCCCTGTTTGCGATGATTGCGCGGCGGCATATGTACGAGTTCGGCACGACGAGGGAGCATTTGGCAGCCGTGGCAGTGAAGAACCATGCCAACGGGGCGAAGAACGTTTTGGCTCACTTGCGGAAGCCGATTACGCTGGAGCAGGCTTTGGCGGGCAAGCCGGTGTGTGACCCGTTGACGGTTTACGACTGCTCGCTGGTGTCGGACGGGGCGGCGGCGGTGCTGTTGTCGGCCGGGAAGCCGGGAGCGGTGCGGGTGTTGGGGATCGCGCAGGCGAGCGACTATGTCGCGCTTGAGCAGAAGCGGGACATTACCACGCTGATGGCGAATCAGGTAGCGGCGCGTAAAGCGTTTGCTATGGCTGGCTTGACGGCCAAAGATGTTGATTTACTGGAAGTGCATGACTGCTTCACCATCGCGGAGATTCTGGCGCTGGAGGACCTGGGTTTTGTGAAGAAGGGCGAAGGGGGACCGGCAACGGCGGCGGGGTATACGGCGCTGGAAGGGGAGAAGCCGGTGAACACGTCGGGGGGGTTGAAGAGCAAGGGGCATCCGGTGGGGGCGACGGGGGTGGGGCAGATTTGCGATCTGGTGATTCAGATGCGAGGTCAGGCGGAGCCGGAGCGGCAGGTGAAGAGGCGGGAGGTGGGGTTGGCGCAGAATCTGGGGGGCAGTGGGGCGACGAGTGTGGTGACGATTTTGGGGCGCTAGCGGAGGCGGCCTGGGCCAACGAAACGAACCCGGGAGTGGTTGATTCGCTTGACTTTAGGGCTTCGGCGAGGGCTTTGCGGGTGCGATGGAACTGGGACTGAATTTCGCTGGTATAGCGGAAGAGATTGCGCAGGAGATGGTTCTGGGGGTCGTCTTCGAGGGGCTGAAGGGTGAGGGCGAGTCCGGCGTAGGGGTTTTGAGCGAGAGCTTTGGTGGTGTCGTGGCCTTTGACTTCGAGGTCGTGGATGGTTTGTTTCAAGAGGAGTTCCTGGAGGCCGATTTCGACTTGCTGGGAGCGGAGGATGCGCCAGGCGTGGGTGGCGAGTTGGGTGGTGAGGAAACGCTGGTAGGTGGTTTGGGGGGCGAAGTCGCTTTCGAAGCCGGCTTGGAGGGAGACGAAGTCGTCGGCGTTTTCGAAGGGGAGAACTGGAAGCCGGGCGGTGAGGCCGTGCTTGAGGGCATTCAGGCGGGAGTTGGTCTTGCCGGTCTCGGAGCGGGGGCCGGTGGATTGTTGCGCATTCCGTTGACATGCGGCGCGTTGTGCTTCGGTGAGAGGACGGGCCATGGCTCAGCTTGGCATGGGGATTTTCGGGAGGGACCTGCATTTGGGGGTATTGGCGGAGCTAAGTCGTTTGTTTGGTCCGGTATTTTTTTTGATGGCGTTGGGAACGGCGCGAGTGAGGGGTGGGGTGCGGGCGGTGAAATGGACAGGAAATCTCCGCATCTTATTGATTTGATGATGCTTATATAGATAAGTGGCGGAACAAGAGAGGATAACTTAACTGTAATCATCTGATTATAATGGAGTTATGATCTAGTCGGACAGAGTAGAGGGAATTGGGGAGGGGTGGGGGGTGGTGTGGCGAAGGGGCTCGCCAAGTGTTGGGTGCGAGTGGTAAGATGTTGATTTGAAAAAGATTGGGACTCGAGATGAGGCAGCCGCCCGGCGCGCGGCGCTTCGAGACCGCCTAGGCGCCGAAAAACTGCAGGCCATACTGGTCACTTCGACCGTCAACGTGCGATACCTGACCGGCTTCACGGGGAGCAATTCCCTGCTCCTGCTAACGGCTGACGAAGAGCGGCTGTTTACGGATCCCCGGTACACCACTCAATCAGCAGAGGAAGCATCGTGCGAGATCACGATTGTGAAGAAGGGTCCGCTGTTGGGCGAGGCGATTGCACGGATCAAGAAAGCCAAGATCCGGAAGCTGGGGTTTGAGAAGAGCCACATTTCGTACGAGTCCCATGCCAAACTCACCGAGGAATTGCCGGCGAGTGTGAAGCTGACACCACTGGATGGCTGGGTGGAAGAGGCGCGACTGGTGAAATCGGCCAGCGAAATTGAGCGGATTCAGGAATCCGTGGTGACGAATTCGTTGGCGTTCGATCGCGCGTTGCGGCGGGTGCGCCCGAAGATGACAGAGAGCGAACTGGCGGCGGAACTCGACTACCAGCAACGCAAGCTGGGGGCGGAGGGGACGGCGTTCGCGACGATCGTCGCGTCCGGGGCGCACTCGGCGCTGCCGCATGCGCATCCGCGGCATGAAGCGATTGGCCTGAATCGGCTACTATTGGTGGACATGGGTGCGCAGCAACGTGGCTACATGAGCGACATGACGCGCACGGTGGTGGTCGGCAAGGCATCGCGACGGATGCGGCAGCTTTACAGTGCGGTGCTGGAGGCACAATTGGCGGCGATCGACGCCGTCCGCCCTGGCGTACTTTGCGCCGAAGTTGACCGGCGGGCGCGGATTACGCTGCGCCGACATGGGCTCGACAAGCAATTTATTCATTCCACCGGCCATGGGCTGGGGCTCGAGATTCACGAGCCACCACGTCTGGGCCGAACGGAAGTTCGCACACTCACACCCGGGATGGTGATCACCATCGAACCGGGTGTCTATCTTCCCGGCGAGGGCGGAATCCGCATTGAGGACACGGTCCTGGTGACCGAAACCGGTTGCGATGTATTGACGCCCACGCCCAAGGACCTGCTCGTAATTTAAGACAAAAGAAAGCAATGACCAACGAAGAGATTCAGCAGTTAATCCGCCTCGCCCAAGATTCCCAAGTGGCGGAGCTTGAAGTACAACGAGGCGAGAACCGCGTGCGCATCCGCCTGGCGGGCATGGCGGCCGAGGTGGTGACGCCGGTGCCGGTGGTGGCCGTGCCTCAGGTGGCGGCCGCGGCAGTGGCAGCACCGGTGACAACGGCGGCCAGCGAAGATCCGCTGGCGGACCCGAGCCTAATCATGATCAAGTCGCCGATTGTGGGCACCTTTTACGATGCGCCGGCGCCGGACGCCAGCCCGTTCGTCAAGGTGGGTGACCAGGTGACAGTGGGCAAAGTGCTGTGCATTATCGAGAGCATGAAGCTGATGAACGAGATCGAAAGCGAATACTCGGGAACCATTGTGGCCAAGCTGGTCTCGAACACAAAACCGGTGGAATACGGCGAAGCGCTGTTCGCGCTGAAGCCCAACAAGTAGATGTTCAAGAAGATACTGATTGCCAACCGGGGCGAGATCGCGTTGCGGGTGATCTGCGCCTGTAAGGAATTGGGCATCAAGACGGTGGCGGTGTATTCGGAGGCCGACCGCAACAGCTTGCATGTACGCTTCGCCGATGAGGCGATCTGCATTGGGCCGGCAAAAAGCGCACGGAGCTATCTGGACATTCCGAGTGTGATCAGCGCGGCCGAGATCACGAATGTGAACGCGATTCATCCGGGCTATGGATTCCTGAGCGAAAACGCGGATTTCGCGGAGGTCTGCGAGCTATCGCGGATCAAGTTCATCGGTCCGCGGCCCGAGATCACGCGGATGATGGGCCTGAAGCAGGAAGCGCGGGCGGCGATGAAGCGCCACGGAGTGCCGACGCTGCCGGGTTCAGAGGGGATTATCGCGAGCGAGGAAGAAGCTCTCGACATCGCCGGGAAGATTGGCTATCCGGTGATCATCAAGGCGTCGGCCGGAGGCGGCGGACGCGGGATGCGGGTGGTGCATTGCGCCGAGGAACTGCCGCCGCTGCTGAAGCAGGCGCAAGCCGAAGCGGGAGCCGCCTTCGCGGTGCCGGACGTCTATATCGAGAAGTACATTGGCGCGCCGCGGCACATCGAATTTCAAGTACTGGCTGATGAGCACGGCAACGTGAAGGTGATCGGCGAGCGCGAGTGCTCTTTGCAACGGCGGCACCAGAAGATCATCGAAGAGGCGCCTTCGCCGGTGATGACGACGGAGTTGCGCGAGCGCATGAGGACGACGCTGGAGACGGCGCTGACCGCGATCGGCTACACGAATGCGGGCACGGTGGAGTTTCTGATGGATGAGCAGATGAACCTCTTTTTTATTGAGGTGAATGCGCGCATCCAGGTGGAGCATCCGGTGACCGAGATGGTGTCGGGCATCGATCTGGTAAAGAGCCAAATTCTGATTGCCGCGGGCGCCAAACTGACTGATTTTCTGCCGGAAGTGATTCCGATGCGCGGCCACGCAATCGAGTGCCGGATCAACGCCGAGCATCCCGAAACCTTTGCGCCCTCGCCGGGGAGGATTACGGGTTGGAATGTTCCCGGGGGGATCGGCGTGCGCGTGGATACCGCGTCCTACACGGACGGCGTGATTCCGCCCTACTATGACTCGCTGGTGGCGAAACTGGTGGTGCATGCGCAGGACCGCACCGAGGCCATTGCGCGGATGCAGCGGGCGCTCGATACGTTTATCGTCGAGGGCATCCACACGATCATTCCCCTTCACAAACGTCTGCTGAACTCGCCGGAGTTCCGCAGTGCGAACTTCGATACCAACTTTGTCGGCCGTTTCCTGGCCGAAGCCAAAGAAGCCAAGCAAGCGGCGGCAGGAGATCCCAAATGAGCATTCATTTCGACGAAGCGAATCTGACGTCGGCGATGATCGGCGAGGCGCACGGCCTCACGATCGGCGAAGTCAAGAAGAGCGAGAAGGCGGCGCTTTCGGCGCTGGAGAGCTTCAAGAAGCAGGTGGATGCCGGGACCTATGGGTTTCCGCATTTGCCGTTTGACAAGGCGATGATCAAGGCCGTGAGCGAGCACGCCAAGGCCAAAGCGGGCAGTTACGATACGGTGTGCGTGGTGGGCATTGGCGGCAGTGCGCTGGGCGCCTGGGCATTGAGCTGCGCGATGCGAGGTCCGCATCCGGTGCAGGGCGCGTTCAGCACGAAGTTCCCACGGCTGGTGATTCTGGACAACGTGGATCCGATGTTCGTCGAGGACGCGATCGCGACGATGACGCCGAAGAAGACGCACGTGGTGGTGATCGCCAAGAGCGGCGCCACGGCGGAATCAGTGAGCGTGTTCATGATTCTGAAGGCGTGGCTCGAGAAGGCGCTGGGCAAGAAGGCCGCAGCCAATGTGACGGTGGTGACCAGCGAAGGTACGGGCGACCTGAAGGTGCTGGCGACGCGCGAGAAGTACACGACCTTCCATTTACCGGCCAATGTGGGCGGGCGCTTCAGCGTGCTTTCCGCAGTGGGGTTGGTGCCGGCGGCGTTGACGGGGATCGACATCAAGAAGCTGTGCCAGGGCGCGGCGGAGATGACCTCGTTGAGCTGGAAGGCGGATCTTTCGGTGAACCTGGCGTTGCGCGCGGCGCAGTTGCATCACCTGACGTGGACGCTGAAGGGCAAGACGATTCAGGTGGCGTTTCCGTATTCGAATCGCCTGTGGGGAACGGCGGCGTGGTTCCAGCAGTTATGGGCAGAGAGCCTGGGCAAGGCGAAGAACCGTCAGGGCGTGGTGGTGAATACGGGGCAGACGCCGGTGGGCGCGCTGGGGACAACGGATCAGCACTCGCAGGTACAGTTGTACATGGAAGGTCCGGCGGACAAGGTATTTACTTTTTGGGCGGTGGGTAAGTTCGCGAAGAAGGGTGCGATTCCGAAGGCCAAGATCGGGTTGGAAGGCTTCGACTATCTGGCGGGCCAGACGCTCGAAAAGCTGATTACCGCGGAACGGCTGGCGACGGCGGCGGCACTTACGGAACAGCAGCGTCCGAATTGCACCGTTACGCTGGATAAGGTGGACGAGTGGCACTTAGGAGCGTTCCTGCAGATGATGGAGTTCCAGACGGCATTTGTGGGCGAGTTACTCGACATTAACGCCTTCGATCAAGATGGCGTGGAGTTAGGCAAGAAGTTCACGTTCGCGTTAATGGGCCGCAAGGGATTCGACGATTATGCGGATCGCTTTGCGGAGTATGAGCGGCGTCAATTCCGGGCACGCAAAGGCTAGGCCTTAGCGGAGGCCTAGGCCGACGACGATGTTGAGCCCGAGAGCGAAGAGCAGGGCTCCGAGGAAGACGCAGACCGGCATGGTGAGGAGCCACGCCAGGGCGAGATTGCGCACGGTGTTCATTTGCAGTCCTGAGCCGTTGGCGGTCATGGTGCCGGCGACGGCAGAGGACAGGACGTGTGTGGTGCTGACGGGGAGCCCGGCGACGTCAGCGGCGGCGATGGTGGTGGCCGCGACGAACTCAGAAGCTGCGCCTTGGGCGTAAGTGAGATGGGACTGGCCGATTTTCTCACCCACCGTAATCACGACACGTTCCCAACCGATCATCGTGCCGAGGCCAAGCGCCAATGCAACAGCGACTTTCACCCAGAACGGAATGTACTTGGTGAGGGGATTGAGGGTGGAGCGGAAGTCCTCGAGGGTGGCGCGTTCGGCGGGCTGAAGTTGCTTGCGGTCGACGAGGCGGGAGATGCTTTCGGTGACTAAGTAGATGTTGCTGCGGAGCAGGCTGCGGGCGGGCTGATCGAGGTCGGTGACGGCGCGTTTGCCGTTGAGCGTCGCGGCGATGCCGGCGGTGACCTGGGAGAGCGCGAGAAAGACGCGGGAATCGGGCGGTTGCTTGGTCTTGAGGAAGGCGGAGATTTCGTCGGCGGGCGCACGAGTGGCGACGGGAGCGTTGGCGGCGTAGCCGGCGAGGATGCGGGAGGCGGGCTGAGCGGTGACGACGATGCGCTCGAGGGAGGGTTGGGTGGCGGCAAGGTCCAGGGCATAGGTTCCCGGCAGGATGCCGATGAGGATGAGCAGGATGAGGCCCATGCCTTTCTGACCGTCGTTGGAGCCGTGGGCGAAACTGACGCCGGTGCAGGTGAGGATGAGGATGCCGCGGATCCAGGTGGGCGGCGGATGGCCAGGCCGGGGGTCCCGGTAGAGGTCTTCGCGCTTGATGAAGTGCTTCATGGCGAGCAGCAGGCCGAAGGCGCAGACGAAGCCGACAACGGGCGAGGCCAGGAGCGAGATACCCACTTCCTGAGCCTTTGACCAACTGACGCCGTCGCCGAAGCGGGAGCCTTCCTTCATCATGGCGTTGGCCATTCCCACGCCCATGATGGAACCGATGAGCGTGTGGGAACTGGAGGCCGGAAGGCCAAGATACCAGGTGCCCAAATTCCAGATGATGGCCGAGAGCAGCAGCGAGAAGACCATGGCGAAGCCGGCGGCGGAACCGACATTCAGGATGAGTTCAACGGGTAGCAACGCCAGGACGCCGAAGGCGACCGCCCCGCTGGAACTGAGCACGCCGAGGAAGTTCCAGATGCCGGACCAGACCACGGCCACGGTGGGCCGCAGGGCATTGGTGTAAATGACGGTAGCAACGGCGTTGGCGGTATCGTGAAAGCCGTTGACGAATTCAAAGCCGAGCGCTAATCCGAGAGCGAGAATCAGGAAGAGCGTCGAAGTCCAAGAGGCATCTTCAAACATAGTCGAAACTCCTTAGAGTAGCGTCAAATGGTTTCGATTGAATGACAGGGCCCGCACGGTGCGCGGTTGGCGGTTCACGCAATGGTGACAGGGTTGAAGCCGAAAGTTCATAAATGTTTGCGATGGTGGAGCGTGGAGGGAGAGACGAATGAGCGTGGTGGACGAAACGATGGCGTTGCTGGCGGAATCAGCGGCGGAGGCTTACTACGGTGAGCAGGTGACGCAGTTGGAGCATGCGCTGCAAGCGGCGCATTTGGCCGGTGAGGCGGGGGCGGATGAAGAGACCGTGCTGGCGGCCTTGCTGCACGACATTGGGCACGTGCTGGACCGCGGGCATCTGCATGAGGATCTTGGGGTGATCGATCATGATGAACAGGGAGCGGCTTGGCTGCGGGAACGGGGGTTCTCGGAGCGACTGGTGCAGTTGGTGGCCGGGCATGTGGCAGCGAAGCGGTTTCTGGTGGCGACGAATCCACACTACGGGGGGAGGCTTTCGTCGTCGAGCGTACGGACACTGGAGTTGCAGGGCGGGCCGATGTCGCCGGAGGAAGTGGCGGCTTTCGAGGGCGATCCGCTGATGAAGGAGAAACTGCGGATGCGTAGTTGGGATGAACAGGCCAAGGAGCCGGGGGCGGCCGTCGCGCAATTGGACAGTTACCGGGAGATGTTGGAGCGGCACTTCCAGTAAGTCATTAAACTGCAATACCGGTTCGCTACCCTAAGGCGTCTTGGGCGATCGACGTTGGCTTCCGCAGCACCGGATCTTTCTAGCCACGTGGCTTTCGTACGCCGGATTCTATTTCTGCCGCAAGAATTTCTCGGTGTTGATGCCGTTGCTGGCGCGCGATGAAGGATTCCGCGCGGACCAGTTGGCGCAGGCCCTGTTTGTCTATAGCTTGGCGTATGTAGCCGGACAGTTCAGCAGTGGATTGCTTTCGGACCGGATCGGGGCGCGGACGGTGGTGCTGGCGGGCATGTTGCTTTCAGCGAGCGCGACGGGGCTGATGGGGTTCTCCGAATCGGCGGGAGCGTTGTTGGCATGCCAGGCGGTGAACGGGTACGCGCAGGCTTGCGGGTGGCCGGGATTGCTGAAGATGATGGCCGCCACGTTCGGCAAGTCTTCGCGGGGCATCACGATGGGCTGGTGGTGCACGAACTACGTGGTGGGTGGGTTTCTGGCAACGATTCTCGCGACGTGGGCGGCAACGGGTCCGTTGTTGGTGGCGTTCGGGTGGCGGAGGGGAGCCTGGGTGCCAGCCCTGGTGCTGGTGACGATGGCGGGTATCTTCGCGTGGCTGTCGCGGGGTGCGGGAACGCGGAGCGGCGTCGTTGGCAGCCAGTGGACGGGATTGGGCGAGGTGCTGCGAAACCGCGCGGTGCTGACGATCGCGGGGATGTACTTTGCGGTGAAGCTGGCGCGGTATGTGTTCCTGTTCTGGCTGCCGCTCTACATGACGCAAGGGTTGGGCTATAGCGTGGCAGAGGCTGGGTACACGTCGTCGATCTTTGAGTTTGTGGGCTTCACAGGAGTGGTTCTGGCGGGCTATGTGTCGGATCGGGTGGCGCGGGGGCGGCGGTTTCCGGTGGGGTCGTTGATGATGTTCGCGTTGGCCTTGCTCTGTTTGGCTCATCCCTGGCTGGCGGCTTGGGGACGCGCGGGGAATATGTTGGGCATCGCGCTGATCGGGATGATGACGTTTGGTGCGGATACGTTGATGGCGGGGGCGGGAGTGCAGGACGTGTCGCGCCGGGAGACGACGGCGACGGCAGCGGGATTCACGAATGCGGTGGGTTCGTTGGGACAGGTGGTTTCGCCGTTTTTGGCGTCGTTGGTGTCGATGCATTTCGGCTGGAACGCGGTGTTTTACGTATTGGTGTTGGTGACGTTGACGGGCGGTGCTATCTTAGCGACGCAATGGAATTTTGTGGCGGACGACGGGTCCGGCGCGGGAATGAGGGAAGGATGCAAGAGTTCGACGTCGCCATCATCGGCGGCGGAATCGTTGGCGTAGCGCACGCTTACGCAGCGGCCCGGCGGGGCAAGCGCGTGGTGATCTTTGAGCGGGATGGACGGGCGACGGGAGCCTCGGTGCGGAACTTCGGCATGATCTGGCCGATTGGGCTGGCGGCGAATCTGTTGCCGATGGGGTTGCGGAGCCGCGACCTGTGGCGCAGCGTGCTGGACGATGCGGGTTTGCCGCACCTGGACACGGGTTCGCTGCATTTGGTGTATCGCGAGGATGAAGAGACGGTGGTGCAGCAGTTTGTGACCACCAGCGATGGATACGGCGCCCGCTGGCTTCCCGCAGCGGCGGTGCTGGCGATGAGCCCCGCGGCGAATCCAGAAGGGCTGCGCGGCGCGTTGTGGAGCGAGAACGAGATCACGGTGGATCCGCGCCTGGTGACAGGAGAGCTGCCGGGATATTTGACAGAGAAATTCGACGTGACCTGCCGGTTTTCGGAGCCGGTGCGGAGCGTGAGCGGCGGCCTGGTGACGACGGCGCGGGGGAGCGTTCGCGCGGCGCAGGTGATTATCTGCAGCGGCCACGACTTCGAGTCGCTGTATCCGGAGGTGTTTGCGCGGGAGCCGCTGCGGCGCTGCAAGCTGCAGATGATGCGGACGGCTCCGCAGCCGGAGGGGTGGCAGTTGGGTCCGGCGCTGGCGGCGGGGTTGACGCTGAGGTTCTATCCGGCTTTTCGCGGTTGTGCTTCGCTGGCGGCGCTGGAGCGGCGGATCGAAGAAGAGACGCCGGAGTACAACCGTTGGGGCATCCATGTGATGGCCGCGCAGACGTCGATGGGCGAGATCACGATCGGCGATTCGCATGAGTACGATCTGACGCTGATGCCGTTCGATAAGCCGGAGATCGACGAGTTAATCTTGAAGTATTTTCTGGGCTTTGCGCGCTTGCCGAAACCGGAGATCGTGCAGCGTTGGCATGGGGTGTATGCGACGCACCCGGATAAGCATTTCCTGGTGGTGGATCCGGAGCCGGGGGTACGGATCGCGAGTGTGACGGGCGGCAAGGGCATGACGCTGTCGTTCGGCTTCGCGGAGAAGATGATTGGGGAGTTGGGACTATGATTCGGGCGATTATTCTGGACTGGGCGGGGACGACGGTGGACTACGGATCCCGGGCACCGGTAGAGGTGATGCGCGAGTTGATGGCGGCGCATGGCTGCCCGATTGACGAGGCGGAGGCGCGCGGCCCGATGGGGTTGCCGAAGCGCGATCACATTGCCGCGATTCTGGCGTTGCCCCGCGTCGCGGCCGCGTACCAGGGACCGGGCCTGGACGAGCTGTATGCGGAGTTTCTGCCCCGGCAAATGGAGGTGCTGCACCGGTTCTCAACGCTGCTGGACGGGGTCGCCGAGACGGTGAACGGCTGGCAAGAGGCAGGTATCCGGATCGGGTCAACAACTGGATACACTCGGCCGATGCTGGACGTGCTGGTGAAGCGCGCGATGGAGCAGGGGTATCGGCCCGAGGCCAACTTTTGTCCGGATGACGTGGGCGGCGGACGCCCGGCACCTTGGATGTGCTTTGCCTGCCTGCGGGCCTTGGACGTCTATCCGGCCGCGCACTGTGTGAAGATCGGCGATACGCCGGCGGACATCGCCGAGGGGCGGAATGCCGGGATGTGGACGATTGGCGTGGTGGAAACGGGCAACGAGGCAGGCGACGCATCGCGGTTGTCGGGAGCGCACTATGTGCGGGCGTCGGTAACGGATTGCCGGGAGACGGTGGCCGAGATCGGGAGGAGGATCGCGGCAGGAGAGCGGCCCTAGGCGCCTTTCGGGAAGACGAGAAGAATCTGCGCGGATTCCGCAGACTCATTCGACCAGCGGTAGGGTCGCTGGGCAGGAATGGTGACGGCATCGCCGGCGGTCAATGTCTGGCGGTCATTTTCGAGAAAGAGAACGATCTCGCCGGATACGACAAAGGCAAAATGTTCGCGGCTTTGAACATGTAAGGAATTGCCGCTGCAGCCCGTGGGCTCGATCGTGATGAGCAACGATTCCAGCCGGCTGATCGAGTCGGTGCTGAGGCTCTCGATGTGGGCTTTTGACCAAGCACTCTGCAAACGAGGCCGGTCCGTGGCACGAACGACGACGAAAGCCCGCGACTCGCTTTTTCCGAAAAACTCGAAGAGCGTGACGCCAAGCGCGGAAGCAATTTTTTCCAGGGAAGAGATAGAGGGCGAAGCCTGTCCATTCTCAATCTGGGAGATGAAGCTGGCAGAAAAACCAGACTTGGAGGCGAGCGTTCTAACAGAAAGCGATTGAGCCTCGCGCAGCGCACGTACGATTTCGCTTATTAGGTTCTCTTTGCGGCTGCTCATCGGCGCGACCCAGTACTTGGGTACGCCACTACGGTACCACTATCTCCGACCGGGCCGCTGGGTAGTGTCCTAAAAAGGACACTACCGGCCGATGGCTAACCTTGAGGCACAAGGGGGGCTAGGCTCTGGAGGTTTGGGCGTCAAGGACGCGCTGCGCGGCGCGTTCGCCGGAAAGAAAGGCCTGGTCGGTCCAGGAGTAATCCCAATCGCCGAAGCGGCCGGCCCATTCGATATGGCGTTCGCGAAGGAAGTCGTGCACCGTACGCACGGCGGCGGCCCGATCGAGGTCGAAGATGATGTTGGCGTACTCGATTTTGAGAACGCTCTGGTGGAGAATGCGCGCACCCTCAGCGAGGACACCGCAGCGGCGCAAGTCGGCAATGACGCGCTCGACGACCTGCTCGGTGGTCATTTCGAGGGGTTTATACTTCTTCGACCAATAGACCTCCGCCTGGACCGCCGAGCAGCCGGCCGGGACGGTGGAGCGGGAGAGCAAATGGGGGAAGCTGAGGCGGCAGAAGCTGAAATCGTCGTCGTAGAAGTAGCGCCAGTGGGCGGGGGAAATTTCAGGCTGATCGATGCCGACATTGACGACGACGCAGGAGCTGCAGGCGAGCAAAGCCCCAGCTTCGCGCACTGAGTCGGGAACGTCATCAATAATCTTGACAAGTTCCGGCAGGGGCATGGTGGAGATCAGCGTTTGATAGGCGAGTTCGTGGCCGTTGGCAAAGCGAACGGTACGCTGGCGGGAGTCGATAGCGACGACCTTATGGTTCAGCCGGACGTCGGAAGCGGCGAGCATCCGATTGAGGTAGCTGATGAAGCCGCCTTTCTTGGGATAGCGAAAGTTCGAGACGTAGTGAACGTCCTGTTCACCGATGATGGCGCCCTTCAGCAACTCGCGCAGATTCGGACGGTAGAGGCGAGGGCCGAGCCAATCCAGGCTCATGTTAGATGCCTCGGTGGTGTGATAGCGGCGGCCATACTGCATGGGGAAGCGCTCGGCGAATTTCTGGCCGAAGGCAGCGTAGAGCCACTCCTGATAGTTCTTGAGCTGCTCGGGTTCGGGGCGATGCATGGCGCCGATCATATCCTCGAGTAGATCGAGAGCCAGGTCTTTTGGTAACTGGCCTAGGTTCGCCTGGACGGGATGGCGAACCCAGGTGCCCTGATACCAGTTGTCGACGTAGGCGGGCAAGATCTCGTATTCCTGATCGACCTGCGCCGCAAATAGCTCCTGGAGACGGATGTCGGAAGTAAATGAGATATGTGGGCCGTCATCGAAGATGAAGCCGTCCGGGGTGGCGAACGTAGCAGTGTGACCACCGGGATACTGATTCTTATCGACCAAAACGGGTCGCTGACCTTCGGCCAAAAAGCGGGAACTTGCGCCCAGCGCGGCCATACCGGTGCCGAGCACCAAGACATCGTTCAAACTCAGACTCCTTGGGCCACCGCTCCCGGCATTTCAACGCGTGACCGACGCACCATTTCGGCGACGGCATCGTTGAGACCCTGCTCTAATGATATCGCGGGAGTGAACCCAATCTGTTCACGGAGACGAGTAGTATCGGCGAGCACCAGTGAGTTGCCTTCGTCGTCACGACGCGCGGCACCAAACTCGATGTCCGAAGCACCGCCCCCCGCGAGTTCTGCAACGCGGGTTGCGAGATCACGAATTCGAACAGTCTTGCCTGAACCGATGTTAACGGCTCCATGAAAGGAACCTTCAAGAACGTGGACGATGGCGCAGGCCACGTCGCTGACGTGAACGTAGTCGCGATCCTGGTTTCCGCCTGTGCACTTCATTTTCACGTTGGACTGAACCGCCCGTACAATGGACGGAAGCAAACGATGCTCGCGTTCGTCACCGCCGTAGACGTAGAAGATGCGGCACCACGCGGCGGACAATCCACATTGTTCTGCGTGCGCCAGAGAAAGCTGCCCCAACAACCGTTTCGCCAAGCCATAGACTCCTGTAGGCAGTTCGGTCTGCCCCTCCAGCAAGGCTGAACCAGACGGCGCATATTCGGCACAGGAACCCGCCCCAACGAATCGCTTTCCGCCGCAAGCGGTGAAAGCGCGCAGCAATTCAATGGAACTGGCTGTCCAGCGAAGATGCTCATCGCTCGGCTCGGCCCAGCTCTTGGTCCAGGCAAGATGCAGAAGCGCATCGGGACGAATGTGCTGCATCGCCTGGAGCACTGCAGCTCGATCATGCAGGTCCACCTGGTGCTGGAAGGGACCGATGAAGTTCTTGCGACGAAGAAAATGATGAACCTCCCATCCGCGGGAACGCAACAGCGGCATCACATTTTCACCGATGAACCCGGTCGCTCCCGTGACTAATACACGGCGTCGCGGCGTTGCATTATCCGCCAGATTTGAGACTAATTGCTCATCTACACTCATCTTTGGAATCCTCGCTAGCCGAGTTGCCAAGCACTTGCCGGCCATATGCTGGTGCAGCCCAACTCCCTGTAACATTCGTATCCGAATAGTGTAATTGAAAACATTACTTTGGTGCATAAGCAAAACATTAAGGAGCCAGTGCCAACCCGGCCGGACGACGGCAACGGTCACAGCACGTGGCAGTACCGCTATCCCCTGTCGTCAATCGTTAGATTCGTGGGTTGCAGTGGTGCGTAATGACCGCCGAGGTCATTGATTGGGTAGCGGCTGGGCGTGAACCTCGCGCCGCTATGCCGAGTGGGCGCGGGCGAGCGGAACGACGTCCAGGCGATCGATTTCAACCGCGACGGCCCGTTGAAGGATGTCGATGTTGATGACGAGGCGGAGGTGAGACTTGATCTCGACGAGCGTGCCCTGGAGACCCTTTAAGGGGCCGGATTTGACTTGCACGAGAAGACCGGACTGCAGGTAATCGCAAGCAACTACTGGGATTTCTGAGGTGACGAGACGCTGGAGACGATCAATTTCGTCCTGTGGGATTCGGGCGGGAACACCGGAGAAAGAAACGATGGAGCGAACGCCGGGAGTGGTAAGCGCGGCGAGCCGGTCACCCCAGGAGAAGTGGACAAAGAGGTAGCTAGGGAAGAGCGGGCGGTCCAGCACGACGGTGCGTCCACCGCGTTTGCGGGTAAGTGGTTGAGAGGGGAGGAAGACTTCAAAGCCGCGCGCGGTGAGGAGTTGCGAGATGTAGCGCTCGACGCGAGGTTTGACTAAGAGCGCATACCACTCAGGGGCCGATGGTGCGGGGCGCTCCAGCATAATAGGGACTCCAGAACCTTAGTGTGGGGTTCTGGAGTCCCAGGGACCAGCGTACTTTTGTACTAGAGCGGTCCCCCGTACGGACTAGGGTAGCCACTCTTTTCAGGATTACTGGACAGGCTGAGCGGCGGCGTTCTTGTTGATGGGCAACCGGATTTTGGCGGCATTGTTCCGGGTTGCATCATCGGAGAGCGAGGCGGAGGGAGCGGCACCGTTGATCATGCGTTGGACGCCGTCGGTGTACTCGATCTCCATCTGATTTTCAGAAGCGGAGATGGCAACCGGTTCGACGCGGAACGCCCCAACGGTAAGCGGCAGGAGAGCCGGTTGGCGGAGCAGACCGAAGAAGTCATGGGTGACCTTGAAGGATACGGGAGTGAGGACCCCGGACCGGTTTAGGGCGCTGCTGGTTTGGAGGCGGTAATCGCCGGCAGCAGGATTGCGGAACTCGGGCGATCTGCCGAGCACGGTGGCGCCAGTGCCGGAATCGGTGAAGTTGGCGCGGGACGCGTCGGAAGGACGAGCGGCGACGGCACGATCGAAGCCGATGACGATGTTGTTGTCGTAGACATGCTCGGCGGCCTTGAGGGGGCCGAAGCGGATGTCGCGCGTGCCACCCTGACCCAGGTCAATGCCGGCCATGATGATGTTGCGCCAGCCTTTGCCTCCGTTGTTGCGGCCATCGACGGTGTTGTTGACGGCCCAGGTCCGGGTGGAGTCCCAGGAGAGCAAGGCGGCGTTGTAGATGGTGGTGTCCGGACGGATGCCGATGACCAGATTATTGGCCATTAGGTTCGGGCCGGGAGAGGCTTCCACGCCAATCGCA
>JALHNI010000150.1 GCA_022843605.1 Bryobacter sp.
AAGAAGGTGCTGGTGATCGGCGCCGACACCATGTCACGCATCATCGACTATCAGGATCGGGCCACCTGCGTCCTCTTTGGCGACGGCGCCGGGGCCATGCTGGTGGAGCCCGCCACCGACGAGGAAGAGGGCTTCATTGGCTTCCTGAATGAGATTGACGGCTCCGGCGGCGAATCGCTGAAGATGCCCGCCGGCGGGAGCCGCCGCCCCTCCAGCCACGCCACCATCGATGCCCGCGAGCACTACGTCCATCAGGACGGCCAAGCCGTCTTCAAGTTCGCCGTTCGCAAGATGTACGAGACCTGCCGCGATCTACTCGAGCGCCATGGCTACACCGCCGCGGACGTCAAGATCCTGGTGCCGCATCAGGCCAATCTCCGCATCATCGCCGCCACCGCGGAGCGGCTCGGCTTGCGCGAGGACCAGGTGATCGTCAACATCAGTGACTATGGCAACACCACGGCCGCGACCATTCCGCTCGCCACGCGCGACGCGATCCGTTCGGGCCGGCTGAAGGACGGCGACTTAGTGCTGTTCGCCGCCGTCGGCGCGGGCTTCACCGTGGGCGCCAATTTGTGGCGCTGGCGCATGCCGTAACTTACAACCGCAGATAGTGCTTGTGCTCGTTCAAGTAACGCACGAACCGATAACTCAGATAGAAGTAAATACTAAACATCGCCAGCGCCCACCAAAGCGGAGAATCCTTCGGTGCGAACGGCTTCACCACATCGTCAATCAGCGAATGGATTAAGTAACCGGCCAAGGCATTCTGGCCCAGGTTCTCGAATACGGAGTGCCCCAGGTAATGGCGATCCACTAGCCAAACAAAGCCGGCGTAGAGAGTCAGCGAGAATCCGGCGCCAAAGGTGTGGTACGAAAGGCTCCCTGCCCGTTGACTCATCGTCCACAAGTCAGGCGGCGCATCGGGAGGCCAGAACGGCAACGGCGCCCAGCCATTTACTGACGAAATCAGGTAGCCGGCGCCCATCGCCACCGCCCCCCAGACCGCGAGCCTGGAAGGAGCGATGACGTAGTCATAGGCCAGCGAGCCCGCCAACATCGGCAAACACCAAGTGAGAAATCCCAGCGGACCACCGTCAATCACCCGCTTCTCATGGAGTAAGTCATACCAGAACCACGCCGACAAGGAAAGATGCAGGAGTCCACTCGCCACCGCCCAGGCGACGCGCGCCCGAACTCCCCGCGCCACCACCGGCAGAATCCACAGGCTGGTCACCGCGATATGCACCAACGCCTGGAACGGCTCGCGCCAGAAACTCGTCTGCACAAAGCCCCACCAACCTAGGTTCACTAACTCCTGCCAGGTTCGGTAGCGTCCATCCAGGTGATAGACCACCACTCCCAACAGAATCAAAGCCAGGCTGCGCCAAACGGCCTTCCGATAGGCGGTGCGGCTTCCGGAAGCCGCGATGTTCCGCAGTAACACCAGCCGTAGCGCAAAACCGACGGCAAAGAAGAAACCCGGCATGATGGTATCGGCGTAGCTGCAGTAGTTATTGTGGTGTTTCAGCACCGGGTGGACCGCCGCAAAGCCACCCAGAAAATTCACCAGAAACATGCCCGCGACGGTGTAACCGCGGAACTGATCCATCGAACGAATGCGCTGGTTCATCTAGGGCCGACGAAAGACCACACGTCCATCGAAAACGGTCGTCACGACTCGCGTCTCGTGCAACTTCATGGGATCGATCTTGAAGGGATCTTGGGACAGTACTACCATGTCCGCCAGCATCCCGGGCTCCAGCCGGCCCTTTTGCCGCTCCTCAAACGAGGCCATCGCCCCGGCGGCGGTGTAGGCCCGCAAGGCCATTTCGAGTGAGACGCGCTCGGTCGGAATCCAGCCATTCTCGGGTCTTCCGTCCGGCGTGCGGCGGTTGACGGCATTATGGATGCCGCGCATCGGATCGAAGCTGATGCAGGCGGGCCAATCGGAGCCAAAGGTAACTCGGGCTCCCGCGCGCTCAAGCGTCCTCCAGGCGAAGGCCTGGGGCAGCCTCTTCGCACCGACCGCCTTGCTCCAAACGTCCACTGTCCCCGGATCGGCATGAATCGGCTGCATCATCGCCAGCACTCCGATTTGAGCGAAGCGCGGAATATCGGCCGGATGCACCACTTCGATGTGCTCCACCCGAAAACGGCGATCCTTATGGGTCTGGTGAAAGCGCAATCCGTTGCGTTTCACAGCCGTCTCGAAACCATCAAGCGCCATACGGACGGCGCGGTCTCCGATGGCATGGGTGTAAATCTGGAGCCCGAGGCGATCGGCTCGAACACACAGGTCGTTGTAATCCTCAGCCGTCCAGTTGGGTTCGCCCTGAGTGGAAGGACGATCCGCGTAGGGGGCGAGCATCGCCGCGGTATAGCCCTCGATCACGCCGTCCAGCATGATCTTGATACCCACCACGCGCAACGTAGCGTCCGCGTAGCGGCGCTTGAGTGCGGCATAGTCATTCAATGGTGCTTGCTTGTTGTCGACCGAAATGGCAAACGCGACCCGCGCGCTCTGTTTACCCCGCTTCCTCACTTCGTCAAAGAGCGCGACGGTTTCAGGGTCGCCGCTGGCATGTTGTAGTGACGTGATGCCGAGTGAGGCCGCCAATCGATAGCCCTCCTCCAGAGCCGCCAGATTCGCAGTCCGCGTCGGCTTGGGGACGTGACGCGCGACCAGCGACATGGCCCCTTCTTTCAGATAGCCCGTTGGCTCCCCGGTAAGCGCGTCGCGTTCCACCTCCCCGAAACCGGAGTAGTTCGCCCTCCCCACTTCACCGATTCTCAAGGCTCGCGAATTCGCCCACGCCGCGTGTCCGTCATAGGCGCGAATCAGGGCCGGACGGTCTTTCACCGCCGCGTCCAGGTCCTCTTTGAAGGCCCGGCGGCCTTCCGGGAAGCACGTATATTCCCAACCGGAGCCCACAATCCATTCGCGCTGCGGGTACCGTTCGGCGTACTCGCGGATGCGTTTCTGCATCTCTTCGAGGGTACAGGCGCCGGTGAGATTCACCTCGCCCAAACCTTGCGCGCCGGACAGCAGGTGCACGTGGGAATCGTTGAAGCCCGGCATTGCAAACTTGCCGGCAAGGTCGATCACCCGGGTCCTGGGTCCGGCCAAGCGTGCCACTTCCCGCCCGCCAACCGCAGTAATCGTGCTTCCGGTGATGGCCACGGACTCCGCCCACGGTTTCCCCGTCGACCCCGTCCACACTCGGCCATTCTTCAGGACGAGAGTCGGTTGAGCAAGAGCCACCACGGCGACGACAACGAAAGATAGGGCCGACCGAATCATGGATGATCCATTATCGCGATTCAGGCGCGCTCGGCAAGTGGTTCGTTCTGAAACGAAGTCCGCGCCTAGCCCAGTGCCTGCGAGATGTCGGCAATAACATCCTCCGCGCTTTCGATCCCGATGGAGAACCGCACCAGATTGTCAGTGATTCCCAGCCGCGCACGTTGCTTCGGCGGGACATCGCGATGCGAAGCCACCAGAGGATACAGGCACAAAGTGTGTACGTCACCCAGGGAGGTCGCTGGCACCACCATCTTCAGCGCATCCATAAACCGGAAGACATCTGATTTCTCGGCTCCGCGGATCGCGAAGCTCACCATTGCGCCGTACAACCCTGCGGGAAACAGGCGGTCGATCACCTCGCGGTCGGGATGCTCGGGATCGTCCAGGTAGATTACCTTCTCCACCCGCGCATCCTGCCGCAGCCAAGCCGCGACCTTCGCCGCGTTCTCACACTGACGCTCCATGCGCAAGGGGAAGGTCTTGATCCCGCGCATCGTCAGGTAGGCCTCAAACGGCCCGATCACCGGACCATAAGTCCGTGACAACTGCCGAATGAATGGTTCGTTCTCCGCATCGTAAGTGATCAGGCCGGCCAGTACATCGCCGTGACCGCCCAGATACTTGGTTCCGGAATTCACCGAGAGATGCGCGCCGTGTTCCAGGGGACGTACCAGCATCGGCGTGGCAAAGGTATTGTCGACGATGAACACGCAATTCGCCGCGCGGCACAGCCGTCCAATCGCGTCCAGATCCGCCACGCGCAGCGTTGGATTCGAAATCGTCTCCATCAGCAGCAAACCCGGCTTCACCTCGGCGAGCGCCGCTTCAATCGCCGCCAGGTCGCAGATATCCACGAAAGTGGTAATCGTCCCGAAGGGCTCGAGCACCTTGGTCAGCATGTTGATGGTCGCGCCGTAGAGTTGGCTGGCGCAAAGAATTCGTTTGGGCCGGTCCAGTAGCACCGCGTGCAGGGCCAGATGCAGCGCCGCCATTCCGGAAGCACAAGCAATGGTTCCGTGGCCGCCTTCCATGGCGTTCACCACTTCTTCGAGTGCAGCTACCGTCGGATTGTCATAACGCTGGTAGGAGTAGCCATGCTCCTCATGCGCGAAGATCTTGTCGACGGTCTCGGAGGTGTCGTAAAAGTAGGTCGACGCGAGATGAATCGGGGTCGTCGAGGGTGTATAGTCGCGCCGTTTGCCGGAGCCGGCTCCTGCGCGTTTGCGGTCGCCGGCATGCACGGCTTTCGAAAAGATGTTCACGATTTTCGCTTCCAGCGGGCGCCATCCTTCGTGTCTTCGAGGATCACACCCATGGCCAGTAATTCCGCCCGGATCTCGTCCGAACGTTTGAAATCTTTGTTTTTCTTGGCGAGTGACCGTTCCGCCACCAAGGCGTCGATCGCGGCATCAGGCAACGCACCCTCAGTCACGCTGGGCGCCAATACCTCGAAGACCGAATCGAATTTTTCGAGCACCCGCTTGGCGCTCGCCACGTTGCCGGCTTTGAAGTCACCGGCATCCATGGCCGAGTTGGTGTCGCGCACATATTCGTAGATGGCGGCCAGCGCCTCGGCTGTATTCAGGTCATCGTCCATGCCCGCGTCGAAGTCCGCCAAGGCCTTGACCGCGCGGGCTTCCAGAGGCTCGCTCACCCCATCCGGGTACTTGTCGGTATTCAAACGCAAGGCATAGTTGCGCAGACGCTCGATCGAGGTCGCCGCAGCCTTCAAACCATCGAACGAAAAATTCAGCTTCTTGCGGTAAGGCACAGAGGCCAAAAGGTAGCGCACCGTCTCCGGCGCGTGCCCCATTTCGATCAATTCGCGTAGGGTATAGATGTTGCCCAGGCTCTTGGACATCTTCGAGAAGTCCACCAGCAAGTGTTCGCAATGCAGCCAGAAACGGGCGAACGGCTTGCCGCTGCAGCCTTCCGACTGCGCGATCTCGTTTTCGTGATGCGGGAAGAGCAGATCGATGCCGCCCGCGTGAATGTCGAGCGTATCGCCCAGATACTTGGTCGCCATCGCCGAGCACTCGATGTGCCAGCCAGGACGCCCGTTGCCGAACGGCGCCTCCCAAAACGGTTCGTTCTCTTTGCGGGCCTTCCAAAGCACGAAGTCCCGCGCATCATCCTTGTCGTACTCATCGACGTCCACGCGCGCCCCAGCGCGGATGCCGCCGAAATCATTGTGCGAGAGCTTGCCGTAACCGGGAAACCTGCCGATCCGATAGTAGACGCTACCGTCGCTCTCGTAGGTGAAGCCCTTCTCGTGGAGCTTCTCGATCATCGCCACCATCTCCGGGATGTGCTCCGTCGCCCGCACCAACCGCCAGGGCGGCACGAAACGCATCGTTGCGCAGTCCTCGATAAACGCCTTCTCGTACTGCTGGGTGTACTCGCCCATGGGAATGCCCTTGGCCATCGAGTTGCGGATGATCTTGTCCTCCACATCGGTGATGTTCATCACGTCGTGCAGAACGAAATCGCGGGCGCGCAGCCAGCGGCGCAGGATGTCGTTAAAAGTAAAGGTCCTCAGATTGCCAATGTGGGCGAAGCTATACACCGTGGGGCCACAGGTGTACATGCGAACCGCATTGCTGTCGGACGGGACGAAATCCTCCACTTGGAGGGTAAGACTGTTGTAGAGACGAATGCCCATGGGGTTGGCGGGTATAAGCTCCTATCGTACTATGCGGCTCTGGGCATTCTCCCGGCGAGCCGCCGATTGCGCCAGTTTCTCTTCCACCGAGGCTTTCACGGTGACCGTCAAATCCGGTGCGGTACGGGTGAGGGAGATCGATTGCTGAGAAATGGTTTGAGCGTTGAGGAAGATCGAAATCGTCATGCCGACGATCTGGGGGTACTTCTCACCCAAGCCACGGGCGATCGCTTTGGCGAAAGCCTCCGGCGTCAGAGACGCGGTCGTCTGCCGAATTAGCGCGGTGACATCCGCGCGCAGGGTGGCGACGTCAACGAACTGGTCATCGGCTGCTGTATCGAGGTAGACCACGGTGAGTTGCGTTTGTGCCGCACGGGTGCCCAGAGGCTCCAGCGAGGCGACGAAATCCGAAGTGATCAGCGCCCGGGCTACCGGTTCGGCCGGCGCGTCCTGGCCCAACAGAGAGACGCTCAACAGAAGAAGGGGAATCAGGCTCTTCATTCTTCCAGCTTAGCCGCTCCCGGTCTCAGTACCCAAACGGAGGGAGTACCGGCCCCAAGGTACGTATCGCTGCCACGGCCCGCGTCTTACGCTTGTGAGAGGATGAGCACCTACCGTCTGGTTAGCCTGCTGTACGCCACCAATTTCCTGGTGGCCCTGGCCGTACCCCGCTGGGGCTTCGCCCTGGGCTGGCTACTGCTGTCGCTTGGCTATGCGGTGATGGACGGCGTGCCGGCGCAGCTCTGGCGCGCCACCCGTGACCAGAGATGGAATTCCCAGCGCTGGATCGCCGGTCACTTCTGCTTGAATCTGGCCGTCATTTTGCTTTTGGCGGATCTCTTGCAGGACCGCCTCTTCCCTTAGCCCGGATCTTTCGGTAAACTGAAGGAGTCTCCTTGCTGGGAGATCGTTCAATGGTAGGACAGCAGACTCTGACTCTGCTTATCGGGGTTCGAGTCCCTGTCTCCCAGCCACTTTCCGCCTCTCCTCGAAGAACTCCTGCAGCAGTTTTTGGCACTCCGCCGCCAGCACTCCCTCCACTACTCGCACCCGGTGATTCAGCAACTCGCTATCCGCCAATTGGAATTTGCTGCGCACGCCCCCGAACCGTAGATCACGAGCGCCGAACACAAGCCGGCCAACTCGGGCGTGGACGATCGCGCCGGCGCACATGATGCATGGCTCCAGCGTCGTATAGAGCGTGGAGTCGCCCAGACGGTAGTTGCCTGACTCTCGGGCCGCCTGACGGAGAGCATGCATCTCGGCGTGGGCGGTGGGGTCCAGGTCGGCGACTGGCGAGTTCGCTCCCTGGCCAATCATCTCCCCCTCCGCGTTCACCAAAACCGCCCCCACCGGCACCTCGCCTCGGGCCGCAGCCTGCTCAGCGAGCCGTAGTGCCGCGCGCATGAAATCGTCGTCGGTCATCACCCCATCGCTTGCCGCCGGCGCAGTTCGTCAAGGGACAGGTGCCCGGTGTAGATCGACATACCGAGCGCGCAATGGATGCCCAACCCGGTCAACGTCTCGATCTCTTCGTAGCTTGAGATCCCGCCCGCCGCCGTAATCTCGTGCGCCGTGGCGGCGCGTAAGCGGCGATACCAAGCCAGGTCGGTGCCCTGCATCATGCCTTCCTTATCGACGTAGGTGCAGAGGAAGCCGCCGGCGTAGGGCTCCAACTCGCGAATCACCTCTTCAGCGGTGAGCGTCAGGCTTTCGCGCCAACCCTTCACCGTGATGCGCCCCTCCAGGGTATCGAGGGCAATGAGGGTTCTCGCCGGATTCAACTGTCGCAGAAAATCGTGATTGATGCCGTTCCCGGTGAACGCCGCCGTTCCGACAATCACGCGGCTGGCGCCCTGATCCACTAGCTTCTGAAAACGTTCCACGGTGCGGACGCCTCCGCCGATGCGCGAAGGCACGCGGCTGGCCACATGCGTCACCAAGTCATCATTCGCTCCCGTGCCGATCGCGGCATCGAGATCGATCACCTGTAACTCGGGAAAGCCATGGAAGCGGGCAATCATCTCGTCGACGGAATCGACCTCGAGCGCCTTCTTCTGGCCGCGCACGAGTTGCACCACCTTGCCACCCATCAAATCAATGCAGGGAATAATCAAACTTTCGCTCCCGTTCCGGTGACACGCACGGGAACTCCGCGCGCATCCAGATACTCTTTCAGGTCGTTCACCGTGTAAGTGCCGTAGTGGAAAATCGAAGCGGCCAAAGCGGCGTCGGCCTCGCCCTCGGTGAGCACGGCCTCAAAATGCTCCGGCTTCCCCGCCCCTCCCGAGGCGATCACCGGGATCCGCGTGGCCCGCGACACGGCGCGCGTCAGGGCACAGTCAAAACCAGTCTGCACACCGTCAGTGTCCATGGAGGTCAGCAGGATCTCACCCGCGCCGAGTGACTGGCCTTTGGCTGCCCACTCCACCGCATCAATGCCTTCATCGTGACGGCCGCCTTTGGTGAAGACGTTCCAGCCGCCAGTGGAATTCCGCCGCGCATCGATCGCCAGAACCACGGCCTGGGCCCCGAACTCCCGGCTCAGTTCGGCGATCAGCTCAGGCCGCCGCACTGCGGCAGTATTCACGGAAACCTTGTCCGCGCCAGAGACCAGAATGCGGCGCGCGTCGGTGACTTGCCGGATACCGCCACCGACAGTGAGCGGAATGAAGACCTTCCGCGCCGTACGGAAAACGACGTCGGCCATCGTGTTGCGCTCATCGCTCGAGGCGGTAATGTCGAGAAACACTAACTCGTCGGCGCCCTGCTGGTTGTAGCGGTCAGCCAGTTCCACCGGATCGCCGGCATCTTTCAGATTGACGAAGTTGACACCTTTAACGACGCGCCCAGCGGTGACGTCCAGACAAGGAATAATGCGTTTAGTCAGCATGTTTAGAGACGAACAAAGTTATTCATAATGGCCAGTCCCAGCGGACCGCTCTTCTCGGGATGGAACTGCACGCCGAAGACGTTGTCCCGCTCGACGGCGGCAGTGAAAGCCGTGGTGTACTCGCACGTGGCGGCCGACTCCGGCACCACGGGAGCATAGTAACTATTGGCGAAATAGACGAACGGCCGCGCACCGATGCCCGCCAGCAGCCGGGAGGTCCCCTCGGGACGAATCTCATTCCACCCCATGTGCGGAACCCGGGCTTCGGCGCCAAAACGTTTCAACCGGCCTGGAATAATTCCCAACCCGGTCACATCCTCTGCCTCTTCACTGCCTTCGAACAACCCCTGCATGCCCACGCAGATTCCAAAGAACGGCCGGCCGCCGCGGACATACTCGAGGATCGGTTCGCGCAGGCGCATCGCGTCGATTGCGCGCATCATCTGACCGAAGTGGCCCACGCCAGGCAATACCAGTTTGGCGGAACTCTGAATCTCCTCCGCCGAATCGATCAGCCGGTAAGCTGCGCCGATCTCACTGAGGGTATTCTGAACCGAGCGTAGGTTACCCGCGCCGTAGTCAATGATGGAGATCATAAGAGGCCCTTCGTGGAGGGCAGTTGATCCTTTAGGCGCAGATCCTTGGAACAGCCATAGCGCATGGCGCGCGCGAAGCACTTGAAGATCGCCTCGATCTTGTGATGGCTCGACCGGCCATACATGATCTTGGTATGTAAGTTGGCGCCGGCATGCACCACAAAGCCATCGAAGAAATCAGGCAGTAACTCCACCTGAAGGTCGCCTACATACCGCACTTTCACCGCATCGTGATACACGAGCGCGGGGCGGCCACCTAAATCGATCGCGACCACGGCTAGAGTCTCGTCCATCGGCAGCACAAAGTAACCGGCGCGATTGATTCCCTTCCGGTCTCCGAGCGCCTTCGAAAACAACTGGCCCAACACGATACCGACGTCCTCCACGGTATGGTGCTGGTCGACGTCCAGATCGCCGGTAGCCTGCAAATCAAGATCGAAGCCGCCATGCTTGGTGAAGAGTTCCAGCATGTGGTCAAAGAAACGGATTCCGGTGGAAATGTTGTAGCGGCCCTTGCCTTCCAGCTTCAGCCTTCCGGTGATCTGCGTCTCTTTGGTAATCCGTTCGATGGTGGCCTGGCGCATGCGCTTTAGACAATCCCTTCCAGTTCGTTGATGTTCTCGATGATGTGCGCGGCCTGTTCCTGCTCAAAGAGGCGAATCAGTTCCGCGCGATGCCCGTGGGTATCGGCCGCGACGCCGACAAACGGCACGCCCGCGGCGCGCGATGCCCGCGCATCGTCCACTGTATCGCCCACGTACAGCAGCGGACGCTCGCGGTCAAGAGCCGCAATTTTCAAAAGGCCTTCCGGATGCGGCTTTTGCTGTTCGACGTCGTCAGCACCCACCAGCACCTCAATCGGCAAGGTGGCAGCAAAACGGTCCAAAGTGATCTGTGCTTCATAGCGCAGCCGTCCGGTAAAGATCCCGAGGTCAAAGCGGGAATTCAACCGCTCCAGCATTCCCGGCAGCGGCAGCCAGCGCTCGCGCTCCATGAGTCCGGGGCGGTTCGAGTCGCCGAAAAAGATTTCGTTGAAGCGCGCGACCACTGTTTCATAGTCGATCGCATGCCCCAGATCGGCGCAAATCTTTTGCGACAGCGACCAGTCATTATTCCAGCCACCCTGATTCTTGTACTCCTGAATCAGTTCGCGCGAGATACTCTGGCCGGTAAACAGCTTCACCGTCTCGACAATCGTCGCCCGGTAACTTTCGCTCACTTCGACCAGGACTCCGTCCATGTCGAACACAATCATCCGATCCGCCATTTACCAGATCTCCTGAAATTCACGCATAAAGCGCTCTGTTTGTTCGGCGCGCCCAACGGTGACCCGCACGGCCCCCGGTAATTCGTAACTTCGATCGCGCACCAGCACGCCGCGCCGGCGTAACTCATCGCGAATCGGAACGGCTCGCTCCCCGGCTGAAAACAGGACGAAGTTCGCCTCACTCGGCCAATAGTGGATTCCCAACTCATCGAAGAATCGGTACAAGGTCTCCCGGGAAGCCACCGCCTCGGCGACAAAACCCGTCACATACGCGGTATCGGCGACGGCGACTTTCGCCGCAAGTGCCGCCAGTAAATTGACGCTATACGGTGACTGCGCCTTGCGCAGGTGTGCCATGTTCTCCGCCGCCGACATCAGGCAGCCCATCCGCATCGCCGCCATCCCATAGGCTTTCGAAAAGGTACGGCTGACGAAGAGGTTCGGATAGCGGGAGATGAGGGGCAGGGCCGTCCGGCCGCAAAACTCAAAATAAGCCTCATCGATGAGCACGGCGGCGTGGGGCGCAGCATTTAGGATCTGCTCGACGACATCCAGGCCAATTCCGCAACCCGTGGGATTGTTCGGATTCGCCACCAGAATGGCGCGTGTCTCAGGCCGAATCTCACGAAGGAAGCGCTCCACAGGAAAGGCCAACGTCTCCGCCTCGTAAGGTACCTCGCACACCCGCGCCCCGGCCAACTCGGCATAGAAACGGTACATGGCGTAGGAAGGGGTCAGCACGAGCACTTCGTCATCGTCATCCACGTAGGTATTCACCAACACCTGAATGGCTTCGTCGGTCCCGTTGCTGAGGAGTAACTCATCGGCCGATACACCGAAGAACTTCGCCAGTACCGGACGCGTCTCTTCATACTCGGGATAGACGGCCAAGAGTGGCTGGGTAAGAACGTCACGGAGATACTCCGCAACTTTCGGTGAGCAGCCCACAGTATTCTCATTAAAGTCGAGCCGCAACATGCCGGCCCGGCCACCGGAGGGCGGATGATAGGGGGCCATCTTGAGAACAGCCTTACGCGGAGTGATCATCCCAGGCGCACCTCCACCGAGCGCGCGTGCGCTTCCAATCCCTCGGCGCGCGCCAAAGTCGTCACGGTCTTCGACAAGTTGCGCAGCCCCTTCTTGGTGAGGCTCTGCGTGGCAATGACCTTGACAAAGTCGGCCGAGGATAGTCCGCCACGCAAACGGGCCGCGCCGGAAGTCGGCAAGACGTGATTTGGCCCAGCCGCATAGTCACCGGCCGCCTCCGGGCTCGCCGCACCCAGAAAGATTCCGCCCGCATGGCGAATCAGCGGCAGCAATGCGGCATCGTGCAAACTCAGATGCTCCGGGGCGAAGCGATTGGACAACTCCGCCGCCTCTTCCAGCGACTTCACTAACAGAATTGCCGAATTGCGGTTGATTGCCACACGCGCGGTGGCCGCCGTCGACAAAGTGGCAAGTTGCTTTTCTATTTCGGCTTGCACCGCCACGGCAAGTTTCTGTGACGTAGTGAGTAAGATCGCCGAGGCGTCGGTATCGTGCTCCGCCTGAGCCAACATATCCGCGGCAATCCAGCGCGGATCGCCATCAGCGGCGATGATCAGAATCTCGGTGGGCCCAGCCACAAAGTCGATGCCGACTTCGCCGGCGAGTAACTTCTTGGCGGCGGCAACATAGATGTTTCCGGGTCCGACGATGCGATCGGCCTTGGGCACACTTTGCGTGCCATAGGCGAAGGCGGCGATCGCCTGTGCGCCGCCGATCTGAAAGACTCGTTCCACGCCCAACAAACTGGCAGTGGCGTAAATCTCCGGCACCACTTTGGGCGACGTCACGCAGACGGCAGGGACACCGGCAACCTGGGCCGGAATCACGGTCATCAGCAGGGTGGACGGCAGCGGGTAGCGGCCGGCCGGCACATAAGCGCCCACCACATCCAGCGGCCGGATCACCTGGCCGGCCACAATGCCCGGCGCAATCTGGCGTTTCTTCGCCTCGGGCAGTTGCAGTTTCGCGAAGGCCCGGATGTTCCTGGCCGCCGCGCGCACTGCACGCTTGAAGTCCGGTGAGACCGCGCTCTCGGCCGCCTTCAGTTCTTCGATGGGCACCACGACTGACTTGCGAGTCAAGCCATCGAATTGCCGGCCGTAGGCCAGAAGGGCGCGATCACCGCGCCGCCGTACGGCTTCCAAAATCGGACGCACCACCTGCTCCGCTTCATCGAAACGCGCCGCCTTGCGTTCCAGTAACTTTCCGGCTTCACTCGCTGCAAGGATTCGAATCATGCGCTACATCACAATCTTATTCAGCGGATACTCGACGATGCCCTGCGCGCCCGCTTCTTTCAGCCGCGGGATAATCTGACGCACCGTAATCTCTTCCAGGATCGTGTTGACCGCCAGCCAATTCCCGCGGCTTAACTTGGAAACCGTCGGATTCTTGAGTGACGGCAGCACCGCCAGCACGCGATCCAGATTGGCCTCTTCCACATTGAGCATCAGCCCGACTTTGCCGAGAGCGGCCATCGCGCCTTCCAGCAGCATCTTCAAGTCTTCGAGCTTGCGGCGCTTCCAGGGGTCCTGCCAACTCTGAACGTTAGCGACCAACTGCGTGTTTGACTCGAGGAGTTCCTCGACAATCCGCAGCTTGTTCGCGCGCAGCGAGGAGCCGGTCTCGGTCACCTCGACAATCGCATCCGCCAGATAAGGCGGCTTTACCTCGGTGGCGCCCCAACTGAATTCCACCTTGGCCGTCACGCCGTGCTTGGCGAGATACTGCTTCGTGAAGTTCACCAGTTCGGTAGAGACGATTTTGCCCTCAAGGTCCTTCACACTGTGAATGGTTGAGTTCTCCGGTACGGCCAGGACCCAACGGACCTTGCGCGAACTCTGCTTCGAATAGACGAGTTCGGCGATGGTCTCCACCTGGGAACCGGTCTCCATCACCCAGTCATAGCCGGTAAGCCCGGCGTCCAGAACACCGTCTTCCACGTAGCGGGCCATTTCCTGGGCCCGGATCAGCATGCACTCGATTTCCGGGTCGTCGATGGCCGGAAAGTAGGAACGCGATGAGATGGTGATCTGAAACCCGGCCCGTCGAAACAGGTCGACGGTCGCATTCTCCAGGCTGCCCTTCGGTAATCCCAACTTGATTTTTTTCATGATTTCTAGCCTCCGTAGACCTGGTTCGGATCGTAGGTGCGCGCCTCGGTCTCCACCCAGTCATTCTCCCGCAGCGTGCGATAGAAGCAGCTCTCGTAGCCGGCGTGACAGACGCCAGGCCCTACCGCTTCCACCTTGATCAGCAGCGCATCCGTGTCGCAATCGGTCTGAATCTCTTTCACCAGCAGGGAGTGTCCAGAACTTTCCCCTTTGCGCCAAAGTTTTTTGCGGCTGCGGCTGTAGAAGACGGCCTTGCCGGATTCCACGGTGAGACGAAAGCTCTCTTCATTCATGAAGCCCACCATGAGCACGCGTCCGCTGGCGTGGTCCTGGATCACAGTCGTCATCAAGCCATCCAATTTGGCAAAATCCAACTTTGAAATTGCATCAGTGCTCATAGCAATAAAAAACCCGCCGATCACTCGGCGGGGCAACCTTTCTGAATTGAATCAGCTCGCTATCCGTTGGCCCGCCGCGCACACGTCGCCCCGTGATGATGGCGATGAACGTGATGGAGAGCCTGACCGAACATGAACCCGGAGGATAGCACAAGATTGGGCAACTGAGCAAAACGGTCCGGGCTCCTGACTCTGAACCTAAACTGACAGCCGCTCTGAACGGCATTGTGAGACTGGCGGGGCGGGGCTGGCGAAGCCGCGCTTGGCCCTTTTTCGCGGTTGCCCTTTGAGCGTTTTAGCGCCGCACCTGTCCCCCCTGTAGCGGCCCATTTAGCCATGTCCCTGGACACCAGCATCAGACTCCATCGTGTTGGACCGACCAAATTTCGGGTTCAACAATTTCATTCGCAGAACCACCAGACTCCGCTGCGACCGATCGCTCAAATTCAACTGCGTTAACCGATCAACGAGGCGCAGCGCCCGAGATGGTTCTCAATCAGCTTCGTTCGCAATCCGATCCTGCGCAGCAAACGAAGCCGTCAATGCTATGGTCGTGCGGTCGGTGAAGTCATCCATGTCAATTGCATCCGCCAGGAGTGACTCAATCCAGCCAGTTGACGCGTCTTCAGGTAGGGGAAGTACTTGAGGTACGAAGAGGAGATGCCGGTGCAGATGCCGGTGCCAGACACTTCTGGACCCTTCTGGACCGAGCGCTGCTGGAGCAGCACGGTGTCCGAGCGGAATCGCGGGGTTTCACCGGGTATTCCCGGGATTTTCTCAGGTTCCGTTTGGGGCACTTGTCTTTTCGATTCAAGCAGATGCTCAGGTTCGTTTTCGGAAAAAGATTTCTCAGGTTGCGCGGCAGATGGGGTGGTCCGGGTAGGCCAGGGAGACGGGGTGGGGATTGCTCCAGCCGCGATACTGATTGAGGCCGGCGTGGACGGCGGTCATGACCGCGCGATGCACTTCCGGGAAGGATTTGAGCACGCTTTGGATCGCGTGATTGATGATGGGCCAGAGTTCTTCCTCTTTGGGCGCGTAGGTGGGATCGGCCGGGACGAGGATCACCTGATGGTCGCCGAGTTGCTGGGCCAAGCGCTCGTTAGCGAGCGCCGCTTCGCGCGCTATCTGCTGGGTGGCGAGTTCGGCCGCCGGGAGCAGGGTCCAATGAAGGTCGGAATCGAAGTCGGCGTCGAGGAATGAGTCGTAGTCGATGTCGCGGTAAGTCTGCACGGAATCCTCCGAGGATGAGAGTAACATTGGCTTACTCGTACTCGGGAGGGATGTGGCGAGTAAGTGACGTGGAATGTGCGGGTTGGAAAATTTCCCTCGATTGTGATTGGCAGGTGGGGCCTATCATGTCTTGTCGCTTTCGCAAGGCGGGTAGCACCCCTAATTATCCGCACAACTGTCGCTGTGGGCTGTTGGTTGATCAGCGGGCGGACCAGAGGCCCGCCCCACAGGATGCCAGACACGCCGGCGAGGGACCGATCTGGAACGTCACATTCCAAATTGCGCCTGGAATCCATCTACCGCCGCAAGCTCGCCGCCCTCAACGAACTCAAACAGTCCCTCCTCCACCAGGCCTTCAACGGGGACATCTAAGCAACATGCCAGCCGCCTCCCAATCCAAACCCGGCCTCATCGTCTACCAAACCGAGGACGGACGCAACGGCCTCCAGCGCCGCCTGGACGACGAGACCCTGTGGCTCAACCAAGTGCAACTGGCCGAACGCTTCGAGACTAAGGTCACCAATATCAATCTGCATCTGAAGTCCCTCTACGCGGAGGGAACTCTCCGAGGACGCAACTATTAAGTCCTACTGAATAGTTCGATTCGAAGGTACCCGCCAGGTGCGGCTTGCCAGGTGCTCCACTATCGCCTCAAAGCCATCCTGGCGGTCGGCTATCGGGAGCGCAGCCACCGGGGCAGCCGTTTGGCCCGTTGCCGACAAACTCACCGCCGCCTCCCGCCGAGCAACAGGACCCCGGTCCACCGCGCCATCTCGGCCATCGGCCATAATAAAAACAGAGCGGAGGACCGCAAGCCATGACGATTACCCTCGACCTGCAACCCGAAATCGAAAATACTCTGCTGGCGCAAGCACAAGCCCGCGGGGTCACACTCCACGATTACGTCGAGCAAATCGTCGTCAAGGAAGCGCAACATCCCGTCCCGCCGGCCCCAGGGCAGAAGAGTCTGCTCCAGTTCTTTCGGGACTCCCCCTTGGTGGGCCTGGATCTCGAGTTTGAACGGGACAAGGATTTCGGTCGGGACGTCCTACTGTGAAGGGCTTCCTCCTCGACACAAACTACATCTCAGAACTTGTTCGCATTAGCCCCGAGCCCTTGGCGATGGCCTGGATGGACCAAGCCGATGAGGCGCACCTTTTCCTCAGCACGCTCACCCTTGGAGAGATTCGCAAAGGGATTGCCGGCATGTCCGAAGGCAATCGGCGCGACAACCTTGAGCGCTGGTTGACGGAAGAGCTTCCCCGCCGCTTTGCCGGGAGGATCCTGCCGGTGGATGCCGCCGTGTCTGATCGCTGGGGGCGGCTCATGGCGGACGCCAAGCGCCAAGGAACGCCACTGCCGACGGTCGATGCTCTGCTCGCCGCTACTGCCCTTCATCACGATTTGGCGGTAGTGACTCGAAACGTTTCGGACTTTGCCGCTGCTCGCGTTCCCGTCGTCAACCCTTGGCTTCCCGCCTGATT
>JALHNI010000151.1 GCA_022843605.1 Bryobacter sp.
GGCAGCGTCCTCACGGTTACCTCGTACGCCACACGTACGTCGCCGGTCATTCGCGGTAAGTGGATTCTGGAGAACTTACTCGGCGTGGTACCGCCTCCGCCCCCGCCGTTTGTCCCAGCCCTCAAAGAGAACCACGATAGCGGCAAAGCCATGACCATGCGGCAGCGGCTGGCTCAGCATCGCGACAACCCGGCCTGCTCGAGCTGCCATAAGTTGATGGACCCGGTGGGTTTCTCGCTGGAAAATTACGACGCCGTCGGCCGTTGGCGCAACATTGATGCGGCTACCCCGATCGATGCGGCCGGTGGCTTACCCGACGGCAGCAGCTTCGCCGGCGTCACCGGACTCGAGCAAGCCATTCTGGCGCGACCTGAGATCTTTGCCAGTACTTTCACGGAGAAGTTACTCACCTACGCCCTGGGCCGGGGCATCGACGCCCACGATGCCCCAGCCGTGAGGCAGATCGTCCGCGGAGCGCAACCGGCGGACTATCGTTTCTCGTCCTTCGTTTTGCGTATCGTCAACAGCACCCCGTTTCAAATGAGGAGATCGCAATGATCACGAAAAAGGCCCTGAATCGCCGCAGTGTATTGCGTGGCATGGGTACGGTGCTCGCCTTACCATTGCTCGATGCGATGGTGCCGGCGATGACGGCGTTGGCCGCCACCGCGGCCGCCCCAGTGCGCCGGCTGGGCTTCGTCTACGTGCCCATGGGTGCGCATATTGTCGATTGGACGCCGCCGGGCGCTGACCTCTCCAAACTCTCGCCGATCCTGAGTTCGCTGGCACCGGTTGCGAATCATGTCAACGTGCTCACCAACATGGAATTGCGAAACGCTTACCCCGGAACGCACGCCACCTCGAACGCGGCCTTCCTGAGTGCCGCTACCGCAAAATGGACCGAGAGTAGTGACTATCACCTGGCCACCACCGCGGATCAGGTAGCCGCGCAACAGATCGGCCAGTCCACCCGCCTTCCTTCCCTCGAATTGGCGATGGACTTACTCACCACCGTCGGCCAATGCGACAACGGCTACGCCTGCGTCTATCAGAACAACCTTTCGTGGTCATCGCCCACTACACCGTTGCCGGCGGAAGCCCATCCCCGCGTAGCGTTCGAACGTCTCTTCGGCGACGGCGGATCCGCGCAGGATCGCCGCACGGACTTACGTCAGGACGCCAGTCTCCTTGATTGGATGAAGGAGGATATTGGACGGCTGCAGCGTAAGCTCGGGCCGGGTGACCGGAGCCGCGTCAGCCAGTATCTCGATACCGTCAGAGAAGTCGAGCGCCGCATCCAGAAGGCCGAAGCGGCCACGGAAGGGTCGCCCCTGCCCGACCTCGAGCGGCCTGTCGGCGTACCCGCTTCTTATCGCGATCATGCGCGGCTCATGTTCGACTTACAGATTCTCGCGTTGCAAGGGGACGTCACGCGCGTGATTACCTTCCAACTCGCCCGGGAAACCAGCACGCGCACCTACCCGGAAATCGGCGTCTCCGATCCGCACCACCCGCTGACACACAACGGCGGCAACCCCGAGAAACTGGCCCAAGTGGCCAAGATCAACGCCTTCCATGTCTCGCTGTTCGCTGAGTTCATCCAGAAGTTGAAGGCCACACCCGATGGCAACGGCTCATTGCTGGACCATTCGGTCTACCTTTACGGCAGCGGCATGGGCAACCCGGACGTGCATGACCACGTGAATCTGCCAATCCTGGTGGCTGGCGGTGGGGACGGCCGCATCAAAGGGGGCCGACATATTCGGTATAACGAACCTACACCGCTCGCCAACCTGCACCTGACACTGCTCGACAAAGTCGGCGTCAAGCTGGATGCGTTCGCCGACAGCAAGGGCAAGGTGAAAGAACTCCTCGATCCGGTGTCGCTATGATGATCTTCTTCGCCGCACTGGTACTGGCCGCGGAACTGCGGCTCCCTGATGCCGCCAAACAACAGGATCGTGCCACGCTAACGCAATTGCTCGGCCAGAAGGCCGACCCCAACGCCACCCAGATCGACGGCACTACGGCTCTCCATTGGGCCGCCCACCACGACGACCTCGAAGCCGCCCGAATGCTTGTCCGCGCGGGAGCCAAGGTGATGGCGGCAAACCGCTACGGCATCACGCCATTGTCGCTGGCCTGTACGAACGGCAGCGGCCCCATGGTGACCCTGTTGCTCGACGCCGGCGCCGACCCGAATGCGGCGCTGCCCGGGGGCGAAACCGCACTGATGACCGCCGCGCGCACCGGAAAGCTGGCGCCCGTTCAGGCGCTGCTCAGCCGCGGTGCCGCCGTCGATGCCAAGGAAGCCCAACAGGGCCAGACGGCCATCATGTGGGCCGCTGCCGAGGGCCACACCGAAGTGGTAAACGCGCTCATCGCCGCCAAAGCCGACTGGAAACTGCGCCTCGCCTCTGGCTTTACGCCGTTCCTGTTCGCCGTACGCGAGGGACGCATCGAGACCGCGAAGGCCTTCCTGAAAGCCGGAGCCGACCCGAACGAAGCCATTCAACTTCCGCCCACCGCCGGCGTGCGGCCCGGCAAAATGCCGCGTGCCGGCGTCACCGCCATGGTGCTGGCGGTCACCAATGCCCACTACGAACTGGCGTCGATCCTGCTGGACGCGGGAGCGAATCCTAACGCCGCCGACGCCGGCTACACAGCCCTTCATGTCATCACCACCGTCCGTAAACCCGGCCTGGGCGACAATGATCCATCACCCTACGGCTCTGGCAATCTGGATAGCCTCGGCATGGTCCGGAAACTGGCCCAGAAGGACGCCAACCTGGACGCCCGCATGACCAAACGCGTCCAGTTCGGCATGACCGCGCTCAACACTCTCGGAGCAACGCCCTTTTTCCTCGCCGCCCGTACCGGCGATGCCGAGTTAATGCGGCTGTTGGCTTCGCTCGGAGCCAACCCCAATCTGCCGAACGACGAAGGCACCACGCCCCTGATTGCCGCCGCCGGACTCGGCACCCGCTCGCCAGGCGAAGACGCCGGCAGCGAAAGCGAAGTGGTGGAGGCCGTGAAGGCCGCCCTCGAACTCAACGCGGACATCAACGCCGTCAACGTCAACGGCGAAACCGCGATGCACGGGGCCGCCTATAAGAATCTGCCCGCCGTGGTGGAACTGCTGGCGGCCAAGGGCGCCAAAATCGAGATCTGGAACCAGAAGAACAAGTTCGGCTGGACACCGCTGCTGATCGCCCAAGGCTATCGCTTTGGTAACTTCAAGCCGTCGATCACCACCGTCGCCGCCATTGAGAAAGTGATGCTCGCCGCCGGTGTGAAGCCGCCCCCTCCGCCCAGAGTGGGCGCGGCCAAAAACAGCGAGTACAAGTAAGGAATCTAGCGGCGGCGGCGGCGCCGCCAGCCAACCACAGCAAGCGCGCCTGCGCACATCAGCCAAGTGGCTGGTTCTGGAACTTCAGAGGACGAAGCGGTCAGTCCGAACTGGAGTTGTGACCGGGAGGCTCCGCTGGGCACATAGGCCGACAGCCCGACGAAGCGCACTTGCCCGGAGATCAGCCACGATCCGCCGGCATTGTTCGATTGGAACGAGACCGGCGCCATATTGGTCTGCATCGCTGGCTCGTTTCCTTCCTGAGAGGCAGTGTACGAGGTTGAGGTAACCGGGGCAATCACCGTAAGGCCGGTGCCGAGCGTTAAATTGCTCACCGAGACTTCCCGATAGGGCCGATTCGAGCTGTTCCCGTTCACTGAGGCACGTAGGTAGCTGTTCAGCGTCCAGGTGGCATTCGCCGATGGAGCCGCAGGCGCAGCGAAACTCGTGGAAATCGACTGCGCTCCCGAGGTAGGGGCCGGCGCATCGTAGAGACGAATGAAGCCCCTGATACCGTCAAACCCGATCTCGAAAAAGTGCCACCCGCCGTTCGTGTAGTAGTTTGAGGCGTATCCGTTCGGGAAGGCGTTGGCGTTCGGTTGACTCGTGTCTCCCGGACTTGCGCCGGTCGTCATCTCCCAGTCGCCATTCGTCAGGCCCGCCCGCAACATCGTGCCAAACGTGAAGTCGGCGGCAGGCAGGACTACGGCCGCCAACGACATCAAGAAGATTCTTAGTACCACTACCAGTACGCTAACGGCCTAGAGCACTGCTGTAAATCACCCGACGGTACTAAGGCCCGATTTACACAGGAATCTTTAACAAGCGAATTCCGTTTTCCCACGTCACCTTGCGGAACACTTTTGGCTCCGTCAGCTTCTTCAGGAGTCCTAGTGTGTCCCGTCCCGTGCATTGGCCTTTAAGACGGGCGAGCAGAGGATGGCCACCGGTCCCACGGCCATCGTAACAGCCGCAATCGCAGCCAAACATCAGCTTGTTCTGATGACGGGCAAGGAATCCGCGAGCGAATTCCGAATCGCGGTAGAGGGCGTTGTTGCAGGAGTTGGCCGACATATCGCCGTAGAGATTGCCGAAGTCGGCGAGTAGCCGATCGGTAAGCCCGCCCGGCTTCACTTTGCCCTCGGGATAGCTGGTATCCATGGGCACGTCGGCACTGATATTGGCCCAGAAGAAATCGGCATGGCCAATAAAGGTGGTTTTCTTGTGTGCGGCCAGCATTTTGTCCAACCGCCTCAGTCCGGTATTGAAGTCGCCTTTCACTTCCTGATAGTGCATCAGGATCGGCACGTTGAGTTCGGCGGCAAGGTCATACGCCAGGCGCATCGGTTTCGAGTCAACAGCCAGGTTGTGCTTCATTTCGCCAAAGCCACGCGCGCCGCCCTCGGTGACGGCTTTGCGCAGGGCCTCAATCCCGCCGGGCTGAGAAGGGTCAGTCGCCGCGAACCAGATGAAGTCCTTGGGATGCTTGGCAATTTCGGCCTTCGCTCGATCCTGATCGCGCAGGTTGGTGAGCAGGACGGCCTTGGAAACGCCGGACCCTTGGCAATGCTCCATCGCCGTGTGCTCATCGCGGCGGGGGTGAAGGTGAATGTCGAGCACGGGGCCACCCCAATCAGTCGGCGGCTGCGCCATGGCCGTCTGCTGCGTGGCGACGCTTGCGGCAAGGGAAGTGGCAAGGAAGTGTCTGCGATTCATGACCCTTCTAGATATACACCCACCGGCTGGCTGGCGGCATCGCCGATCCGGAGCACGACGGGCGCACTCGCGGGCCTAACGCCGTCGGGCACACGGACGTTCAACTGCATGACGCCCACCGTGCCAGGAGCCTGTCCCCGGAACAGAACTTCGACGGCTTCGCCGCCGATCGTGACGGTGACCGCGGCTATGGGCTCTGGGTAGCCGCCGACAGGAATAGCGCCGGTCCGGGTCGGCGGCGAGGTGACGCCTTGGCCGGTCGCATACAGCACCACCACCTCCCCGCCCCGAGCCGGATTGGCTGAGGAGTTCTGCGAACCGTCCTGATTCCAGACGCCCCTAAACAGGCTCGGACGAGTGGGCGCCACCGGCACCGTCGACTCGGCGATCTGCCCGTTCGCCGTTACCACCAGCCGCGCCTCCATCGCACCGCTTAGCTCGTAGGGCACTTGGACATTCACTTGATCGGCGCGGGCAAAACTCAGCGGCGCAGGGATGCCGTTCCAGGTAACGCTAACCCCTGCTCCGTCGAGCGGCAACCGCCCCGTCTCATTGAGCGAGAATGCGATGCCTTCCGTTGGCCCCAGGCCGCTACCAAAGATCGAGACTAGTTGGCCGGGCGCCACCGGCACGCCATCGCCCCCAAACGCGCTTCGCACCCCAGTGACTATCGGGCCCTGCATGGCCGGCGCCAGCATCCAAAGCTGATTGCTCAGTTGGCCGCTGTTGGTGCGCCCTCCGAAGAAGAATGCGGCCTTGCGGTCCATCGCGAATACGCCCTGGTGACGGGCGCGCGGCTCCGGGGACGCACCTTGAATGACGGCGGCTTGCCAGGCAGTTCCGCTGAACTCCCAGGTGTCGTTCAGCAGGCCGCCGCCCGATCCCCCGAACAGCATCAACCGCCCCCGCGCGTCATCGAAGGCGACACCATAGTGCTCACGGGGCGGCGGCCTGGTGCCACCGGTGAGTTCGGTCCAACGGCCGCTCGACAGGTCAAAAGCCCACAGGTCGCCCAAGGGGCAGGGGCCGGAACCACTGGCGCAACCGCCGTACAGCAGCATCCGCCCGCCGGCGGCGTCATGGACAGCATGGTGCAGGCACCGGCGGACGGGCTTCGTCCCGGAGGGCGTGAGGTTGCGCCAGGAGTTGTTCGCCAAATCGAAGGCCCAGGTATCGTCAAAGCGGCCCGCATTGGTGAAGCCATGCGAGATCACCATCCGGTCGCGGCCCGGCTCTAGAATCGCCGAGTGGCCATAGCGGCGGCTGGGCCCGGCATCGTCGCGCGCCAGTTGCTGCCAGGAGCCGCGCGCCGGATCGAACGCCCACACATCACTGAAGAAACCGCGCGACTGCCCACCAAAGAGAATCAGCCGGCCGCGGCGGGCGTCCCACAGCAAGGTGTGGCCCAAGCGGGCCGCCGGCAGTTCGCCAGTCGCCGCCACGACACGCCAGCGCCGATCATCGAGCCCATACACCCAGAGATCGTTCTGCAGAGTATCGGCCTGGCCACCGAATAGGTACAACTGTCGGGACGAGGGATCATAAGCGATCGTGCCGTCGGCACGTCCGGAGGGAGCCAGTTCCCCGCCCGGAAGGCGACTGTAGGAGAGCGCCTGCGCCCCGCCCAGCGAAACGAAGAGCATCGTAGCCAGGATTACCTTCATGGCCTCTCTATCCGCCATCGATCCGCTTTCATTCCGCTGATATACTTCCTTCCGGTTGCCTCCTATGAATCGACGTACCTTTTTACAATCTCTATCCGCCGCCGGCGCCGCGCATCTGGTGCGCCCAACGCCCTCCGAAGCGGCGCTTCCCAAATCGAAGATCACCCGCGTGCGCATCTACGAACCGCCCAATCTGAATCGGTTGTTCAACCAGAGCACAATGATCGCCACGGTGGAAACTGACTCCGGCCTGGTGGGCATTGGCGAAGGCGGCTCCAAGGATACCCTCGAGCAATGCGCCGGCACGCTGATCGGAAAGAATCCCTTCAAGACCGAAGCGATCTGGCAGGAGATGTACATCGCCTGGTTCTATCCGCCAGGGCGCGAGAAGGTACACGCTTTGGGCGCGCTCGACATGGCGCTTTGGGACATCAAGGGCAAGGCGCTTGGCTTGCCGGTGCATGAGCTGCTGGGAGGCACGGTCCGCAATCACCTCGAGTGCTACGCCACCGGCGGGGTCCAGCGGCCGCCCAATGCCCCGCGGCAGACCATTGGCGAGCGGGCGAAAGCCACGATGGACGCCGGCTATCGCGCCTTCCGGATGGGTGCCGGCGACACGCCCGAAGGCGGCGTCTTCAATACCCATGAGCGCGTGCGAAAGGTCGCGGCCGACTGCAAGGAGGTCCGCCAAGCCATCGGCAAGGACGGGGACTGGTGCATCGACTTCCACCAGCGCTTCGACTACAGCGATGCTCTCCGCGCCTGCCGCCTGATCGAAGAGTATGAGCCCTACTTCGTCGAAGATCCGGTCCGCGATGAGCACGCCCACCAGGACCTGCCCAGGCTGCGCCAGATGACCAGCGTTCCCCTTACGCACGGCGAAGAGTGGGGTCAGCGTTACGACTTCAACAAGCTGGTGGAGAACCATGACATCGACTACATCCGCGCCACCCTGCCGAACGTGGGCGGCATCACCGAGATGATGAAGATCGCGGCCATCTGCGAAACGCACGCGGTCGGCATTGTTCCCCACTTCACTGGACCGATCTCCACTGCCGCCCTCGTGAACGCACTCTCCACCTTTGCCGGACCCGTCATCATGGAGTACAACTACGGCGGACGCCCAATCAAGCACCTGCCCGAGTGCCTCGACTTCAAAGACGGCAAGGCCCTCATCAATGACCGGCCCGGCCTGGGAGTGAAGGTGGATCTCACCCAATGCAAGCTGATCGGCGAGGTTACGACCGTCGGCCGAAAGAACGTCTTCTACCGTCCCGACGGCTCGCTGACCCACTGGTAAGCGTCAGCGGAGGAGCTGCTTGTCCATCGCTTTACGCACTTTAGCGGCGAAGGCGGCAGCTTCCTTCCTGCGGACCTCCTCGTCCGTGCCTTTCAGTTGGAACATATGCCAGGCAATCACTTTGCCGGTCTCGACGTCCCGCAACTCCAACCGGTGAGTCTCATTCCGTCCCAGCTTGTGCTTGTACAGAATCTCACCGTAGGCGGAGTGCATTTTCTTGAGATTGGCTTTCAATTCGGGCTGCTTTTCCTCTTCGACAAAGTCGAAGGCGAGTCCCGCGTCGACGAGTGCCTTCTCCACGAGGGACTCGAGCCCCTCCATGCGATCGACATAGATCTTCTTGCGATCCTGGCCCGGCAGGGTGACGATCAGGGCGGCGGCAAGCAGCAGAGTGTTCAATAACTTCATGATTGGAGTCCTCTTCCGATTCGGTTCGTTCCTGGAACCTACCGCGATTGTATCCGCAACCGATAAAATTCTTGCCCGGAAATGCAGAAAAGCCCGCAGCCGAAGCTGCGGGCTTTCTTTTGCTGGGCCTTGGTTCTAGAAAGAGAACCGGAGCGCAAACTGAATCTGCCGGGGAGTCCCGACGATTCCGGTGATAATGCCGGCATTCGGGCTGCCGATTGCGGTGTTCGGCAAATCGAACTGAGCGTGGTTGAAGATGTTGAACATCTCCGTGCGGAACTGCAACTTGTACTTCTCACCGAACATGAAGTTCTTGAACAGGGAGAAGTCAACGTTGGTGCGGCCAGGTCCGAACAGGATGTTCCGGCCGCTGTTTCCGAAGGTGTAGATGGCAGGATTGCCCCAGGCAGCATTCGCAGGCGTGCCGAAGGAAGTATCGAACCACTTGGCGATTGTCGGGTTGTCGATCTCACCCGACCTGTAGCGATCCGGGCGACTGCCGCCAGCGTTCGATACCGACTCATTGAGAACCGGCGTGAACGGCAGGCCCGTCTGCTTGACGAAGATCATGTTGGCATCCCAGCCACCGAAGATCTGGTTGACCGCGTTGTTCGACGAGGAGAACTTTCGTCCCTTACCGAACGGGGTCTCAAAGTTCATGCTGTAGACGAAACGGTGCCGGATGTCGAAGCCGGAGTTGCCGCGATCGTTACGGCGGAAACGGATGTCCTGGGGCAACGGGCCATTGTCCGCGCCACCGAATTGGTTGGCGACGGTATCCACCGAGTGGGCCCAGGTATAAGCGGCCAGGAAGCCGATGCCATTGGCGAAGCGGCGTTCCAGGGAGTTCTGCAGGGAGTGATAAGCCGACAGTCCGTCGGAGACGTTGTAGTCGACGTTGATGACCCGAGGAGCGAGGGCATTGAGGGGGCGTCGCAGTGCAGGAGCCTGAGGACCAGGCACGGTCTGATTGTAGTTAAAGGTATTGTCCAAGCGGCGCCCAAGATTGCCGACGTACCCGGTTTTGAACACCATGGCGCCCGGCAGGCTCTGCTGCAACTGGAAGTTAAACTGCTGCGCATAGCCGGAACGGAAGTTCGGATCCACGGCGAGCATGTTGCCCACCGGGTTGTTGGCCACGGTAGCGGGATCGAGGTTCGGAATCGGATCGAAGCCCGCCGACACGCGCCGGGGATTGGCGACGAACTGATTGATGTCCACGGTATTGATGGGGCCAAACGGCAACTGACGATGACGGCGCAACAGGACGCTTTCGCTGCCCGCCGGGTTGTAGAAGATGCCCGCGCCACCGCGGATCACCGTGCCACGACCTAAACGATAGGCGAAGCCGACGCGGGGAGCAAAGTTGTTCCTGTCGGCGCGGACCCCGGTGTACTCATCGGTGTTGAATCCGGCGATGAGAAGTTTGCCAGTGATGACGTCGAAGTTCGTCCACTTGTTGTTGAGCTCGCGGGTGGGCGTGTCCACTTCGTAGCGCAGACCGAAGTTCAGGGTCAACCGGTCGCTAACGCGCCAGTCTTCCTGCACAAAGAAGTTCCATTCCCACTGCAGAATGCGGGGGGTGAAGAGGGTGAAGTCCTGCTCGATGGTGCTGGCGGTTCCCAGAAGGAGCGCCGCGGCCGCATCGCCCGTACCACCCTGATTGTTGGGGTCGTTGGTAAAGGTGCGAGCAAAGTTAAAGCGCCCGTTGCCGCGGTTGGTCTGGTATTGAGTCAAGCGGCGGTGACGGGTGTCGGTGCCGAACTTGGTGGTGTGGCGTCCGTTCAGCTTGGTGAAGGACACGGCGGGATTGAAGGTGTCTTCAAAACGAATGATGGGCAGCGAGCGGGTCTGGCCGATGCCGGAGTAGCCCGCGGGGCTGAAGATCGGGATGCCGTCGGAGTTCGGACCCTGGTTCGACCCCTTCACGCCGAGCTTTTCGCCCAACTGCGCGCCGGGCTCCGCGCCTTCCTGGAGGAAGGTGAGGTCAAAGCGGTTGAAGCCCATCTTGGCTTCCATGATCAGGGTGGGAGTGAAGGTCCGGATCCAACTGACCACCGAGTGGAAGGCCTTCAGATCGGAGGCGCCGGCGAAAGTATCCTCATTGCCCAGGCCGAAAGTTCCTTCCATGCCTGGAATCGTCGCATTCAGGAACGTGCTGGGACGCGTCGAAACGGTGTTCTGTTGCGAGTAACGGCCAAAGAAGCTGTTCTTCTCGTTCAGGTTGTAGTCCAAACGGGCGTCATACTGATCCCAGTCCTGCTTTTCCTTAGGGGAAGACGTGTGGTTATTGACGATGCCCGGCAACGTGGGGAGCGGATAGGCCTGAATGAGTCGGCTGGTGACCGGATCGAACCGATTCGCCGGGATCATGCGGTTGGGGAACGGATCGCGCGTAAAGCCGCTCGCCGTGCCGGGGGCCGCGCGAAGCGTGTTGGGATCGTAGATATCGCGGATCGCCGAGAAATCTCCGACGCGCATCGCTGCCGTGGGAACCGTGTTCACAAAGGCCCGTTCCTGACGACGACGGTAGCCCTCGTAGTTCCCGAAGAAGAAGAGCTTGTCGGCAATGATCTTGCCGCCGAGGCTGGCGCCAAACTGATTCTGGCGCAACGTCGGCTTGCGCGCCAGAAAGAAGTTCCGGGCGTCGGTGGCGTCATTGCGAAGGAAGTCGTAGGCGCTTCCGTGCAACTCGTTCGTGCCGGACTTGGAGATGATGTTCACCGTGGCACCGGAGTTGCGTCCCTGGTCCGCGGCGAACATGCTGGTCTGGATCTTGAATTCGCGCACCGCCTCGACTGAGGGGCGAAGCACGATCGACAGCGTCAGACGTTCATTGTTGTCAATGCCGTCGTAAAGGAAATTGTTTGATCCTTCACGGTTGCCGTTGGCGAAGATTTCGCTGCCGGGGCGAAGATCGTCGGGACGGTTGCCGCTCATGATCGTGCCCTTGGCGCCAAAGCCGACACCGGTAACGCCCGGTCCAAGCGTGGCGAGTTGGACGAAGTTGCGGCCATTCAGCGGCAGTTCGGCAACAGCTTTTTGCTCAATCACTTGGCCAATCGCCGCGTTGTCGATCTCGAGCAGCGGGGCGCCGCCCGTCACTTCCACGGTCTCGGTGACTTGGCCGACTTCGAGCTTGAAGTCAATGCGGGCGGACTGGTTCACTTCGAGCGTCAGGTTGTCCTGCACGCTCTGGCGGAATCCCGCTTTTTGGGCGGTGATTTTGTAGCGACCAGGTTGAAGGAAAGGGATAGTGTAGGTGCCATCGTCGGCCGCCATCACCTCTTTGGTGATGAGGGTATCGAGATTCTGCGCCGTAACTTTAGCCGCGGCGACTGACGCGTTTGAAACGTCACTCACCGAGCCGGTAACAGTTGAGAAATTTTGTGCGAACAACATTGCCCCCAGGGCCAATGTAAGTGCAACATAGCGAAACATAGCGAGACTCCGAACAGGGGAATTCATCTGTCTGTCATGATATCAGATGGCAACCGAAGCGAGCCTTAGCGGGAACTGCGATTTCAACTGGAAAACCGTCGCACGGGCGCAATCCGCGCTACCCTCGAAGCAGGTGAAAAAGTTCGTCGTTCTGTACGTCGGTGGCATCCTCGGGCTCGCCCTCCTTTACCCGGTGGTGCGCTGGGCAGGGGGCGAAAAGAAGCCCCTGCGCATCTATCCGTCGCTGGCGGCGGTCATCCCGGCGGACACGCAATACGCCGTGGGCTTCCAACTGGAACGGCTCAAGAAGACGCCTCTGTACAAGCGCCTGATCGAAACCCGCCGCATTCCGGCGATCGAAGAATTTGTCGCCCGTACCGGCTTCGATCCGCGCAAAAGCATCTACGAAATCGTTCTGGTCTCCAACGGCCAGGAGACCATTGCTCTGGCGGTCGGCAAGTTCTCCCGCACGACGGAGCTCCGCCAGGGAATGGAACCGCCCATCAAGATCGAGGGCGATCGCGTCACGCGCATGACCTATAAAGGCTACACCCTGGAAGGGAACGAGGGTGCGGCGCTGTGCTTTCTGAACAGCGCCACAGCCATGGCCGGCCCCGCCAGCGCCCTGCGGGCCATGATCGACCGGCAACAGCAGAATCCGCAACCGCCGCCCGAACTGCTGCGCATGATTGAAGCGATTCCGCTGGAAAATCAGATCTGGGGCGTGGCGACTGGCGATGTCAACCGGCTTCTGTCCAACCTGAAACCCGGTGGAAGCGGGCTCCAAAGCCTACCGTTCCAACTCACCGGCCTGACGTTAGAGGCCGATGCGAGCACGGGATTCCAGATGAAAGCTACTCTGCTTTGTCCCGAAGCCAAGTCCGCCGAACAGCTGGCCTTCGCCTTACGTGGGGCGCTCGCCCTGGCACCGATGCCCAAGGAGTATAGCGGAGTGCTCGAACAACTCGACATCCGCCAGGACGATACGAAAGTCATCCTTCGGCTGAACTTGAGCGCGGACTTACTCGATCAATTACTCGGCGTCTAGCCGCTCACTTCTTGGCAGGGAACGGAATTGCGTCGCCCAGGTTCATGGAGCCGCCGCCTTCGCTGACGTAGTTGCGGTTCCAATTGGGAATCTCCACGACGACATCGCCCTTCACCACGGCCTGGCATCCCAGCCGCGAGCTCAAGGTAAGACCGGCAGCCTGGTCCAATCGATCGAGTTCGTCGTCGTGGGCCTCAGAGAGATGATCTTTGCCCGATTTCACGATCACGTGGCAAGTGGTGCAGGCGCAGCTTCCACCGCAAGCATGTTCCAGTTGGATGTGAAAATGCATGGCAATATCCAGCAGGCTCTCCTGCAGACCATGCTCACTGTAGGGCAGTTTGCCGGATTCAAACTCGACCGTCTGGCCTTCGCTTTGTCCGGCCGGAAGGAACGTAACTTTCGGCATTCGACCCTAGTTTAGCATTGCTATACTCGGGGAAACCGTGTTCCATCAGTTCGAAAAGTCCATTCCCACCGCAGTTGCCGAACGCCTCTCCCAACAGCTCCAAATCGAGGCTCCCGTGCACCTGGAGCAGCCTCGCGATGCGAAATTCGGCGAGTTCGCCCTGCCCGTAGCCTTCCAACTGGCGCGTCAGTTGAAGCAGGCGCCCAAGGCCATCGCCGAGAAGCTGGTGGAGGCCATCGGTGCCCTGCCCGGCGTGGCCGCCATCGAGATCGCCGGCAATGGATACCTGAACGTACGGCTTGACCGTGGCGCGTATCTGGCCAGCCTGATCCAGCCGCCAGCAGCGACCGCCGCCGCCGGAACCGGCAAGATCATCATCGAGCACACGAACATCAATCCGAACAAGGCGGCGCACATCGGACATCTGCGCAATGCCATCCTCGGAGACACGTTCGTGCGCATGCTCCGCGCAAGCGGCGAAACGGTGGAGGTTCAAAACTACATCGACAATACCGGCGTGCAGGTGGCCGACGTCGTCGTGGGCTTCAAGTATCTCGAACACAAGACGATCGCCGAGGTGGAAGCTCTGGCCGCGGCGCCGCGCTTCGATTACTATTGCTGGGATTTGTACGCCCGCACCTCCAGCTATTACAAAGAGCATCCCGATTCGCTCGCGTGGCGCGCTGAAGTTCTCCATTCGATTGAGGCAGGGACCGACGAAGTCTCGCAACTCGGCCATTTGGTGGCGAACGCCATCGTCGCCTGCCACTTACGCACCATGGCCCGTCTCCACATCGCGTATGACGTCCTGCCGCGCGAGAGTGAGATCCTTCATTTACGGTTCTGGGCCAGCGCCTTCGAACTGCTGAAGGAACGAAAAGCGCTCTTCCTCGAGTCCGAAGGCAAGAACAAGGGCTGCTGGGTAATGCCGGCCTCGGCCTTCCGCGACGCCGCTCGCGCCGAAGAAGAAGACATCGACGACAGCAAAGTGATTGTCCGTTCGAACGGAACCGTCACCTACGTCGGCAAGGACATCGCTTACCAGCTCTGGAAGTTCGGCCTCCTGGGCAAGGATTTCTTCTATGAACCGCTCGCCGGCTTTCCCGGAGTGATGGTCTCCACCGCAACGCCACAGCCGGCCACGCAGCAATTTGGGGCCGGTAAGACGGTCTACAACGTCATTGACTCGCGGCAATCCTATTTGCAGGATGTGGTCGTCGCCGGTCTCCGGGCGCTCGGCTACGAGCAACAGGCCGAACAGTCGATTCACTTCTCCTATGAGATGGTCGCCTTGACGCCTCGCACCTGCATCGACCTGCGCATTCCCATCTCCGAAGAAGATCAGAAGAAGCCCTATGTCGAGGTCTCCGGCCGCAAAGGGCTCGGCGTAAAGGCCGACGACTTGCTGAATGAACTGATCGAAACCGCGGGCCGCGAAGTCGCCTCCCGCAATGCCGAAGCCGCTGAAAGCGAACGCGTCGAGATCTCCACCAGAATCGCCATTGGCGCGCTGCGCTACTTCATGTTGAAGTTCACCCGCAACACGGTGATCGCGTTTGACCTTCAGGAAGCGCTGAGCTTCACCGGCGAAACGGGCCCCTATGTCCAATACGCCGCCGTTCGGGCCGGACGCATCCTCACCAAGCTTGTCGATCAGGGTGAGACATTACCCAACTTTTCGCAGCTCCCGCCGGAACAGATTTCAGCCATGGCCGCTGAACTCGCCGACGAGAATCTGTGGCAGTTGACCTTAGCCGTTTCGAAGCTGGAGTCGGCCTTGAACCGAAGCATCGGCTCGGGCGAACCCGCCCATCTGGCCCGCTACGCCTTCCAGTTGGCGCAGTCTTTCAGTACCTTCTACGAGAACTATCCCGTCATCTACGAGAAGAATCCGGACAAGAAACGCCTGCTGCTGTGGATGACCGGCTACTTCGCGACACAGTTGCAACGTACGCTGGGCATCCTCGGCATTCCCGTTCCGGCCTACATGTAAGTAAGCTCCCCGGCCCTCCCCGGGGAGCTTACAAACTAACCCTCGGTAATCGTGATGGACTTCAGCGCGTCGCCGCCCTGGATGGCGTCGACGACGTCCTGGCCCGTGAGCACCTGGCCAAAAACGACGTGCTTGCCATCGAGCCAGTCAGTCTTGATGTGCGTAATGAAGAACTGGCTGCCGTTGGTGTTGGGTCCGGCGTTGGCGGCCGAAAGCGAGCCCACCTTGTGCTTCAGCCAGTTGCCACCGGTGAACTCATCGTTGAAACGATAGCCCGGGCCGCCGCGGCCACTCGCAGTAGGGTCACCGCCCTGGACCATGAAGTCCTTGATCACGCGATGGAAGGTGGTGTTGTCATAGAAGCCGTCCTTCGCCAGGAACACGAAGTTGTTCACCGCCATTGGCGCATTCGCCGGGTAGAGTTCGCAAACGATCGCGCCCCGTGCCGTTTCAAAGGTGGCCGTGTACTTCTTGGCGGGGTCAATCTGCATGGGCGGCGGGGCCGCGTACTGTTTCATGATTTCATTATAGTTATGCTGACTCTCGTCCTGCTGCTTTCCTTCGCCCAGAAGGTGAACGACCACCAGATGCACCATACGCCGGAGGAGTTCGCGCGGGTGCTGGACGATCCGGCCCGCGACGGCTGGCAGAAGCCGCACGAGGTGGTGATGGCGCTCGCCCTGAAGCCCGACGAGGTGGTGGCCGACATCGGCGCCGGCACCGGCTACTTCAGCAAGCGCTTTGCGCGTCACGCCGGCAAGGTCTACGCTGTCGACATCGCGCAGATGCTGCTCGATAAGGCGAAGAAAGCTGAACCGAAGCTCCAGATCGTGCTGGCGGCGCCGGACGATCCCAAACTGCCGCCGGCGAGCGTCGACACCATCTTCATCTGCAACACCCTGCACCATCGAGAACCGGCCGGCCTACTATACCAAGTTGACCAAGGCCCTAAGACCCGGTGGGCGGCTGGTGATTATGGAGTTCCACAAGCGTCAGACGCCAGTGGGTCCGCCGCTGAAGGACCGCATCGCGGAAGCGGACTGCGTTGCGGAACTGAAGGCCGCGGGCTTCGAAAAGACCAAGGAATGGACGATGCTGCCGACGCAATACTTCCTGGAGTTCCGGCGCTAAACGGCCGGACGGACGCCGCCGGCCAGGATGGTGACGCGCTGGCCGTCGTCCGTGCGCAACAGCAGGAAGCCATCGGCATCGAGGCCATCGGTGACCCCGCGCAACGTGCGGCCCTCCTGATCGACGATGACGCGTTTGCCCTGCGCGTAAGTTGAATTCATGCGGAAGGCGCGATAGACGATGTCGCGGCCATCTTTGCAGTAAAGCTGAGTGTATTCCTCGATGTGGTCGAGCAGCCGGACGAGTAAGTCTTCGCGCGAGAAGTGGCTCGCGCCCTCGCGGTCGAGCGACGTCGCGATCG
>JALHNI010000152.1 GCA_022843605.1 Bryobacter sp.
TGCCCCTGCAAGTGTTTGGCCCCATCATGGCGGAAATCGGTGCGCTCCATGGCGTCGTTCGGCAGGGCCAGGCGCTCGCGTATTCAATGGCGAATCTCGATGTGGAATTCACCAACCGATTCAGGGGCTTTGGTTATCGGCCGAATCAGTTCTTCAACGAGTACAGAACCTGGAGCCGGTCAACGCTCGATACAACGCTCGGAACGTTGAAGGCGGCCGGCCTTCAGGCTAATCAGATGGTCGCTGAGGAAGGTGTGTTGACCCAATTGCGTTCGATGTCGCGATCCTCTGACGGAAGGCTGAAGGCTGTACAGATCGGGCTGCAGCTAAGCGAGCAGGCGGTTCAGCAAATGATGAAGCTTCGTCAGTTGATGCTTGCCGACATTCAATCCAAACAGTCGTTCCAGGCCTGGCAGATGCAGCAAGGCAGCAATAGTGAAGCCGCCTCGGAGCGGTTCTTCACCAATGCGCCGGCACGCAACGACGGGCGAACGTTCATCGGGGGCAATCAGTAACTATCGATGGCCTGGGGAGGATCAATGACAACTACAAAGATTACTTCCGGCGCGTGGGATCGCCTGTCAGGGCGGCGCAGAAGATTTGCTTGGACGGTGTTGATTCTCCTTGTTCTGGGTGTAGTTTTTGCTGGCGTGGCGTCGGCACAGCCAAGCACAATGCCCGGCGATATTCTGACCGCTTATCGCGGAGCGAGGGCACCAGCGGTAGCCGTGTTCGGACGCTACGCAGGTCGGCTGTTCCGCGCACTTGCCCTGGTGGAAATGGCGTGGGTGGGTGTGCTGCTGGTGTTGGAGCGGACCGACCTCCAGGGGTTTACGGCGGGGTTGCTGAGGAAGCTCCTTGTGTTGTTCGCCTTCTTTTGGCTTCTTCAGAACGGCGTTGATTTCTCAGATCGGATCATGAACAGTCTGACGCAGATAGGACAAGAAACGGCCGGTCTGCCGCCCGGCGTTGGAGTCTCGCCAGGCAATGTGTTCTACCGAGGGGTCGAGATCGCGGTGAACATGGCGACGAGTTCGGCGATTACGGGATTCCTCATCAATCCAGCGTTGAGTGCTGTCGTCATCATCTCTTGTTTGCTGGTGTTTCTCTCGTTTTGTGTAGTCACCGTGAACCTCATCATGGCGATGGTCGAGAGCTACATCGTCGTGTCGGCGGGGTTGATCTTTCTAGGCTTTGGGGGAAACACGATCACCCGGCCTTACGTGGAAAGGTACTTCGCCTTGTCGGTAGCTGTGGGCGTAAAGCTCATGATCCTCTACGTGGTGGTTGGGATCGGGAATGTCTTGAGCGCGGGGTGGGCTGCGCAGGCCGCAACTTTGTCAACGTCACTCTTCCCGTACCAACTCTGTTTGGACATGCTCGGAGGCTCCATCATCTTCGCCGTGGTGGCTTGGGGAGTTCCGAAGTTTGCCGCGTCGCTGCTGTCCGGATCGCCTGCGTTTTCGGGCGGAGACATCATCGGCATGGGTATGAACGTCGTGAGTGGGGGACTGATGGTAGCTGGCGGCGCGGCGCTGGCTGCGCGGGGCGCGGCTATGGTCGTTGGTGGTGGGGCGGCGCGCTTGGCGGCGGCGGCGAATGTGAGTGGATCGGGGGCTGGGGCTGCAGCAGGCGGTACGACTAGCGGAGCGGGTGGCGGAGCTGCTGGTGGAGCTGCCGGAGGTGGGGGTGGAACGAGGCCTCCGGGGGGCGGTGGCGGCAATCCTGGGGCTGGTTCGGGTCGTGATGGAGCGCCGTATGCCCCAGGGCAACCGGGGGCGCCGGGGGCGGCTGGATCAAACGGAGCAAACGGGTCAGCGGGCGCTGTAGGTAACAGCGGTGGTGCGGGAGATGGGCAGGCTTCGCAAAGTTCCGTCAGCGGCCCGACCTCTTCGGCTGGAGCGCCGTCCGGCGAACCGGCTTCTTCGAGTGGAGCTGGGGTGAGCAGCCACAATGCGCCGGGTAGAAGCTCGGCCGAGGGCGCTCCAGTGGCTACAGGAAGAGTGAATGCGCCGCCGCCGCTGCCCTCGGCCGCTGGTGGCGGTAGCGGTGCGTCGGCAGCGGGGGGGCAGCAGAACACCGAAGGGGCGGGAACTCCTGCGGTCTTAAACGCCGGTGCTGGAGCTAACTCCTCGGGGCCGGTAGCCGGAGCGGCGAACGTGTCGGGAACGCCAGGCGGCGCTGGTACAGGAGCAGAACGTCAGGCTGGCCAAGTCGCGCCGCCGAGTCGAGCGGCGGCGATGGAGAACGTAGCGAAAGTGGCCAAGCAAGTCGAGACAGGGGCCATGTATGCACAGAAGGCGGCTCAAGGCGGGCTGATGCTTGCTTACTTTATGCAACGAGTGTTGCCTCACGAAGGGGGCGGGCATGGTTCGCCCCCGCAGGCGAACATGCACGGGGATTAGGACGGAAGGAGACGGATAGATGCAACCAGCTATGACGACGACACCGGGGGTGATGACCCAACCTCCGAACGTTACGGGGCGGGACGCTGCGGCGGTACCGCGAGAGAAGAAACCGAAGCCTGCTCCCGATGCGGATTTGCGCAATCCATACTTGGCGGCGCGGCGCGACTGGGATGAGCGATACGGAGACCTAATCACGAGGGCGAAACACTGGCGGATGGTTTCGTTTGTCGCAATGGCGGTCGCGTTCATTGCGGTAGGCGGGCTAATTATGGTCGCCAAGCAAACCCGCTTGGTGCCGTTTGTAGTCGCCATCGATCAGTTGGGCCGCCCAGTTGCGAGTGGGGTTGCAGCCGAAACGCAGGGGAAGCTCGACGAGCGAGTGTTGCAAGCATCTGTAGCGGATTTCGTGACGCGGTGGCGCGGCGTCACGATCGATTGGACTGCTCAGCGGGCGCTCATTGATCGGGTGTTCGCTCAGATAGGACAAGGCTCCCGCGCACAAGTAGCGATCTCCGATTGGTATCGGTCGAATTCTCCGCAACAACGCGGCGAGCAAGGTACGGTCGAAATCGAGATCAAGACGGTGCTCGCGACGACGGTGGAGAAAACGTTTGAAGTCGAGTGGACCGAGACCAAGCGTTTGGCGACGGGCCAGATGGCAGGGAAACCGGAGGCCTTCAAGGGCATGTTCACGATAGCGCTGAACCCCCCGAAAACCGAGGAAGAAGGTCGAGGGAATCCGCTGGGCATTTACGTAACGAACGCGACCTGGTCGCGAGTGTTCTGAAAAGCGAGGAAGAGAATTCAGCCATGAAACTACACTTGATACCTCTCATGTTGGTGGTAGTGAGCGGGGCACTCGCGCAGCAGTCGGGCGCAACCGGAGAGACGCGGCCGAGGGCAACGCCTGACAAGTACCCGTTTGGGGAGATGGTCAGAGAGCTGGCAAAAGATCCGTTCGAGAGCGCTCCGGTGGCAGGAGCGTCAGACCCGAAAGCTCAGTTCCAGGCGAAGGTCCTGAAGGCGGTCAATGACGGGCCTGAATTGCCCGAGGACCAGGTGCCGGCGACCAGCCAGCTTGCGCTTGCGAAAGCAGCGCAGTGGATGAAGGATCTGGAGATTCCGGCTATGGGCAAGGATGGCCGTGTCATGTACACGTTCGGTGCGGGGCTGACCACGATAGTGTGCGCACCGCTGCGAGTATGCGTGATGGAGCTGCAGCCGGGCGAGCAAGTGAACGGTGAGCCCCACATAGGCGATTCGGTGCGCTGGAGCGTAGCACCAGCGGCGTCTGGTGCTGGAGCATCGGCTACCTATCTCGTGGTGATAAAGCCGAAGGAGGCAGGGCTTGACACGAACCTCATGATCCCGACGAACCGCCGCGCCTACTACGTGCGCTTGGTCAGCCGGCAACAGGAGTACCTGCCACTGGTTGCCTTCTCATATCCCGAAGATGACGCCGCAAAGTGGAGGGCGGCGGCTAGCGCCCAGCAGCGCACGACCGAGGAGTTTGAAGCGGCTCGAATCACACCGGTGGAATCGGTGGAATCAATGAATTGGCTGTATTCGATTGAGGGCGGAACGGAGTTCCTGAGGCCTGTTCGGGTGATGGACGACGGAAAGAAGACGTACATCCAAATGCCTGAAGGCGCCGCCGTCCGCGAAGCCCCGATTTTGGTGGTCTCTGGGCTGGACTCGACCGCGGAGATGGTCAACTACCGAGTCAAGGGCAGCATGTATATCGTTGACCGATTGTTTGAGCACGGGGCTCTCTTGCTCGGGAGCGGCAAGAAGCAGCAACGGGTAGACATCATCCGTAGTGGCAGTGCGGCGGCGAAGAAGGAGATGTCCAAGGGAATTTTCGGAAACAAGCCAGACGCAATCGAGCAAGCCTATTTGAAGCGCGTTCCAGCGACGGAAGCGGGTACGGAATCCGCCGCAGCGGGCTTGGTCAGTAAGGCGGGTCAAGCGGATAAAGGAACTGGGTCCGAGAAGTGAAGGGGGAGGCGCAGCCATGAACACGGCGAACGAGCAAAACGAATCGGGCACAGCGCCCGTCGATCCAACACCCATGGGGATAAACCTGCGAGCAGAGCCGCCGAGAACTAGGCACATGTCGAGACGTTTGGGAGCCGTGATCTTTTGCGCGCTGTTCGTCCTGGTTGCGTTCATTATCTACGGAATCTTCTCGCGCCAGACGAGCGCCGCTGCTTTGGGTAAGCGAGCCGGGGCCATGGATGGACGCGTGACGGGCGCAAAGGAAGCCGGCAAGGCGTTCTCGAATCCGAGCGGCACGGTGGCGGACTTGACGGTACCAGACGCTCTTGAGCCACCGCCGCTGAGTTTCATTCCGAAAAGGGATGTGAAGGGTAAGGCTCAGGTCCCAGGAGAGCAAGGGAAAGGGCAGGGGCCACTAACGATTGCTCGATCGGGAACGGCAGGGCCCCAAAATGGAGCAGGAAGCAATACGGTGCCAGCAGCATTGCGGACAGGTCAAGGGCAAGCCGGTTATCAGAACTATCAGACGGTGGCAGGGGGTCCTGGCGCTGGGCAGCCACCTGGTTGGGATTCGCCTGCGGCCTGGGGCGCGGGAGTCCTTGGCCAAACAGGAGGAACCGGAGGCGGGAGCGGAGCGAATGAGGCGGCGAGTCGGCGAGCTGACCGAGAGCGCGAGGCAATGGACGCACCGACCGGCATAAACGGGGCTGGGACAGGCAAGCTGCCGAGCGCTGAAGGCGACATTGCCGGTTTAGTAAGCGCACTAGGCGGAGCGGCCAGTGGCGCGGGGCCTGGCGGTGGCGGTGCTGGACCGCGAGCTATGGCACCGACCACAAACACGATCAGCGGCGCGCCGCGCGATCAAGAGGATGACGGCGGCGGGCAAGCCGCTAAGAGCGCCTTTCTCGCAAAGGCACGGTCAGGCGGCGCCAAAAACTACGTTCAGAGCACTCGCATGAGGGCGCTGAGTCCATTCGAAGTGAAAGCCGGTTGGGACATTCCGGCAGTTCTGGAGCAGGAAATCAACTCTGATCTGCCGGGTGAGATTCGGGCGTTGGTCCGCGAGAGCGTTTACGACACCGCTTCGGGTAACTACCTGTTGATCCCGCAAGGGTCACGGCTGGTGGGGCAGTACGATTCGAAAGTGGCCTACGCGCAGAGTGCATTGTTGGTGGTATGGGATCGCGTCATCTTCCCTGACGGCTCCTCCATCGATTTGGAAGGGATGGGGAGTCAAGATGTGAAAGGCCAGAGCGGCCTTCGCGGCAAGGTCAACCATCACTATGGGCGATTGTTCGGCACTGCTGCGCTCTCGACGGCGTTTAGCGTTGCGGCGGTTGTTGCGCAGAATCGCCGGCAGAATGTATTTTCACTTCCGAGTTCACAGGATGTTGCCACGTCGGCTGCGGCATCGGAGATTTCGCGCCTTGGAGCGGCGATCACGAGGAAGAATCTGAACATCCAGCCGACGATAAGGATTCTCACTGGCACTCGATTCTCGGTGCGGGTTCACAAAGATCTGCTTTTCGAGGCACCATACAGGCCGTATCCCCAAGGTGGTGAAAGGGCGGTGGCGAAGCAATAGAAGTCGCGTTCTGGGCACAAACTTGTGTCGTCACGACTGTACTATGATGGTCGTGAGGAAGCCATCTCGTACCCATGACAGAGCGATTGCAACCATCGGATTCTAAAGGTGTGTCTACCGATGCCCAGGCGCAACAGGCTGGAACCGTGAAGATCGCTGTTCGGTTATTGGAATCAGTGAACGGCCCTCTGCGCGATTTGGTTCGCTACCAAGGGGAACTTGCTGGGTTCGTGAATGATGCGATCCGAACGGTGGACTTGAAAAGTGAACCATTGGTAGTTATTCGGGACCAAAAGGCCAAGGATACGACTGTCAGGGTGGATCGAGAGACTTTCGAGAATCTGGTCCGGATTGCAAAAGAACGAGCTACTTCTTTGAACGTGCTAGTGAACACGGCGATTGCTCACTGGCTGAGAAAGCGTACGCCACGAAACGAGGTTCGGTTTCGGACTTAGCCTCTTACTTGCGCTTGCGGTAAAGGTCAAGGATTAGGTCGCTGGGTGGCACACCGAACGCATCAGCGATTCTCAGTAGGGTCGTGACTGTAATGGATTTGCCTGCTTCGATTCGCTGCCAGTGCCGCAACGAAATGCCGTGGGTTAGCATGTCTTCCTGCCGCCAGCCCCGCTCTTCACGCATTTGTTTCAGTCGAGAGCCTAGGGAAACAAAAAAGGCTGCGTGGTATTTGGAGTTCGGAAGCACGTCAACTGATTGAAGCGGAAGACGACCGAAAACACCACGGCTAAAAGAGTCGCGTTGTACTAGCGCTTGTGATCGTCCCGAGGCCTGTCTTTTAGTTTACGGAATTCACACTGAGTACCACGCACAACCGAGGGAAACCACTCGATTCGAGGGCATAAGTTGGCGAAGACGACCTCCGGGGAAGGGAAGCGGCCACTAGGCCGCTCCCTTCTTGCGCCTAGTAGACGCTCGCTTCGTCACTATCGAAGCCTGAGCGCGTACTGTCTTGCCGATTGCGGCGGTGTCGATCCTGAATCGGCTGGCGACCTTTTTCAGGTTGCCGTCGGCGTTCGTGGACCACTGGCTACGGATGTCGGGGAGGAGTGCGATGTCGAACAGCAGGCGCATACACCCGGTCGAATCGAGCTTGGCAATGTGTTTCTCGATGGCTTCAAGGATCTCGGTGCTGCCGGGCTGTTTGGATTTCGGATAGCAACCGATGCGTTTGGCCAGGTCAATCCGGTATTCGTGCGGAATGTGGCGGGCTGAGCTGCTGGCGATGAGCTGCCAGTCGGCCGCCGTAGGCTGTTTGAATTTTGCGAGGATTGCATCGCCGATAGCGCGCCGCGTAGCCATCTTGAGGCGCTTCTCGCGCTCTTCGTCGCGCGTTTGCTGGCGTTGTTGTTCTGCAGGTCCACCGGTCCGTTCCTCGGGATTGGCGTGATGGACCTTACAGGAAGGATCGGCGCATACAAGTCGTATGGCACCGCGGTCGTGGCCATCAGTTACGATAGCCTCTCGGGCATAGTCGCACTTGATCCGGGCAGGATCGGTGCCGCTGCGGGGTTTCTTCTGTGGCTCAACGATGTTGATGTAGTCCTTGACTCCAACCGGACCATCTTTGCGCGTAGCGAAGGTGGTTGTTGAGACTTGGACCAGTTCGGGTCTGACGGTGACGGTGCGTTGAACATGAGCCTCAATCTTGGCTTTGAGGCACGCTTCGTCAAGGCAGGAGTCACCATCGCTATCAGGGAAGAGCAGGGCATTCGCACCAGTGCGCTTTTGGCACTCGTCGCAACTACCGGCGCTAGGTACCAGGTCATTGGCGCTCTTGTCGAAGGGAACGGCTGTCAAGGCTCGGAGGACCATACGCTGAATCCAAGCGTCGAGCCGGGTGACAGGCAATAGGGCCTGAATCGGACCACGGTCCCAGTGCTCGCTGAAGCACGCCTCCAACGCACCGGCCTGAGCTGGCTTCGGCAGAGGCGCAATCTTGAGAGCGTGGGGAATGCCGATGCGTCCCTCGTCGAGCGCCTTGCGGGCGTCATCAATCAGATTCAAGAGGCTTAAACGTGCGGCAATGTGCTTCGCGGTTTTGCCCACTCTGGTCGCAATCGTGCTGATGGACTGGCCTGTTCGGGAGAGCATCGCCAGGTATGCTTGGGCTTCTTCAAGAGGTGTCAGATCCTCACGTTGTAGGTTCTCGATCTGCTGAATGTCGATGGCCTGGTCGTCGGTCAGTGTGCGGATGTCCACCGGAACATCAGCGATTCCGGCGAGCTGCGAGGCGCGGAAGCGCCGGGCGCCGGCAACGATCTCGTGAGTCACCTTCTTTTCCGGTTTGGCCAGCGGGCGCACGATGAGCGCCTGCACAACACCAGTCGTCCGGATGGTCCCAGCCATTTCGTCAAGGCCGGTGAAGGTGGTTCGGGGATTGGTTGGCGACTCGCGCAGGACGGATAGCGGTAGTCGCGGACTGGTTGTGAGGGGTACTGTCTGTTGCATGATTAGCAGTTGCCTTTCTTGGTGAGAGTGGTGTGGTTTGCGCCAGCCTGCTGGCTCGCGCGGTTGAGGAAAGTGCGGACTCGGCGGAGGTCTCCCTTGACGGTGCGAACGTGCTGTCGCCATTCGTCTGGATTGCCGAAGTCGTGCGGCCCATGGCCGCTGTTGTAGTAGGTGTCCCAGTCTTCTTGGGCGCGCTTCAAAACGCTTTCAAGCGAATCGAGCAGAGCGGGTGTGATTTTCATGATGGGATCTCCCTGTTGTTCCGAAGGGAGAGGGCGGCTTACGCCGCCGCCTCCTCGGGAACCGGTTGCCGGTTCCGGTCCAGCTTGGCGAAGCCGGTAACGACGATCTCAGTCACGTTGCGCTTGCCCTGACCGTCTTTGCCGGGCAATTCGTAGTTGCGGATGGAGCCGCGGACTTGCACGAAGGCGCCCTTCGCGAGATTCATCATGGACTCGCCGGTGGTGCCGTAGCCTACGAGTCGGTGCCAGGTGCTGCGTTTGGTCCATTCGCCCGTCTGCTTGTCCTTCCAGGACTCGTTGGTCGCCATGTTGACGACCGCGTAGCGGTTGTGGTTCTTGGTCTCCTTCTGCTTGGCGTCGCCGCCGACAAATCCGATGAGGGTTACTTCGTTCGTGCTGAGTTTCATGGTGTACATCTCCTGTTTGGTTTGCTATTCGCTCCCGTGTCTTGCGGGGCACAAAAAAGCAAGCGTGGGCGCTCCCAAGGGCAAGAGCTGTCTTTGTTGGGGGAACCAGAAAAGCGCAGTGGTTCGCGTTAGCGAATTTCTGGGGGAGCCGACACCCGAAGGGCCGCGTAGCGGAAGCAGAAGCTCGCAGTCCCGCCGTGGCGCGCCTAGGCCGAAGGCCGTTAAGCGCAGCTGTGCCCGCAAGACCGGAGGCGAAATAGCGCTCTACGGAGATGCACTGGAAAGGAGGCCGAATTGAAGGGACTCTGGATGCGTGGAGGCGATGCGCAATGGAGATCAAGTTGTAACGGTGCGGAATGGCGAACAAAACGCGAATACTGGTAAGGTGGTGGCGATGGCCTCTCAGAAATGCACCGTCACCATTGGAGGGCTGGGCGATCCGGCTGAGCATGTTGTAACCGTCGAGGGCGACACCCTGTATGAAGCGGCTGTACGCGGCTGGAAGGCCCTTCGGGAAGGGCGCTGGAGTGGCGATGATGCTTCGGGTACCGGCGTGCTCGTGGTGACCGTGCAGCCGCCTCCTGTGGTGCACCGGGTGAAAGTGACGGACCTTCGCGCCTGGCTGGATGGAGGCGGAAAAAGTCCCGCCGATCGAATGCACCGTCAGCGCTTGAAGGCATTACTTGAAGATGGAAAATGATCCTGGCATGGCAGAACCGCATCGCCGCTAGAGGCGGGGAAATACAGTCAAGGTTGCAATTTATGACTTCCAGGGTTAGAAGGGCCAACTGCAGCCAGTGAAAGAACCTGACGTAAGAGCGATGGCTGATGACGCCCAATCTGAGGTAGAGGCAGTAGACTACAGTACAGTCACGATTGCATTATGATAAAACTGACCGTATGAAACGGCCGGATCTGAAGCCTGAAAAGGTGTCGATGATGACCCGTGAACTACAAGGTCCGCGTTGACTTAGAGAAGCTGCCGGGCGACCGGCCCCACGGAAAGGGAGGGAGATCATGAATGATGATCGGATTGCTGGACTGGGCCGGGGCCGGAGCGCAGCTGCGAGGGCCGCAGGAGGGAGGCAAGTCGTGAAATCTATCGGCGGGTCCCTCGTACCGGAAAATTATCGTGAACTGCGGGCACGGTTCGCCGTCATCGTTGGGCGGGAGCCCACAGACGCGGAGATGCGCGAGTTGATGACGGACAAGGACGAGTTGGGCATCGGGTACGGCGATCCGTTGCTGCTTCAGATGATGATGTTCAAGCGTGAGCGGATTGCACTCGCGGAACTGTTCGAGCGCCAGCTTGCCCTGATAGGCAAGGAGTTGCGCGAAGCACAGGATTTCGTCCTGCGGGAGACGGACAAGGAGTTGACTAGGCGCCAGGAACAGATGCTGGCTCAAGGTGGCGGCGGGACAGTTGCGGGCGACCCCGTTGTGGCATGAAGGGCTGCTGAAGCTGTCCGCATGTTGATGAACGACGTGGGCCGGGCCTGATGGCCCGGCCCACACTGCAATTCAGATCATGCCGGCTGCGAGCAGAATGGAACGGCATCCGTGCGGGCAGCGGCCATCGGCCTCAACCTCGCATCCGTCCTCACACAAAGCCGGGGTGTTTTCGTCACCAAATAGACTGGCGCGCATGATGTCCTCCAGGCTACGGCCGTCTTGCTGGAGGAAGTCTGGAATAGTCATTTCGTTGGCGACAACGGTTTCTCGGTTCATTGTTTCTGAAGCTCCTTTTCTTGCCCGAATCATCGGGGCACCTGAGGAGCGAAAGCCCCAGCTCCCAAGGGCGAGAGCTGCTTTGTTGGGGGGACCGAAAAGCGTAGCGATTCGCGTTAGCGAATTTCGGGGGAGCCGACACCCGTGAGGGCCGCGCGAGCGGAAGCAGAGGCTCGATGTCCGCAGGGCGCTGGAAGAGGCTGAGCGTGTGCCCGAGGATGAAGGGAGGAAAAGGAGCCGACAGGAAGGAACGAGAGCCGACTGGCACAGTACAACTACGGCACGATCCCCAGCTGATCCATGAGTTCCTTCCGACGCCACCAGAACCCATTGAGGAAACCAGACGGCTTAGGTTCGGTCCAGCTTGCCGTATCTAGAATCTTAGTTGCGGCATGGTTGGTCATAATCCAAGTTCCGTCTGGATAGCTTAGGAGTTGGTCGCGAGTGATCGTCTGTTTCGGCTCTACAATCGAAGCCGTGCGTCCGGCGTTCGCGAGGACCCGAAGGGCTGTTTCAGCCGCTTCGCGAGTGCTAAAACCCACGGAATAGTGTTTGTCTAAAATGCTGTACTGAACAAGCCAGACCGGGCCGGGTGCAACCGGCAGAAGGTTCGTTGGCTGGCCGCACGAAGCGCTGACCGCATCCGCGAGAGCCGTTTCGCTAACGATGGGAAACGTGTGCATGGTGGTTCCGAGCCACCATTGATAGCGGGCTGGGGCTTCGCCGGTGCCCTGGCGGTAAAACACCTGGCAAATGTGCAAGCCAGATCGGGCGTTGATGCAATTGAAAGCGTGAATCATTTGTGCGTCTCCTCAGGTTGGGATTCCGCGGCGAGATAGCCTCCGAGGTACCGGAGCGTGCCGCCTGTGATGAAGCGATAGCCCATAAGGCGGTGGCCTTTTGTGCGCCACTGCTGTTTAGCCTTCAGGCCGATCCAATGGACCATGCCGGCACGGTTGCTGGCTGAGCCTTGCATGTGGCCGTTCTCGCCCCAGAATTCATAGCCGGCCTCGCGCGTGACGCAATTCGGGCAACGATCTGAATCGTGAAAGCCGAACGATCCTCTGTCTTCTTCGGCCTTGCGATCGGCGCAACTGTAGACGTAGACGATGGGGTTAACGGTGATGGTGAAAGTGCTGTCCGGGCGGTTCATATCGGCTTGCGTCTCCTTTCGCTACCGGCCTCTTGACCGGGGCACAAAGAGCAAGCGGGGCCGCTCCCAAGGGCGAGAGCTGCTTTGTTGGGGGGACCGAAAAGCGCAGCGATTCGCGTAGCGAATTTCGGGGGAACCGACACCCGCAAGGGCCGCGTGAGCGGAAGCAGAAGCGCGATGTCCCGCAGTGGCGCGGCCAGGCCGCAAGGCCGTCAAGCGCAGCTGTGCCCGGTCAAGGGCGGTGAGAGGCGACACAAAGCCCCCGGTCGCCCGGCCAAACGATGCGCCCAGTTAGAGGGGTCACTCCTCGCTCTGCGCCGTCAGCGTGGATCTGTCGTCCGAACGAACACGCGCAGTCCGGCTGCGCGGAAACATTTACGTGCGCTTTTGTAGGTGGGCAAAAGAGTTCCCTTTTGACCGGTGACCGGTGCAGCAGCATGAGTGCTGTGGGCGGGTACGTTTCTAAGCGTGCGATCACGTACTATTGAAAAACCGTGCTGAACACGCGATTGCGCCTCTCCCTCAGCCAGTACCTTGCATTGCAAGGCCGCGACTGGCTCAAGTTCCTTTTTAGAAAGCATGGCGTTAGCACACCAGACTATGCCGAACCGGATGCTGGGCCACTCCAGCACGTGGAGGAAGTTGAACGCTGGATTCAGGAGGGGGACCCGGTCAGAGTTGAAGGCCTTCTGTCAGAGGTCATAGCAACCCAAGGGGACTTGCGGTATCGCGCCAGCCCTAAATACGTTCACGATCAACGATATGCAGATCTCGTTGCTTGCTTAGAACTAGAAGGTTACAGGATTGAGAGAGGCGCAATCCATCGTATGGAACCTGATCTCGACGGCACGTATGCCGTGGAAGATGATTTAACCACCGAGTTGAGGCGGTCTAATCTTGCTGAGGCCGAGGACATCATCCAATGTCTCAACATGTCGGCCGACAACTTCCGGCGGACGCCCCCAGATTTCAACGGATCGCTAACGAACGCGAGGGTGGCGCTGCAAACTCTGGTAACAGCAATTTCACGCGTGAATTCAGCGTCCCGTTCAGGGGGCTTCGACGAAACCAAATGGGGGCAGGTTTTGGCTCACCTCCGCACGTCCGGCGTGGTCACGGATGAAGAGGAAAAGGGTATAGGCGGGGTTTTCACCTTTGTCAGCCCCGGTGCCCATACACGGATCGGGCTTTCAGAGGCCGAGGCCGTTCGACTGGGTCGAAGTCTCGTCGTAAGCATGTGCTACTTCTTGGGGAAACGATACAACGCCTGATCCGGTGTTCCACAAAGGGTGAGTGCTGCAACGTCGGCGAAAGGCCCAAAAACAGTGTGCTTCGCACGTTGCAAATGTCGGTCTCAAGAGTCCCACACTTCGGAAGTGGGCAAAAGGGGTCCCTTTCTCCCATCAAGGAGTATGGCCGGATGCCGTTGAGTTCACATGGGTGAAACCGGGCGAAAGGGTGGTCCCGAAATGCGTTCGTGTCCAGACTCCTGTGTAAAGCGAGCGCACCCGATTCGGTTATCCCGTTATCCCTTCAGGCGAACAGCGCCAGTTGCTCGGCCGCGCGTTGTGCCTCGTCCGCGACGAATAGGGCAGGAGGGCCAGTCAAGACCATGTTCTCGCCCCCAAGTTGAACTGTCATGGCATGGTAGAAGCCCTGCGGATCACTGCGCGCAAAATCGCCTTCTTCGATGGACACCTTGCGCCCATAGGTGGTTGCTTCGCCAGTGAACATGAACACGGCAGCCGGTGTGAGCCGGTAAGCCTTTAGTGTCTGCGCTCCGTCGCCGCGGCCCTGGATGCTGACGCACACCCACAAAGCGCCTTTCCACCCGAACGGTTTGCGGATGGGAGCGCCTTCGCAGATGCGATCGGCACTGTAGGAAGCAACGATGTCGCCCTCTCCAATTTGCTCTTCGGTGTCGTGAGAGTACGTGCCGTGAGTCAGGCGAGTTGGGTCAACGCCGAATGTCTCCCAGTTCTGAGCGCTATTCATGAGCGTTTCTGTTCTCCTTCTGCTGGTCCGGCCTTGACCGGGGCACAAAAAGAGCAAGCGGGGCCGCTCCCAAGGGCGAGAGCTGCTTTGTTGGGGGGACCGAAAAGCGCAGCGATTCGCGTAGCGAATTTCGGGGGAACCGACACCCGCAAGGGCCGCGTTAGCGGAAGCAGAAGCTCGATGTCCCGCAGTGGCGAGGTCAGGCCGCAAGGCCGTCAAGCGCAGCTGTGCCCGGTTCATGGACGCGGCGGGAAGGAGACGAGACGCTTGACCCTGGGGGGCGCGCCGAACAGCCGGTTGATTCCACGGTTGCCGAGGTAGATGCTGTTCGCCGGCCGGGGATGTTGGGGCGCGGTCATGCGGCGGTTTCGTCCTGGGTGTTTTCGCCGATCCACTTCCGTCCGGCCGCTGCCGCGACATTGAAGGCTTCCCAGAGATCAAGGCGTTTCCATTTGAGGTGCACGGTGCCCTTCTTGAAGTAGCGAATCTCGAAGTAGGTGGAATGGCAAGTGCCGGGTACTCGGCAGGACTGGAAGCGGTGCTGCAGTGCTTGGCAGACCGTCAACGTCTCTTCGAATTTGGAGCGGTCCAGGACCGCCAGAATGCGGTCGAGGTCCATGTAAACTGCACCCGCTTCGCGATTGCTGTAGATATCGAAGCTGCCATACGAATACCGACATCCGTAGGGGAAAACAAGCCTGGTGTTGACCTTGAACGAGTCGTTCGTCTTCCAGCCGCTACGACCATCGCCGGTGCCAATGTCGCCGGTCGCGTTTCCCTTGAAGTGGCGGGTGAGCGCCTGAAACACGTTCCATACTGACTGCTCGAAAAGTTTCTGGCGCTGGAGGAAGATGTTCTCGAGCGTGCCCTTGATGTTCTCGGCGGTGAATGCGATGGTGGTTCGCTCCACGTCCCGCATCAGTTCCTCGGACTGCTTGCTGTCGAGCCATTTCGTAAACTCGCACTGCTCGAAGACGTGAGTCCATGCGGCGCGGCGCAAAGCTTTGGCGAATTCGGCGCGAGCTGAGGTCACGTTGCCTTGCGCCATCTTTAGGATCACTCCCATGTCCTCGTGCTCACGATGACCGCGCAAGCCGGTTCCGAGGGCGTCCATGAACAAGGACGCCTTGCGAATATGCCCGAACGCTTTGAACATCTCGGTGAGCGCCTGGCTGTAGTAGTGCTCCATGTTGCCGAGCCTGTCGCGGAGAGCCGGGAGAGCTTCAGGCGAACCGATGTCGTCGTTGATAGGCTTTTCCGCGCCTGCTGTGTGCCAGAGATCGATGCGGTCATCGTCGGCAGTCTTTTTGATATACACGAGGGCAACGTGAACGTCGGTAGGTCGCTCGCTGTCGCGGAAGCACTGTCCCAATGCTTCGACTGAACCGTGCTGCGCGATGATCTTCGCGAGTCGCTGCCGTTCGTCTGTGTACGGATTGTCGATGGTCTCCTGGTTCAGAAGGCATACGATTTCGCCAGCGTGCAGGAATTCCCACGCGTGAATCAGGTGAGCGGCGCCGTTGCTAAAGGGCGGATTCATCACAATGGCGTCGTAGTAGCTAACGCCGCTGTAGGTGAGCCAATCCATACCGACAAAATTTAGGTCTTCGTTGGCCCGGAGAATGTGGATGAGGTCGGGGTCAGACTCGATCACGTCAACACGGTGGCGGCTGCGGTTGCTGCCATAGTGACCGAAATCGCGGGCGTTTCGACCGAAGCCCAGGATCGCTTTCGCTAGGTCGCCCTTACCAGCGCTGGGATCGAGAAAATGGACGGCGTCTTTGCTGATCTTGGACAGCATCTTCGCTGCGACCCGTCCAGATGTCGGGCGGAAGTCTTGACTAAACATAAGAGCCTCCGTCGTGGGCGAGCCTGATGGTGGTTTCGCGTGGGTCGCCGGCGTGCAATGCAATCTGGACGCCAGCGCTCGGTGAAATCCAAGAGCCCAAAACCCGGACACGCAATTTGCCGGCTTGCGTCTTCGCGTCAAAGATGCGGGCCTTGTCCGTACCGGCGCCGCGGATGAGATAACAATGTCCCTTGAGAGTCGCGCTTCGGATCTCCTTGGCAATCTGCTTTTCGGTGAGCGGCTGATTCGTCATGCCGTGTTGTCTCCTTCGTTCGCCCGGCTCTTGGCCGGGGCACAAAAGGAGCAAGCGGGGCCGCTCCCAAGGGCGAGAGCTGCTTTGTTGGGGGGACCGAAAAGCGCAGCGGTTCGCGCAGCGAATTTCGGGGGAGCCGACACCCTTGCAGGGCCGCGTTAGCGGAAGCAGAAGCTCGATGTCCCGCAGTGGCGCGGCCAGGCCGCAAGGCCGTCAAGCGTAGCTGTGCCCGGCCCAAGGGCCAGAGCGAAGGAGAGATCCCGGAGGCAGATGACGCGGTCACGGGATAAAGTGGAGGAGATGCCGAAGTCTGATTTGATGCGGTCCCATGATGAACTGCGTGCCGCGCTTATTGTCGCTGGGCGAGAGATTCGCAAACTGAACTTCGGTAAAAAGTTGCGCGAAGTACTCAAAGAGGCGCAAGTGGTCGCAAAGGCTGAGCGAGACAG
>JALHNI010000153.1 GCA_022843605.1 Bryobacter sp.
CGATCCAGGTAAAGCCAACGTTTCTCAGGTGTCCAATCACCTACATCGATCCTTTCCTGACGTAGTTGTTCGGTGCGAAGGACTACCCATTCGTAGTTGCCATTCGGATCGCGGCTCCAATTGATGAGTTCCTCCGATTTGTAGCCGACAAGAAAAGCGCGAGAGACGCCATGAGCCTCTTCGTCTGCCCTCGTCAGCGGTGTGTCGAGCAGTCGCGGAAAGTCAACAAGGATGTGAGAAGCACCCTGTACCAGCGTGTCGATAAAGCATTGGCGAAAGAAGTCAGTCAACGCGGTGCCCTTTCGGTCGCAGTCGTCGTTCAATTGGCCAAAAAACTTCTTGCCACTCGGGCTTTCACCCTCCAACGTAATGATGGGTTCCCGACGGAAAAGCGTGGCCGCGTACCAGTCGATGATTGAGCCGATATAGTTCTCATAATACGAATGGCTGGCCCGCTCACCGTAGACGCGCGGTGGCTCCGTGTGCCTTGGCGTGAGGTACTGAAACGAGTTCCGCATGAATTGCTCGCCGCCCGCATAGAGGTCGCGGTAGGCCTGGAAGCTGCTGCGCCGCAGCACATATTCGGGATGTTCACGAGTGATATCAAGCATAAGTCCACTACTCCTTGCGGTCATTTCGCTGTATTCGTTTGCTCAATTGTTAGATGAGCGGAAAGTTCTTCTCTCCTACCACCGGGCGGGGACCAAACTCCTGCCAGACGAGGTAGCCAAGGGCGTCAGACAGGTGCGTCCTTCGCGGATCCGAGTCTTTGTCAATCAATGCTGTCCCGTTGCGATAGCGGACCTTTGTGAAATCCTCCACCAGTTCCTTGCAGCGTTCGTTTACGAACAGCTCCACATGTCCGGCCGCGTTTCGCAGTTTAGCATTCACGAGTCGAATTCGATCCGCGACTCGCGGATTCGAAGACGGCACATGATAGCTAATCGACCTCTGTCCGGCTCGGGCGAAAAATCGTCTGATCATGTCGTAGTCGGTTGTGCCCGAAGTCTGACGATGATTACCTGATGCGTCACCAGTAATTCGGACGCCAGCGCCATGGTTGGGGAATCTTCTCACAAATTCCTCACAGGCTTCCTCTGTCGATGCCCTCGAGATTACGATCTCGTCCAACACATTCAATCGATTTCCCGATCTTTGCGCGACGAGGGAGCACATTGGGTCAACGTTGAAGTCAAGCGTCCAGAGAAGCGGTTGCCGCGTTTCGGGTGGAATCGCCTTCAAGTTGCTTTCACGCCGAAACGCCACGTAGACTAGATCCTGACCGGATTCATGGTAAGCGCCCAGGGCCTCCTGTTCATAAAACCTTGCGTCGTAGCTGTTCTTCAGCCGCTCGTAATAGTCAGGAACCGCCTTTAGTAGATAACGATTCTCAAATGGCTGGGCAAGCACCAGACCGTAGCCATTAACCCGCTTCTCCAAGAACCTTCGGTAGACCCAGTCATGGCCGTTCGGTGTCCACACTGCAAAGCCGCAAAGTGACTGGGCGAGTGGATCGCGCAGGCGGGCCTCAAGGCGCAGCCATGCCTCCTCGGACGTGTAGGTCAACTCATCCAGTCCAAACCAAGCGAGGTTGGTCCCGCGTAAGCGCTCGTACTCTTCCATTGAGCGAAATAGGATCGCTGATTGGCATTCGGCTATCACGACATAATTTTCTGACTTGTTGAGCTCGTACGGAATCCGCGTCCTCTCTAGAATGTCCAGAAGGCTTCGCCGCGTTGCATCTTTGAGCATCGGGTACGTCGGTGCTCCCAACAGCCCCTGGCGGCCTGGATTCTGGTAGGCTCTTCGGATCGCCTCTTGGCACAAGGCGGCACTTTTCCCCGATCCTACTGGTCCCGAGAATCCCTTGAAGCGGGTTGTCAAACGGTGGAAGCGAGCCTGGGAGGGCAGCGGGTTGTAGCCAATATCTCGCCATCGTGTATCCTCATCTTTCGAGTTGTGCATCCAGCTCCGTTGGCGAGATTTCCCTTCGCCCGATTTGAGACTACCAAGCCTGCTTTTGATTCCAGACCGCCCGAAAAAGGCAAGTATCTGAAAAGAATAGGGTTATATTTTTCGAATTCATTGTGAACGCCATCTTGGCGCGAGTCTATTCGGTCGCCTCTCTTGCTAAGTAACAGAAAAGGAACCGGTTAGAATGGCCTAGAATAGAAGAGCTTATGCCTTTTGCGTCAATTCCCGAGGCCCTGGACGATTTTCGTCGGGGCCGAATGCTTGTTGTTGTCGACGATGAAGATCGCGAGAACGAGGGCGACCTCACGGTAGCCGCCGAGTTCGTCACTGCGGAGGTCATCAATTTCATGGCCGTGCACGGTCGCGGCCTGATTTGCCTGGCGTTGACTCCTGAGCGGTGTGATGCCCTTGGGTTGCCTCTCATGTCGCCCAAGAACACCTCGAACTTTGGGACTGCCTTCACCGAGTCGATTGATGCCCGTCACGGTGTCTCCACCGGCATCTCTGCTGCTGATCGCGCTCTCACTATAAGGCTTTGCATGGAGCCTCACACCCGTCCTGATGACCTTGCCCGTCCCGGCCACGTTTTTCCACTCCGCGCTCGCGAAGGCGGGGTTCTCGTCCGCGCCGGCCAGACCGAAGCTGCCGTCGACCTCGCCCGTCTGGCGGGACTCTCCCCGGGTGGCGTAATCTGCGAAATCATGAATGACGATGGTTCAATGTCGCGGCTGCCCGAACTCACCCACTTCTGCCGCAAGCACGACTTGAAACTGATCACCGTCGCCGGCCTTATACGCTATCGCATGCGGCATGAGCAGTTCATTGAACGGCAGGCCGTCGGTAGCATTCATACCGCCTATGGAGTCTTTCGAACGGTGAGCTATTCGAGCTCGATGAGTCACGAACGGCATCTCGCGCTGGTGCTGGGCGATCCGCAGTCTCTCCCGGCCGGGCTTGTTCGCATGCACTCTCACTGCGTTTATGGTGACGTTTTCGGTTCCCGTCGCTGTCAGTGCCAGGAACTACTCAATCAATCCCTTGCCTCCATTGCTCGTGAAGGTGCGGGTGTGGTCGTCTACCTCCATCAGAGCGGTCAGGGCTTGCGCACTCATGGTGATCGTATTCTTACCCACGGCGAGGATTTTCAACGCTTTACTCCGTCTGATCCGCACAATGAGACTCAACATGAGGCGGGTATCGGTGCCCAGATCCTTGCCGATATCGGATTGAAACGAATCCGCCTCCTAACCAATCACCCACGTAGGGTGCCAGGGCTTGAGGGGTTTGGCGTTGAGATTGTGGATCAAGTTCCCATCACACTCAATTCTTCGGAACCCGCGTCCACCGAAGCGCCGCTGGAATAGCGCATAGCTCCTGTAGCCATCGACGACGTCGCCCTCGTGGCCCCGCGATCAAATGCTCCGCTCAACGGCACCGGGGCCCACTGCTGATGCTACTTGCGCACATCCTCCGATGAGAACTCTTGATCTGGCAGGAGCCACATAATCAGGACAGCCGCCGAAAGATGGACCATACCAGCTGCAACAAAGATCGGTGCATAGGAGAAGTTTCGGACGACATAGCCTGTACCGAGATTCGCCAATATGCCCCCGACCGCTCCCCCCATTCCAGTGAGGCCGCTCGCCGTTCCAACCTCATGGTCTTCGAAAAGATCAGTTGGTATCGTGAGCAGATTAGAAATCCAAAGTGCATGACCAAATAGCGCAGAGCAGGTTACGGCAATCGCCATCCAGGCTTCAGGCAGCCAAGGTGCCAACGCTGCTACCGGCATAAACGCAGCTCCCAGCCAAAGTAATGCCTTACGCGCGCGAGGCAAACTCCACCCTTGGTCGATCAGCTTTCCGCCAAGCCATCCTCCAAACAAGTATCCGATATCTCCGAAAACGAAAGGTACCCATGCATAAAGAGCTATCATCGACAGATCAAAATGGCGCTCCTTTCGGAGATACTCCGGCATCCAGAAGCTCACGAAGTAAATGACCGGATCCGTCATAAATCGAGCTAGGATTAGACTCCAGCATCCACGCCTCCTGATGACTCTCCGCCAGTTTGGTTTTGCAAGAGGTGCTCGGCTGGCCAGCGGTCCAGTTCTATAAATCCAAAGCCAAGCGATTACCCAAACTAAACCTAATGCGCCAGTAACTACGAACGAGGAGCGCCAACCGGCCCAAATTGTTAGCCCCGCTGCCAATGGCTGTGCCAAGGCAGATCCGAGCGAAGAACCTGAGTTAAAAATACCGACCCCCAGAGAACGGCGCTCTGGGGGAAACCACTCCTTTACCGCCTTCGTCGCGGCTGGCCAATTGCCAGGTTCCGTCAGGCCAAGACCGAATCGGCAGGCCGCCAAGCTCCACTTACCTACGGCAAAAGCATGCAACATCTGCGCGACTGACCATCCGGCCACGAAAACGGCGAATCCTCGCTTAGTTCCCAGTCGGTCTACAATGTAGCCGGATCCAGCGTACATGATCGCATAGGCCAGCATGAACAATGCTACGATCTGGCCGTAGTCGCGCTCGTCCATGAGAAATTCCCGACGGATGTCGAGGGAAACGACTCCCAGCGTCAGCCGATCCATGTAGTTCAGCATGGTAGCGAAACAAAGCAACAATGCGATCGCTATCCTCATGGCAGCGTCCTGATTGACCTCAATGCAATGCCTAGAGCTCGCGGATCCGTTCCGATCTGCTTCGTCGGACGCACTCTCAATTCAATCAGAGCTGTGCCTTGTTGAATATTCGGAACAGGGAAGGCGATTTTCTGTTCTCCATGAAAGGTGACCTTATGGTCCTTAACAAATGTGCCGTTCAACCAAAGTTCAACATGATCGGCCGGAACCGTGACCACATCCAACTCGAGTGTGCTCGCGCCGGGACTGACAGCGATTGCTGCCGATCCGCGCCCACCGAGCCATCGGAACGACTCCTCCCATGCGTACCAGTCACCGGATAAGCTCCCGTCATACGAAAGCAGTTCGAGAAATCCGCGCGAGCTTGGCATTTTGGTCCAGCGGAACACAGTATCTTGTGATCTTAGGGTGTCGATCCTCCAGGGACGCAATGGAAGGGCCAGATTTCCACTGCAAAGACGTAGGGCTCCCACGATGCCCCATTCGTTAAGCCCGATTGGACCACCCTCATAAACAGCTTCCTGAATGTCTCCTTTTCCCTTTAAGACCTTGCACGCGGACTCGACGAACTCTTTTGTTGCCATTGCTTGAGTTAACTCAGCCTTTCGGAAGGCGCGTAATTCTCGCAGCCCAACGCCAAGGAAGACTACTAGCGATAGCGCGAGCAACGCTGAGGGAAGACGGCAGAGTGCCGCTCCAGTTGCAATCGCGCCCAGAACAAGAGGTATGTAAAGATACACGGCGAACAACCGGCCCGGCAGGAATAGCAGGGGACCCATGAGAAAGATGGCCCCGATAGCCATGCGGAAAACCCAGCGGCGTTCATTTTCTCTCATCCACACGCTGCCCGCGAGCCAAATCCAGGGGATGCCGAAGGCTCTAGTGCCATAGAAGACAAGACACTCCCATAGCGCAGTGAAGGTGAATCTGAGCGTATAGGCCGACTCGCCGCGTCCGCGGTTCGCCAATAGGGCCTGGATCCCAAAAGTGAGGGATACGCATCCAAATGGGATGAGTCGTCTCCATTGTTGATCCCCTGCAAGTTCGTCAAGGAGAAGGACAACCGGAAAGAAAAGGGCGACTTCTTTTGCTTTATAAGCGCACCAAAAAAGCAGCAAGCTTGCGATCCACCAGCCGCGACGATAGCAACAGTAAGATCCGATCAAAGCCGTGCCACACAGCAGATCAAAAACATACATAGGTTTCCAATGAACCGCGATCAGGGCCGGGTGAAACATGAAACAAACTGCGGATACCATCGCTGCGCGCCGGCCCAGTTCCCTGCGCACCAGGAAATAGATCAGCAGGGAATTGAACACGTGTATTGACTGAATCAAGAGGACATACGGCGTGAACTGAAGACCCCATGTTTGAGCCATCCAGCGAAAGAAAACATGACCCACTGGGCGAAAATTGTATATGTCGTAGCGGACCGAGCCGAAGCCTTTCCAGAACGTGTCAAACCCAGCAAGCGTCGTGTTCGCAATATTGTCCAAATCGTCGTCCGAGAAGTAGCCTTGATAGGCGGCGCGATTCCCGATCAGGAACAGCAATATGATCGCGGAGATCAGCGCGATTTCAGAAAATCGAAGTCGCATCCGTGATTCGCCTGTTCCACGTGATCCAGGAACAATCTCCCGTAACCCCTCACGTAGGCAGGCTCAGGAGCGCTCCACTTCGCCCGCCTACGGTCCATTTCATCGTCCGAGATGAGGAGGTCCACTCGCCTTCCTGCCACATCTAGCGAGATCTCATCGCCCGTCTCCACGAGGCCCAATGGACCGCCAAGTGCACTCTCCGGAGTTACATGCAGCACTACCGTACCGAAGCTTGTCCCGCTCATTCGCGCATCGGAAATGCGGACCATATCCCGCACCCCTTCCTTCAAGAGCTTCTTTGGTAGTGGAATCTGTCCCCATTCCGGCATCCCTGGCGCCCCTCGTGGACCTCCACCCTTCATCACGAGAATGGTACGTGAATCTACCGGAAGATCTTCGCTATCGATCTTTCCCATTAGTTCTTCGCGCGATTCGAACACCAGAGTTCGACCCCGATGTTGCAGCAATTCTGGCGAAGCAGCAGTTGGCTTGATGACCGCACCGTCCGGCGCGAGGTTTCCATACAAAATCGCTGTACCTCCCTCCGGCGATAGGGCTCTCGCCCTCTCGCGGACTACCTCCCGGTTGTAACATTCAGCGTTTCCGGTGTGATCGCCTACACACAAACCGCTCACCGTCAGAGCCGACTGATCCAGTTGCGATAAGAGTTCACGCATGACGGCAGGCACGCCACCTGCAGAATAGAAATCTTCCATCAGATAGTCACCGGAAGGCTTTAGGTTGACAATCCACGGCGTTTCCCTTGAGATACGATCGAAGTCATCCAGCGATAGCTGGACACCCGTGCGTCCCGCAATTGCCAATAAGTGGATCACCGCATTCGTTGACCCGCCGATCGCCATATGGACGCGGAGCGCGTTTTCAAATGCCCCGCGCGTCATAATCTGGGATGGACGCAGATTCTCCTTCGCCATCGACACAATTCTCCGGCCTGACTCTTCGGCCATGGCCAATCGCCTCGAATCGGGGGCCGGAATCGCGGCACTTCCGCTGGGAGACATCCCGAGCGCTTCGCTGAGAATCGCCATAGTGGAGGCCGTTCCCATGACGGTACAGTGCCCCGCCGAGCGGCCCAGCGAACACTCAATCTCACCCATCTCCCGTTCGCTCACCTCCCCAGCGCGGTAGAGATCGAACAATCTGCGCCCGTCCGTTCCCGCGCCCAGCTTGCGACCGTGCCAGTCTCCGGCGAGCATCGGCCCGCTGGTTAACAACATTGCTGGAACATCCGCGCTGGCCGCCCCCATCAGCATCGCTGGCGTGGTTTTGTCACATCCAGCAAGCAGCATCACTGCGTCCAGAGGATGCGCCCGAATGCTCTCTTCCACCTCCATTGACATCAGATTGCGGAATAGCATCGCCGTTGGCTTCATCAGCATCTCAGCTAACGACATCACCGGGAATTCGAGCGGAAACCCTCCTGCCATCCAGACCCCGCGCTTTACCGCTTCTGCGAGAGATTTCAGATTCGCATTGCAATTGGTGAGTTCGCTCCAGGAGTTCGCGATCCCGATGATTGGTCTGCCGTCGAACACAGCGCTCGAGAAGCCTTCGCTGCGCAGCCAGGCGCGGCGGGAAAATCCATAGTACTCCGGGGTGTCGAACCAAGCTCGGCTTCGCATGAGAGTTCAACTTTACCGCGTCCAGTCTCCAGCATTCAATGCTGCAATGTGATAGCCTACGCCGCGATGTCCATGGTGAAGGCCTCGTCTCCCGGGTTTGCCCTAGCGGTTCTAACGGGTATCAACATTCTGAACTTTTATGACCGTCAGGTGCTGGGGGCCTTGGCGGAACCCATCCGACATGAGTTTCAGTTGTCCGATTCGCAGATCGGTTGGCTGGGCACCGCCTTTATATGGCTATACGCAATAGTCGGAGTCCCGCTGGGCAAAGTGGCGGACTCGTGGCGTCGCAAGCCAATGCTGGTGTGGGCGATCGCCATCTGGAGTCTCCTTACGGCGATGGCCGGACTTGCGTCGTCCTACTCGATGCTTCTCGCCTCACGACTTGGCTTTGCTGTCGGTGAAGCTGCCGTTGCTCCAGCCGCTGCCAGTTGGCTGGGCGATGTATTCCCACCACGCAACCGTGCCCGCGCCCTGGGTATCTTCATGTTGGGTGTTCCAATTGGAGGAGCTCTTAGCTTCTTCATCAGCGGCCCCCTCGCTCAAGCCTTTGGCTGGCGTTGGGCGATGGTCGCTGCGGCGATCCCAGCGTTGTTTGCGATTGGCTTTCTTTTGCAACTCGAGGAACCTCCTCGTGGCGCGGCTGAGCCGCATTCGGTGATGGTGCGTCAATCCACTGGACAACTGCTCAGAATCCCGACCTTCGGATGGATCATCGCCTCCGGTGCACTCTTGAATTTCAATATGTATGCAATTGCCACCTTCTCCCCCGCCTTCATGATTCGGGTCCATCATCTCACCGTCGCGCAGGCCGGCGTCTTCACTGGCATAGCGCTAGGATTTGGTGGTATTGCGGGAGGACTAATGTCCGGCAGCATTGGAGATCGCATTGTGAGTTGGCGTGCAGATGGGCGCCTACTGGGGGCTACTCTGTTTGCGGCCCTCGGTGTTCCTCTGGCGGTGGCGGGGATTCTCTCTACCGATCTCTACTTGTGCGCAGTCCTGCTCGCACTCTTTTACGCCATGCTCAATACTTACTACGGTCTCGTCTATTCCTCAATTCAGGATGTGGTTGCTCCGAACATGCGCGGGTCGGCCATGGCTCTCTACTTCCTCGCGATGTACTTCTGCGGAGCATCATTTGGCCCTCTGCTCACCGGTAAGCTAAGTGACCTCTTGGCGCATCGTGCGGCCCACGCCGCAGGTTCTCTTCTTCTAAGAGAAACCGACCGGGCGACAGGACTCCAGCAAGCAATGCTGGTCATGCCCGTACTTTCTGTCCTATTGACCTTCGTTCTATACTTCGCCTCCCGCACCATCGTCAACGACATGAGACGCCGGATTGCGGCGTCTCATGCTGCGCCGGTTGTTACGGAAGCTTGTTAGAACTGAAGCTTCAACGAGAGCTGAATAAAGCGGGGCAGGTTGGTTTGATCCAATGCGCCAGAAATGCGCCCGAAGTTTCCGCTATTCACATCGAGAATCGGACCATTGTAGAACTGGGGCGAGTTAGTTGCATTCATAAACTCCGAACGGAACGTCAAAGTAACACGTTCAGTAAGCGCCGTCCGCTTCATTAGCGCCAGGTCAAGATTGCGAATACCTGGCACTCGCACGGAAGTAATTCTCGACGACCAGGTCTGCAAGACGAAAGCCTGCCGGATCGTCCACACAGGGGTTTCACTTCCGAGGCAGCCTCGCGTCGCACCGTTCGCCAGTTGAGTGCAGGTGTTGAAGTAACGATCCAGATCCTGGCCGTCGAACTTCGGGCTCACTCCAGTCGGAACCGCATTGGTCGGGAAGTTCATCGGCATGCCGCTCTGCAGTCGAGCTACGCCGCTCACCTCCCATCCACTGATGAAGTGGCGCACCATGCGAGACGTACCTGATCCAAACGCCTTGCCTGTGCCGAACGGCAACTCGTAAACACCGTTTAGTTGTAAACTCTGCGGGACATCCCAGGCGGCTGCCACCTTCTCCTTCGCGCTGTCCTGAGCATTGCGGTAAGTCATTTGCTCAAGCGTTTTCGAGTAGGTATAGGACAAGCTTGCGGTTACACCCTTGGAGAGACGCTTCGCGAGGAGGAACTGGAAGCCATCGTAGCGTGACTGCCCTTCGGAGCGATGTAGCTCATTGATGCCCAGGAACTGAGGAAAGGGCCGAAGCAACTGTTGCCTTTGTACCGTGGTTCCGTTCAATGAAGTACCTGGAATGGCGCCGGCCATGGGATTCGTTACGCTCTGGGTTAAAGCCGACGCCCCCAGATTGAAAGACTCCAGGGAGATCTCGTTAAACGGCTTCGTCACGCCCAAACCCCGAATACGGCTACCCACATAGCCAGCAGTCATAAGTACGCGGCCTGGGAGCTCCCGTTGGACCTCGATCGAAAATTGGTGCGTCCAAGGTACTACCCGACTCGGATTAGAAAAGTTGAAGCCTTGGCCGAGAAACGTGGATAGGCCCTGGGAGTTTCCCACCGGCCGCAGGATGCCGCCCGGGAAGGGATTTGTCAACGTGCTCGATGGAATGCCGGCTGAGATTGTCGAGACCATACCCGTGCGTTGGCTAAATCCAGGTGCTCCGCCCGGGTCATCGAACGTTTGAGCGTACATCAATCCGTAGCCACCGCGGATTACGAGTTTCTCGCTCAACCGATACGCGAAGCCTGCCCGCGGCGCGAAGTTGTTCATGTCTCTATCAAAAATGCCGCGGTCATTTCCGCCAACTCCCGCGAACCGCAATCCACCCTTCAGGCTAAGGCCTGGAACTTGAAGCGGGCTAGCCGTGGTCGTGTCGAATCCTCGGGTCAATGCATCGAACCTATCGGTCAGTGGTCCCAGATAGTCCCAGCGCAACCCCAAATTCAATTTCAGCTTGTCGGTGATTCGATAGTCATCGTGGACATAGGACGAAAACAATCGTTGCTGTCTGGCTGGTTGGCTATTCACGTCGATGAAGCCCGATTCCGGTGTGCCCAACAAGAAGCTCGCGACTGAGTTTCCCGCGCTGGGTTCAATTGCCAATGCATTGCGCCCTGAAAACTTCTGATCGAAGGTAAAGTTTCCCCCCACGAAGCCTGGTGTCTGCGAATAGGATCGCTGGAGCCGGAACTCCACCCCTGTTTTTAGCGAGTGTCGCCCAATCGTTTTGTAAAGTGAGCTTTGGACTGAATTCGTCTGTGCCGTTGGATCGATCTGCACCGGATTCGACCCCGCGCCCTCGTAGCCGGCCCACGCAAAGCGCGGGAAGTTGCGCGCAGCCTGTGATTGATACTGCTGGGCGAAACCGAGACTACCGAGATCATAGTCCGCTCCAGCTGAAAAGCCACTCTGGGAACGAAATCTCATCAACCCCAGTCGGAAATCCAGCACCGTGGTCGGATTGACGGTATGCGTCAACTGGATGATCGCGCTGTGATTCTCTCGTGTAAATGGGCTGTTCCCACTCGTGTCAGCCACGTTAATCGCTTCATTCGTCGAATACTTGAAGGCTCGCGCTTCGGTAAGGGCATTGCGCGAATAGCGTACAAACATACGGGTTCTCTCGGAGACTGTATAGTCAACTCTGCCAGTGTACTCCGGGAAAAAGTCTGTAAACTTCCGCGACGACCCGCTCGTTGCTAAATTGTTCAGCTCGGTAAGAGAGTTGCCAGGAGTATTGCCTAGGGGGATCAGGCTGAGTACCCTTACTGCAATGGGATTCAGTCTTGAGGCCGGAATCACGTTGCCCGGAAACATGTCGCGCACCAATGCTCCACCAGCTCCTACCCGGGTTGAAAACGGATCGTAGATGGTCTGCACCAATGGATTGCCTGCGGCATCGCGCGCGTAGTAGGTCTTCGAGAAGTCGCCTGATCGCTGAAGCGCGGTAGGAACCGACGTCACGAACGGATCGGGAATCACTTGCCGGATGTTCTCATAGCTGCCGAAAAAGAAGAGTTTGTTTTTCTTGATGGCGCCGCCAAGCGAGCCACCAAAGGTGTTGATATGGGATGACTGCCGGGCTACGCCATTTCTGTTGTTATTGAAGGTGTTTGCGTTCAACTTCGTGTTTTGTAGAAACTCAAATGCCGATCCATGCCATTCGTTCCCTCCGCCCTTCGTGATGATGTTGACCACGCCGCCTGTCGTCCATCCGTATTGGGCATCGTAGTTGGTGGTCTGTACTCGGAACTCGTCCGTCGCATCCACCGGCGGGACGTAGGCCACGGACGACGCCCTTGAAAGGTTTGAGACGCCATCGATGAGGACTTCGTTCGTCGACGGGCGCGAACCATTGACTGAAATACCTGAAGAGCCGGCGATGTCGAACGGGCGCAGCCGTGTGACTGACCCTGTCACTGCAACTCCAGGTGTGGTCCACGCCAAGGCAAAGATATTTCGCCCCTGCAACGGCGTCGCCTCTACACGTCGGCTATCGACCGTCAGCCCTCGGTCAGCCGTCTCCATTTCCACGACACCTGCGTTTGCCTCCACCGTCATGCTCTGCGTGACCTCTCCCACTGCTAGTTTGAGGTCCAAGGTCGCTCGCTCCGCCACCTGAAGTGTCAGACCCTGCTGTACGCTGCGTTGGAAACCCTGCTTCTCGGCCGTGAGCGTGTACTCGCCGGGGTTCAGAAAAAGTACCTGATACCGGCCTTCCTCGTCTGTCGTGGTTGGTGTGACCACTCCCGTAGCGATCGACTTTACGGTGATGGCAACCCCCGCGATGGAAGCGCCCGCTGGATCCGTCACTCTTCCGGTGACAGACGCTCTGAACTCTTGAGCTACCAGCCAGGAAACGGTCAATAGCATCGGGAAGACGACAAACTTGGTAATCATTCGCATGGAGAAACCTCACTTCAAGCTTGAAGAAGTATACCAGAAGTCGACAGGGTGTCGACACCCTGAGCCATTCGGCATATTATGGTTGCTTCTATGTCCAGCAAGGCATCTTCGGCTCGTCAGCGCGCCTACGAGTTCATTCAGCATCAGATCATCTCAGGCAATTGGCCGGGAGGTACCGTCGTGTCCGAACTGGCCGTTTCGCGCGAGATGGGTAGCAGTCGCTCTCCGATTCGCGAGGCAGTTCGACAGCTTGCTGGTGAAGGATTCCTCGAACAGGCGCCCAATCGCACGATGGCTGTTGCCAAGCTCAGTCGCGCAGACATTGCTGAAATCTATGAGATCCGCGAAGCGATTGAAGTCTATGCTGTCGGAAAGGCTGCAAGATCTCCGCTCCATGGTCCGGTGGTCGAGCGGCTACAGGGTTTCCTGCAAGAATGTGAATCCCTTAGAATCACCCTGGAAAAGGATGGTCACCCCCGTCTCACCGAGCGGCAAATGAACCAATTTATTCAAGCAGACCTTGGTTTTCATACTCTGCTTCTACATGCTGCCGCAAACCAGCGCATGCTCAAGCTAGTTTCGGAAACACGTATCCTCATCCGCATCTTCTCAATTCCCCGGGACGGTCACAGTGCGGCCCAACTTATCGCCATACACGAACAGCACCGAGCTATCCTGGCAGCCGTTCAGGCAGGAAATGGTGATGTTGCGAAGACTCTGCTGGGTGACCACATTCGTGCTAGCGGCGAAGAACGCATGGAAGCCTATGATCACTGGGAGCGCGAGCGCGCCTTAAACAGTTGGTCTCGCTAAGCCTACGGTCCTAGGACACCTGCACCCGAACTGTGCCTCAACGAAGGCCCAACCACGCACAAACGCGGCTGAGCCTCGCGAGAAACGCTGAATCCCTTAGAACTGGAGTCGCAGCGACACTTGTCCTGTGCGACCCCCGCCGAAGTCAACGCCTCTGGCGCCGGTGATTCGTCCGAAGTTGTTATCGGCAATGTTCACCACCGGGTCGCCCAAATTGGTCCAGTTGGGTACATTCGTGAAGCTACCTTCCAACCGCAGCGATACACGTTCGGTGAGCGCAAACCTCTTGCTCAACGCTGCATTCAGTCCGAACGTACCGGGTCCCTTCACGATTCCCACTCCTGAGTTGCCAAACCGGCCGATCGGTGCCGGATCGCGTCCCGAAACTACGCCGACCGAGCAGTTAAACTGGTTCGCGCCAACTCCTCGCCCCGGGCACACGAAGGCGTTACGGTCCATCCACAATTCGCGAGTCGGATCGCTCAGCGACCCGTTCCCAACACGGTCCGGACGCTGGGTGCCACGGCTCGCGGCGTTAGTGCCAGATGGATCTCCAGCAGCAAAAGTCGGCGTGAGGTAGGGTCCAGACTGTAAGGTGAAGATACTGGACATTTGCCATCCGCCAAAAAGCAAATCGGCGGCTCGACTGGATTGGCTTAGGTAGCGCCGCCCCTTGCCGAAGGGCAGTTCGTACACCACCGTGTTCAAGAAACGATGCCTTCGCGTCGCATAAACGTCGCCACGGTCCCCACGTCTGTTTAGAGAGTCAGTTACTCTTCCCCCTCCGGTCTCGCCCGCGAAGCCCGAAGGATTCGGCCCCGCGTTGTCGGCCAAATTCTTAGCCAGAGTGTAGGCCGTCGTAAAAGTGACTCCCCCCGAGAAGCGCCGGTTCAACTCAAACTGCAATGAGTTGTACTGAGCGTTCGCTCCCGCATCACGGCTAAAGATCAGTCCCCAGTTCGGGAAGGGCCGATCAGTGTTCGGCCGGCTAGAAAAGAGATTTGTCGAAGGCGCCATTTGATTGACATCCGGGGCCCAAGGCAAATGGGTTGATTTGTTGCCGATGTACGATACGCGCAGGCCCAAGCTGTTCGCTAACTGCCGATCAATGGAGAACGACCACTGGGCCATCGTTGGAGGCTTGAAGTCGATCTGGTTTGCCGTCCGGAATTCGAAAGATCCAACCGCCCCGGCTCGGATGCCGCTGCCCGGTGTCCGTGTATCTGGTAGAGCGAAAATTGGCCGTCCGTCCGTGCCAAGATTGTTGAAGTTGCGCACGTCGCTCTGCACCGTTCCGGTCAACGAGAAGAAGACCGACCCAAGCAGAATCATGTTGTACATACCAAAACTCGTCCGAAACGTGGTTTTGTCATTCAACCGGTACGCCATGCCCACTCGCGGTAGAAACTGAGTCTTATACGTCTTCCTCAGGGCCTCCGGCAAACCCACGTCTTTCGCCGTCACAATCGGCGTGCAACCGATTCCGTTGATCGCTGGAGCAGGGCAGGCATTAATCGAGGTCAGTGCCCCCGGCGCGACAAGCTCGCGCGCTTTCGGATCGCTCATTAAGACCACTTGGCCCGTGCGAGGGATAGTGCGATCGAAGTTTGCAATATTGAGACCTGCGTCAGCATAGCCAGGATGCAACTCGTAGCGCAGGCCGAGATCCACTGTCAACTTCCTACTGACACGGATTGAATCTTGCACGAACGTCTTATAGTGCGTCGCGCGCCCGTCGTTGTCGCTTGAGAGGATCGCTATCGAACTTGACACCGGGGTACCCAAAAGAAAATCGGCGAAGGGCTCACCCGCGAAGTTTCCGCTAAAGCTGAAGTCGCCGTAGTTGTTTCCGGTGGTGAAACCCAATGAAGATTGCCCCACCAGGCGACGGATATCGAAGCCAGCCTTGATTGTGTGCCGTCCCTTGATCCACGTTAAATTGTTTACAATCTGCGTGTTATCCGATACTGAAAAACCGGGTCGTCCCTTACTCACGCCTGTGTAATTAGTGATTGCAAAATTTGGCAATCCATTGAAGAAGATATCGCGTTGAATGTCCTTGAGGTTAAGCGCATTCGTGAAAGACCGCCCGTCGAAGTTAAACGTGCTGGCCGCGTCGGAAAGCACCTTGCCGAAGCGGAATTCGTTAAGCAACGTTGGTTTGATCGTGTACGTCCACGACGCCGTCCCTTGATAGTTCTTCTCTTCCACCGTATCGCTTGGAAGCAAAAGATTATTGGCCGAACTCGACGGTGTTTTCTTCATATTGAACCGCCCAAACACCGCGTGCTTCGCGTTGAAATTATGATCGATGCGCGTCTCATACTGATCCGAGTTCACGCTCGTCAATACGTTCTGACGAAAGTTGTTTGCCGTCCGTCGATCGGTCGACCCAGTATTGATTTCTGGGTAGAGCGTCATCACCTGCCTGGAAACAGCATTGATCCGGCTGCCGGGAATCACGTTGCCCGGAAATGGTATCTGCGTGTAGGGATCCCGGATCGCAACTCCTTCCCGGCTAAAGTCGCCATTTTTTACGAAACCTGTCGGAACCGTATTCTGCACCGTTCCCTGGCGCGGGTAGCGCATGGATTCCCAAGTGAAATAGAAGAACGTCTTATTCCTGCCGTCATAGACCTTTGGGATCATCACTGGTCCACCAATCGTCCCTCCAAACGTGTTTCCAA
>JALHNI010000154.1 GCA_022843605.1 Bryobacter sp.
CGAGCATCCCTTCAAGATCCTTGCCATCGGCCGCGCCGCCACGCCCATGGACGATGGCCGCGGTCTTGACCCGCTGCTTCAGTACTGGACGATGGTCATCCATCCGCCCTTCCTCTACCTGGGCTACGTCGGCTTCATCGTTCCGTTCGCCTTTGCCATGGGCTCGCTCATCACCAAGCAGCCCGGCGATGGCTGGATCCACACCACGCGCCGCTGGGCGCTGGTCACCTGGGCCTTCCAGTCCACCGGCATTCTACTTGGCGCCGGTTGGGCCTACGCCGTTCTCGGTTGGGGCGGCTACTGGGGTTGGGACCCCGTCGAAAACGCTTCGCTCCTCCCCTGGATCACCTCCACCTCCTTCCTGCACTCCGTCATGATGCAGGAAAAGAAGGGCATGATGAAGGTCTGGAACATGGTGCTCGTCTCGGCCACCTTCTTCCTCTGTATCCTTGGCACCTTCCTCACGCGGTCGGGCATCGTCAGTTCCGTGCATGCCTTCGCGCAATCCTCGCTCGGCAATTACTTTGTCGTCTTCCTCGCCGTCGGCATTGGCGCGACTGTCTGGCTGATCCTCAACCGCCTGCCGTATCTCAAGAGCGAAACCCAACTCGAAAGCGTCCTTTCGCGCGAGTCCAGCTTCCTGTTCAATAACCTCATCCTGCTGGCGAGCTGCTTCGCCATCCTCTGGGGCACGCTCTTCCCCGTCATCTCCGAAGCCGTCACCGGCGAGAAGATCACCGTCGACGCCCCCTACTTCAACCGCGTCAACATCCCCATCGGACTGTTCCTGCTGTTCCTCACCGGCGTCGGCCCGCTCATCGCCTGGCGTCGCAGTTCGGCTGACGCTCTGAAGCGCGCCTTCCTCATGCCCACCATCGGCGCGGTCATCTTCATGTCGGTCTTGGTTGCCCTCGGCATTCACCACGTCTACGCCGTCATCTCCTTCGGCCTCTGTTTCTTCGTCACTGCCACCATCGGCTCGGAGTTCTGGAAGGGCTCGAAGTCGATCGCCGCCAAGGACAACGTCAATTTCCTGCGCGGCGCCATCGAACTCACCCATCGCAACACGCGCCGGTACGGCGGCTACATCGTGCACATGGGCATCGTCGTCATGTTCATCGGCTTCACCGGCGCCGCCTTCAACTTGGATCGCACCGTCGAAGCCACCATGGGCTCTACCTTCAAGCTCGGCCGCTACGACCTCAAGGTCGCCGACCTCAAGGGTGGCGAGAACGAGAATTACGTCTGGAATCACGCGCTCATCGAGGTTCGCTCAGGCGGCAATCTGATTACGACGCTGAAGCCGGAAATGCGGAAGTACGCCGTCAGCGGTTCGCAAACCTCGAACGTCGCCATCCGCCGCGCCCTTAACGAAGACCTTTACCTGAACTTCGCCGGCCTCACCAATGACTCGAAAGTTATCCTCCAGAGCTACGTCTTCCCACTGGTCTCCTGGATCTGGGTCGGCTACTGGGTCTTACTCATCGGCACTTTGATCTGCCTCGTTCCGAGTAAGATCAAAATGCAATACGCCAAAATGGAGGTGGTCGGCATTGCGCGTCAACCCCAGCCAGTGGAAAACTAGTCTCGCCATTCTCTTTGTGGCCTCGGTCTGCATCGCGCAGAGCCCCACTCAGTTTCTGACGGCCGATGTCCGTCGCGCCGGCGACCGGCTCGCCTGTCTCTGCGGCGCCTGTAAGAACACCGTCGGCACTTGCCAGATGCTCGGCTGCCACTACGCCGCCCCGGCCCGCGAAAAGATTGCCGAAATGCAGAAAGCCGGCATGAACGATGACCAGGTGGCTGCTTTCTTCGTCAAACGCGAAGGACTCAAAGCCTGGGCCGTGCCCCCCGCTGAAGGCTTCAACGCCATGAGCTGGGTAATGCCCCCCGTTGCGATTTTGCTCGGCCTCTTCGGAATCGCCTGGTGGATCAAGCGCTCCCGCAGGCCGGTCCTCATTGAGGCCCTCCCCGATGGATCAGCGGACCGTGTCCGCGCCGAGCTCGATAAGGAAATGGCAAAGTTCGACTAAATGACCGTCGTCATTCTCTCAATCCTCCTCGTCGCCGGGGTGATCACTTACACGATGGGCGTTCGCGAAGGCGACTTACCGCAACCCGCCCCCGAAGACCCCTTTCGCCACCTCGAAGAAATTAAGACTCGCATCTACGAGAATCTGCGCGACTTACAATTCGAGTACCGCCTCGGTAAGTTATCCGACGCCGACTACCAAAGCTCGAAGTTATCCGTACAAAAGGAACTCGGCCAGGTGCTGGGCGAAATCGACGTCGTCAAGCAACGGCTCGCGGCGGAAGGCAAAACCGTCGCCAGCACCGCCCCGCGGAAAAAGGCCGTCGCCGCGCAACAGTATGTCTGCCCGCACTGCAACGCCCGCTTCAAAGAAGTCCTCAAGTTCTGCGGCGAATGCGGAAAGGCGATGTCCTAGATGACCCTTGCTTTACTCCTCGCCCTGGTGGCCATCGACGGCACGGTCGTCAATAAGACCACCGGTCAGCCCGTTCCCAACGCCGCCGTCAGCCTCGTAAAGGCCAGCGCCCAGGGCATGCAACCCGCCGGCAACGCCACGACCGACGGCGCCGGTAAGTTCACGCTGGAAGGCTCGGCCCAAGGCATCGCGCTGCTGCAGACCATCTTCGAAGGTGTCACTTACAACAAGCTGCTTGAGCCCGGCGCCGCCACCACCGGCGTCGAAATCGCCGTCTTCTCCACCAACCGCAAACCGCAGTTGGCCGCCGCCAGTCAGCACATGATCCTGATTGAGCCGGTCCCCGGCCAACTGCGGGTTCGCGAAACGATCATCTACGACAACCCCACTCAGAGCACCCTCGTCGATCCGCAGGGCGGTACCATGCGCTTTTTCCTTCCCCCGATGTCCGCCGGGAAGGCCACCGTTGACGCCTCCAGCGGCGCCCGCGGCATGCCCCTCAAGCGCGCCCCTAAGCCCACCGGCGAAGCCAACATCTACTCCGTCGACTTTCCGCTCAAACCTGGCGAAACGCGCTTCGACATTACCTGGACCGCCCCCTTCGCCCCGCCCGGCGACCTCGCCACCCGCATTCTGCACCAAGGCAATGTCCGCGTCATCGCCCCGCGCGGCGTCACGCTCAAGAGCGATAGCCTCACCTTCCTCACCAGCGAACCCCGCACCGGTGCGGCCGTCTTCACCGCGAAGAATGGCCCGCTCGCCATCTCGATCGAAGGCGCCGGAACACTGGCCAACACCGCGCCGCCCGCCGAAGAGGAAGATCAGGGCCCGCCCATCGACACCATCTTCCCCAAGATCTACGACCGTATCTATTGGGTCGTCGGCCTGATGGCCGCCATCTTCGGCGCCACTTTCTATCTGCTCTACCGTCAGGCTCCCGCTGCGCGCAAGGCCGGCAAATGACTGCGCTCGAAGCGCACGGGCTCTGGAAGTACTATGGTGACTTCGCCGCCCTTCAGCAAGTAAGCTTCGAGTTCGCCGCCGGCAGTTGCATCGCCTTGCTGGGCCGCAACGGCGCCGGCAAAACCACCCTTCTCCGCATCCTTGCTGGCCTTTCGCAGACCTCTGAAGGCCAAGTCCGCATTCTCGGTGGGAATCCGCGCCAACCCGCCATCCGCGCCCGCATCGGCATCATCGGCCACGGCATCGGCGTCTACGACGAACTCTCCGCCGAAGAGAATCTGCTCACCTTCGCCCGCCTCTACGCCATCGACCATCCGGCCAAAGCCGTCGACCACTGGCTTGAACGCACCGACCTCGACCGGGTCCGCCGCGGCCTCGCCCGGGAGTTCTCGCGCGGCATGCGTCAGCGCCTCGCCATCGCTCGCGCCTTCATCCACAACCCGAATTTCCTGATCCTCGACGAGCCCTTCACCTCGCTTGACGATCGTGCCATCGCCCTCCTGCAAGGCCTGCTCAAAGACGCTCTTGCCCAGGGCGCCACCGTCGTCCTCTCCACCCATCAACTCAAGGAGGCCCTCGAACTTGCCTCCCACGTCCTTCTCCTCAATCGTGGCAAACTCGCCTTCACCGGCACCCGCACCGCCGACATGCTTGTCGACCCCGGCTGGGTTTACCGGCATTACGGAGAGCCGACTGCCTCGGCGTCCCCGGCCAACGGAGAGTCGACTGCGGCATGAACTACCTCCGCCAAGTCGCCGCCATCGCCGGCAAGGACCTCCGCAGCGAACTCCGCACTAAAGAGGCTCTCAATGCGTCGCTCTCCTTCGCTGTCGTCATCCTGCTGCTCTTCAGCTTCGTCGTCGATCCGGACTCCGAAATGCTGGAGCAAATGTCCGGCGGCCTGCTCTGGATGGTCTTCGCCTTCTCCGGCACGCTGATTCTGAACCGCGGTTTCGCCCGCGAAATTCCCAACGATTGCCTCGACGCGCTCATCGCCTCGCCTATCCCCGGCTCGGCCCTGTTTCTCGGCAAAGCCATCGCCAACTTCGCCCTCATTGCCATCATCGAAGCCATCTGCTTCCCGGTCTTCGGCATCCTCTATAACCTGAATTGGACCCAGCAACTTCCCGTCTTGCTGGGCGTCAGTGCTTTGGCCACCTGGTCCATGGCTACACTGGGCACCATGTTCGGTGCCCTCACCGTCAACATGCAACTCCGCGAACTCATGCTCCCCATGCTGATTTACCCGATGCTGATTCCCGCGCTGATGGCGGCTATGCAACTCACGACGCTGTTGATTGCGGGCCAGCCCATCGACGCCGAACATGCGATCTGGCTTCGGGTTTTAATTGCGTTTGATATCATCTTCACTTCACTGGCCGCCGTGCTGGTGGAGACCGTCCTGGTGGGATAGGCCTCAACATTATGCGTGACAAACTCATCTACGGAGCCGGTATCTTCGCCGCCCTCTACTTCGTACGCAACCTCTACGTGATCCTTCTGCAACTGCCCGACGAAGCCCTGCAAGGCGCTGTCTATCGCATCTTCTTCTTCCACCTGCCGCCCTACTTCGCCGCCGTGGCCTGCTTCTTCGGCGCCGCGATCGCCAGCGGCCTGTACCTCAAAACCAAGCAGTGGAAGTACGACGTGTTCGCCGTCTCGGCCACCGAAGTCGGCCTGGCCCTTGCGGCAATGAACCTCGTCACCGGCATGATCTGGGGCCGTCAGCAATGGGGCATCTGGTGGACCTGGGACGCGCGCCTCACTTCCGCCCTCATCACCTGGCTGATTTATCTCGGCTACCTGATGCTGCGCGAAGGTATCAAAGATCCCTCGGAGCGCGCTAAGAATTCCGCCGTACTCTCGATCTTCGCCCTCTTCGCCGTCTATTTCACCTACAAGGCCAACGTCTGGTACCGCACCCAGCACCCCGGTCCCGTCCTCACCATCCGCACCGGTGACGCCGGCACTATTGACCCCGCGATGCAGGCCATGATCTATCACAACCTCGGCGCGTTCCTGCTGCTGACCGTCGCGCTGGTGGCTGTCCGGATGAATCTCGAAGATAGTCAACGCGCGGTGGAGTCGCTGCGCCGCCGCGCCCACGCCATCGCCTGAGAAAAGGAAACCCCATGGATCAACGCGAATTTCAATACATGTTCTATGGTCTCGCCGCCGCGTGGACCATCCTCTGCCTGTACACGCTCTTTCTCACCTCTCGGGGCCGCAAGATCCAGGCCGAAATCGACCATCTGAAGCGCATGCTCGAATCGAGTCCGAAGAAATAAGATATAAAGGAGATCGCCTATGAACCGCCGATCACTCATGAAAATGCTGGCTGCCGTGCCGGCCATCCCCGCTGCTGCTCAGGTGAAGGTGGACAAAGCCACCCGCGCCACCCCCTCTCCCAAAATCAAAGACATTCAAGTGGTCGCCACTGCGCCCCAGGGCCTGCGCCTCGTCGCCGTCAAGGTGATTACCGACCAGGACGGCCTCTACGGCTGGGGCTGCGGTACCTACACCCAGCGCGCCGACTTAGTCGTGATGGCCGTCGAAAAGTATCTCAAGCCGCTGTTAGTCGGCAAGCCCGCTGATCGCATCGACGATACCTGGCAGATGTGCTACAACTCCTCCTACTGGCGGAACTCCGGCGTTCTCAATAACGCCATCTCGGGCGTTGACCAGGCTCTCTGGGACATCAAAGGCCGCCAGGCCGGCATGCCCGTTTACCAGCTACTGGGCGGCAAGTGCCGCGAGGCCGCCGATTGCTACGGCCACGCCGGCGGTACCGAAATCCCCGAAATCATCGACAGCGCCAAGAAGTTCATGGACCAGGGCTTCCGCCACGTCCGCATCCAGTTCGGCATCCCGGGCCAAGCGGCCTACGGCTCGCGCCAGGGCCAGAACTATAACCAGCAGATGTCGAGCCTCAAGGGCGGCCAAGTGGCGGCGCTCCATACCGCGCCGGTCTTCAGCCCCAACGACTACTGCCGCCGCGCGCTCAAAGTCTTCGACGCCGCCCGTAAGGAACTCGGCGACGAGGTCGAACTTCTGCACGACACCCACGAGCGCATCACGCCCACCCAGGCCATCCAACTCGCGAAGGACCTCGAAAAGCACCGCCTCTTCTTCCTCGAAGACCCGCTCTCTCCCGAGGACATTGCCTACTACAAGCACATTCGCCAGCAATGCTCCACGCCGATCGCCATGGGCGAACTCTTCAATTCGCCGCACGAATGGATCCCGCTGGTGCATGACCGTCTGATTGACTACATCCGCGTCCACGTCAGCCAGATGGGCGGCTTGACGCCTTGCCGCAAGATGGCCGCCATGTGCGAAACCTATGGCGTGCGCACCGCCTGGCACGGACCCGGCGACGTCAGCCCCATGGGCCACGCCGCCAACGTCGCCCTCGATCTGGCCTGCTACAACTTCGGCGTCCAGGAGTGGAGCGGCTTCAGTGAGCGCGTCCAGGAGGTCTTCTCCGGCGTCCCCACGCTGAAGGACGGCTACGCCTACGCCAACGAAGCGCCCGGCTGGGGCATCGAAGTCAACGAGACCGCCGCCAAGAAGTACCCGTTCGGCTACGGCGAACAGGGCGAGCGCAAGCGCCTCAATGGCGGCTGGGGCGAAGTCCGCAAGAAGGACGGCACCCTGATTAAGCAGTAGGGCTTGACCCTTCCGGAGGATCGGGTACAATCGGAAACTCAACATGAGCCAACCACCGCTGGACCCCGGCCCGATCCTCCAAACCGCCTTCGCCTTCTGGGCCTCGAAAGTCCTCCTCACCGCCGTCGAGTTCGATGTCTTCACTACTCTCGGCGAACGCCGCCTCACGGGGGCCGAACTGGGCGAAGCGGTGAAACTGCATCCGCGCGCCATCAGCGACTTCCTCGACACGCTCGTCTCGATGAAGTTTCTGGAACGCGAAGGCGACGGGCCCGACGCCAAATACGCCAACACGCCGGCGACGTCCATGTACCTGCGGCGCGATCAGCCACGCTACATCGGCGGGATCATGCTGATGCTCAATGCGAGGCTCTTCAAGTTCTGGAACGACTTGCCAGAAGCCCTGCGCACCGGCCTGCCGCAGAACGAAACCAAGGGCGGCGGCAAGGGCATATTCGAAGAGCTCTACGCCAATCCAGCGAACCTGGAGATGTTCCTCGGCTCCATGACCGGACTCTCCCGCCTGAACTTCGAGGCCTTCGCCGCCAAGTTCGACTTCTCCCCGTACAAGACCCTTTGCGATGTGGGCGGCGCGGCAGCAGTGCTCTCTATCGAGGTCGCCAAGCAGCAGGCTCACCTGCAGTGCACCTCGTTCGACTTGCCGCCCGTCGAGCCCATCGCCCGCAAGCACATTGAGGCGGCCGGCCTCAGCGACCGCATCGCCACCGCCCATGGCGACTTCTTCGCCGATCCCCTCCCCAAAGCCGACGTCATCACCATGGGTATGATCCTGCATGACTGGAACCTTGAGAAGAAGATGCACCTCATCCGTGCCGCCTATGACGCGCTGCCCGAGGGGGGCGCTTTCGTGGCGATCGAGGCCATCATCGACGATGCCCGGCGCGAGAACACCATGGGCCTGCTGATGTCCTTGAACATGCTGATCGAGTTTGGCGACGCCTTCGATTACTCCGCGGCGGACTTCCGCGGTTGGTGCGCCGAAGTGGGTTTTACGCGCTTCGATGTCATCCACCTGGCGGGCCCCTCCAGCGCCGTTATTGCGTACAAGTAAGCGTCACGCGTACCACCAAGCCCCCGCCGGGGCGCTGCTCCGCGTGTACGCTGCCGCCGCAAGCCTCGACGCAACTGCGCACGATGGCGAGGCCCAGGCCCGTGCCACCCTTCTTCCGGTCGCGCGCCGCGTCGAGCCGCGAAAAGGGCTGGAAGATCGCTTCCAGAGCTTCGGCGGGTACGCCGGGCCCGCGATCGGCCACGGTGATCACCACTTGCCCGCCCTCGGGGCGCGCCGTCACCTCGACGGTACCTCCGGCGTAGCGCATCGCATTGCGCACCAGGTTGGCGATCGCCCGGAACAACAGGTTCTCGTCGCCCAACGCACTCAACTCAGGCTCGATCTCCAACTGCGCCGTAGCATCTTCCACTTGCACGGCACGCTCCACCAGCGGGAGCAACGCGACCGGCTTCAGTTGAATCGGCTGCTGCCGCATCTCGGAGCGCGCGAAGGTAAGCAACTCGGTAGTTAGTCCCGAAAGAAACTCCACATCTTCCTGTAAGTCGCGCACGTAGCTTTGCTTTTCTTGGGGTACATCGCGCTCCAGGATACCGAGGGCCATCTGCATCCGGCCCAGCGGCGAGCGAATCTCGTGCGCCACGTCGCCCAGAAAGCGCTTTTGTCCTTGCAAATACTCGCGCAACCGCGAGGCCATCTGATTGATGGAGCGGCCCAGGCTGCCCAGTTCATCCCCGCGGCGAGCATCCACCTGAATGTCGAAGTGGCCATCGGCGACCGTGGCCGTTGCGGTGGTCATCTTGCGGATGTCGCGCGTGAGCCCGGTCACCAGCGGCAGCCAGCACAGCAGGGTTACTACGATGGCGGTGGCGAGAATGCCCAGCCAAGGTTCCCATTCGAAGAAGAACGGATTCGTGAGTAAAGTGGGGGACTCGAGAAGCAGTGTCGCCCGCTCATTCCCTGGCAACAGCGTGCGCACGCCCACCCAATAGCGGCCCGTGTCGACCAGAAAGGGCATGGGCCCCAACAGCGTCGGGGGAGGCAGGGTGATTCCCTCTGGTATGGGCGGCCGCCGCAAGCGCTCCGCCACCTCGGGCGGGACGGCCAGGGCCGGCCCGGCCAACCGGCTTCCCGCCGCATCGTACAGACGGAAGCGTACCCCGTAGGTGCGCGTATATTGCGCCAGAATCTCATCTCGCTTCTCCCGGCCCGCCCCGGTGAGGTCCAGGCTCAATTGCCGGGAGACGCCCACGATCTTTTCCCGCGCCGTGGCCATGAGAAACGACTGGAACTCCTGGCCCAACTGGTGACGCACGAACAGCGCCAACATGGCGCCGAGGATCGCCAGGTTCAGCAGCGCCAGCCAAAAGAACTTTGCGCGCAAGGTCATCATGGCCGGGTTTCCGCGCCCGGCAGCAGCAGGCGGTAGCCTGTTCCACGAACGGTTTCGATATAGCGCGGCGCCTTGGGGTCGTCGCCCAGTTTCTTCCGTAAGGCCGAGATGTGCACGTCGATCGACCGGTCAAAGGACTCAAAGTCCCTTTCGGCGACCTCCAGCAGTAGTTGCTCACGTGACTTCACCCGCCCGGCGGAGCGAGCCAGGGCGAGCAGCATGTCGTACTCGATCGGCGACAGTGCCAGGGGCGCGCCATTGAGCGTCGCCACGTGCGTTCCGGGATCGATGTAAAGCTCGCCCACCGATACCGGCGCGCCCAGGTCACTGGGACGGCTCTGCGCCGTGGCAAGCGAGCGCCGGATGACGGCGCGCAGTCTCGCCAGCAACTCGCGTGGCGAATAGGTCTTGGGTAAGTAGTCATCCGCGCCGATCTCGAGGCCCGCAATGCGGTCCGGTTCGTCGCCCAGGGCGGTGAGCATCAGCACCGGCACCTGCGACTCGCGCCGCAACTCGCGCAACAGGTCGAAGCCGTTCAGGCCAGGCAGCATCACGTCCAGAATGACAGCAGCGTAATCGGCGTCGAGCGCCCGGGCCAGGCCTTGGCGCCCATCGGTGGCCAATTCCACCTGATAGCCGAAGGGTTCCAGATAGTCGCGCATCAGGCGGGCGAACTTCTCGTCGTCTTCCACCAACAGCAGTTTGTGCACATCCCCATGCTAAGCACCCTGGCGGTGAAGCGAAGGCCCTTTACCGGACTTTTACAATCGGACCCCCTTCCGCACACGGCGTCTTTACGGGCAAATGAGATCGTGGGTTCAGTTGAAGGAGATTGCGACATGAACCACGCTACGATTGAACGCCCCACGCTCGACCGTATTGAGCCGGTAACTCTCCCGGCGATGCCGCCGGCGAAGGTCCGGCGCCCACGCCGGTATGTTCTTGCCGCAATTGGCGTAGCGCTAGTGGCGGGCGCCGCCTACGCCGCCTGGCGGTACTTCGCGACGCCCGCCCCGCCCGCTTACGCGCTTGCGACGGTCCAACGTGGCGACATCCGGCAGACGATCAGCGCGACCGGCAAGGTGCAAGCCGTCACCATGGTGCAGGTAGGTACGCAGGTTTCGGGTGTAGTTTCCGAACTGCGAGCCGACTTCAACGACCGGGTGAAGGCCGGCCAGATCATTGCGCGGCTCGATCCCTCCCAGATTGAGGCTCAGGTGAAGCAGTCGCGCGCCAGCCTCGCCGGTGCCGAAGCTAACGTGGCCGGAGCCCGCAATGCGGTGCTGAGCCAGCAGGCCTCCGTGGCCGCGGCCAAAGCCAATGTCGACCGAGTGGACGCCGTTTTGCTGGAGGCCAATCGCGCCTACGAGAACAGCAAGAGCTTGGTGGCCGCCGGCGCCGCGCCCGCCCGCCAGATTCAGACCGATGAAGCGGGCCGCCTGCAAGCCCTCGCCCAGAAGGCGCAGGCCGAAGCGCAGTACGCGCAAAGCATCGCCCAGCGGGGCAGCGCCCAGTCGCAACTGGAGCAGGCTCTGGCGCAAGCGACGCAAGCCCGGGCCGCCGTGGAAGTGGCCGGAGTGAACCTGGACCGTACCATCATTCGCGCGCCGATCGACGGCGTGGTGGTGTCGCGCAACGTGGATGTCGGCCAGACCGTGGCCGCCAGTCTGCAAGCTCCGGTGCTGTTCCTGATCGCCAACGACCTGACGAAGATGCAGGTGCTCGCCGACATCGACGAGGCTGACGTCGGCCAACTGAACCCCGACAGCAAAGTGACTTTCACGGTGGACGCGTTCCCCCGCGAGACCTTCACCGGCCGCATTTCGCAGATCCGCCTTTCGCCCGCGGTCGTGCAGAATGTCGTCACCTACACAGCGGTGGTCGACGTGGCGAACCCAAAGCTGCAACTGCGTCCCGGCATGACCGCCACGGTGACGGCGACCACGGTGGAGGCTCTCGGTGCGCTTACGGTGCCGAACGCGGCATTGCGCTTCAACCCGAACGCGGCACAGGCGCCGCCTGCGGGTCGCAAGTCCGGCCGGGCACGAGGGGAGTCATTGCTGTGGAAGGTTTCGGGCGGCGAGTTGGTGTCGGTTCCGGTCACCGTGGACCTCAGCGACGGCTTGGTGACGCAAATCACCGGCGAAGTGAACGAGGGCGATTCAATTGCGGTTGCCGCGACCAGCGCGGCCAGCAAACAGGGTGCTGGGGCAGCGTTCCCGGGCACGGGCTCCGCACCCCGCGTGAGGAGATTCTAATGCCGAACACTCAAACCCCAGTCATCCAACTCGAGAACATTCACAAAGTCTACGATGCGGGCGAGGTGCGCGTACATGCGCTGCGCGGCGTCTCGCTGGAGATTGAACGCGGTGGCTTCGTCGCCATCATGGGTACCTCGGGCTCGGGCAAGTCGACGATGATGAACATCCTCGGCTGCCTGGACCGCCCCACCCAGGGCCACTACCTGTTGGACGGCGTCGACGTCTCCGGGTTCAGCAAAGACGAGCGGGCACTCATCCGCAATCAGAAACTTGGCTTTGTCTTTCAGGGTTACAACTTACTCCGGCGCACGAGCGCGGTGGAGAATGTCGAGTTACCCCTGATCTACGCTGACGTGCCCGCCGAAGAGCGCCTCCGGCGCAGTATGAAGGCCCTGGAAATTGTGGGGCTTGCGCACAAAGCGCACAGCCACCCGAATGAGCTCTCTGGGGGCCAGCAACAGCGCGTGGCGGTCGCGAGAGCGCTGGTCAATCAGCCGGCCTTGCTGCTCGCCGACGAACCAACGGGCAACCTCGATAGCCGCACGGCGATTGAGGTGATGGGCGTCTTCCAGCAACTGAACGATGCCGGCATCACCGTAGTGCTGGTGACTCACGAACCGGACATCGCCCAGTATGCCAAGCGGGTGGTGGTAATGAAAGATGGCGAGATGATTCTCGATCAGCCCGTGCGCAAGCGGCGCGATGCCGAGGTGGAGTTGGCCGCGACGCCGAACGCCGTGAAGTTAGAGGAGGTGATGCGATGAAGACCGCGGTCCTCAAGATGGCTCTCCGGGCGCTGGCCCGTAACAAGGCGCGCTCCGCGCTCACCATGCTCGGGATCATCATCGGCGTCGCTTCGGTGATCGCCATGGTGAGTCTGGGCCAGGGCGCGCAGCAGCAGGTTCAGGATCGGATCTCCAGCATGGGCACGAACCTGTTGATCGTGCAGGCGGGCAGTCAACGCGCCGGTGGCATGCGGGGCGGCGCCGGCACCAGTACGTCGCTGACGCCGGAGGACATGCAAGCGATCCTGCGGGAAGTTCCTTCAGTAGCGGCCGGTACGCCCTCCGTCGGCGCTACGGTGCCGCTGGTGGCCGGCAATCAGAACTGGCAGACCCGGGCCGAAGGCGTCGACGTGACGCAACCCGCCATTCGCGTTCGCACCGTGGCACAGGGCGAGTTCTTTACAGAGGCTGACGTGCGCTCTGCCGCCCGCGTGGCCGTGATCGGCCAGACCGTGGCCGACGCGCTTTTCCCCGGCCAGGATCCCGTGGGCCAGACCATGCGCGTCCGCAATCTGACCTTTCGCGTGATCGGCACGCTGCAGGCCAAAGGACAGAGCCAGATGGGGCAGGATCAGGACGATACGCTGCTGATGCCGTATACCACCGTGATGAAGAAGCTAATGGCGACGAACTATGTGTCTTCTTTGCAGTTCTCCGCGGTCAACCAGGCGGCCACCGCCACCGCTGAACGCGAGATCGCGGCTTTGTTGCGAGCGCGCCACAATCTGCGACCCGGCCAAGAGGACGACTTCACGGTACGGAACCTCTCGGACGTCGCCGAGACCGCCGCGGAAACCTCGAAGGTGATGACGATGCTGCTGAGCGGGATCGCGGCGGTATCGCTGCTGGTGGGTGGCATCGGCATCATGAATATCATGCTGGTTTCAGTGACCGAACGCACACGGGAAATCGGTATCCGCATGGCCGTGGGCGCGCGCTCGCGCCAGGTGCAATGGCAGTTTCTGATCGAGTCCCTGGTGCTGGGCTTGTTGGGTGGCTTAACCGGCATTGCCGTCGGTGTCGCCACGGCTTACGGCTTGAGTATCGGCTTCGGCTGGCCCAGTGTCCTGTCGCCTACGGCGATGGCCGGCTCGGCGATCTTCTCCATGATGATCGGTATCTTCTTCGGATACTACCCGGCTCGCCAGGCGGCGGCGCTGGATCCGATTGAAGCGCTCCGTTTCGAATAACTAAGGGCGGGCTAACTCCGCCAGATATGCGCGAGTTATGCGCTCGATCTGCTTTGCAAAGGTTCAGTACAATGTCAGTGGGCAACTCACCCAGATGCGTTGGTTCAATCTCAGCGGTGGTGGTTCGCAAACCGAAACCCGGCAGTACAATGCCCTGGGCCAGATGACCCGCCTCACCGTGTCCGGCCAACTCGACCTCGAGTACCGCTTCTCGGCTACCGCCAACGATGGCAAGCTCATCTCGCAGAAGAATTACATTTCGGGAGAGGAACTGGAGTATCAGTACGATACGCTGGGCCGGCTTTCGCGCGCCGAAACCACCGCCAACCCGGGCAGCGCGCCGCAGTGGGGCCTCTCCTGGTTGTACGACGGCTTCGGGAATCGCCTGCAGCAGAACGCGATCAAGGGCACCGTGCCGACGCAGGCGATTCTGGTGGATCCGGTGACGAACCGGGTGCAGTCGCACGCTTTCGACGCCAATGGCAACATCACGAGCACGCCAGCCCAGGGCACGATGACTTACGATGTGCTCGACCGCTTGAAGAACCGTTGCCTCGGACACCTATGGCTACCCGCCATCGCACCTCCGGCAGTGGAAGAACAATGGTGCCATGCTTAATCTAGACAGCAGGGCTCCACTTGACCAGGTCCATCACGTCGCGTTCTTTGTGAATTTGGGATATACATCGGAAATGCTAGACTACCCGAACGTCAGCGGATTAGTTTCGACTGCGGCGGCCGCAATTGAGTTCGGGAACTATTTCAGTGGAGTAGAAAGATGGAGTAGAAAGATGGTGCCAGGCTTAGTGAAGGAATCTCGCCGCCGGGCTGGAGCTACGGGGTGGGGTACTCTGTTTCACTGACGACAGGCACTACGGTTACCGCTGCCACAACAGGATGCACGCCGAGACCATGAAAATAATTGACTACGATCCGCTTGCCAATCCAATCGTTGCCATCATAGTACTAGTGTTTGGTCTAATCAATTTTTTCATAGAGCGTGATACCGTGGGGGTGGGTGACAGATATCGATTGTGGGGGCTTGCCGGGCGGTCTCCGGAGACAGCCGCGTTCACTCGCGGCGCGGCTCGGTTCGTCTTGGTTTCCGTATATTTAAATGTGTTGTGGCATTTTGTGCGCCAGATTCTAGTCTTAGCAGGGTTCTGACAGGAAGGGTTAATTTAGGGGAAGTTAGGGGTGCCACGTTAATTTGAGAGATGAGACAGATTGACTACAGTTATGATCCTTTGGGATCACCTCCGCTTGCAATATTGCTACTGCTGGTCGGCTTGGTGAACTTCTTCTTGGAGCGTGATACGAAGGGTTTTGGCGATAGATATCGCATCTGGGGAATCGGTGGGTATACTCGTGGGTCAGAATTATGGGCGAAGTGGTCGGCTAGGTTAGTGTTGATAGGCGTTTATTTAGGGCTGCTGTGGCACTACGTGCGAGAAGCGCTAATCGTCGCGAAACTGGAGAAGTGAGCCGAAAATGGCCAAGGAGGCAAAGGGGGTGCCGGCGAAAGATGGTGCCAGGCTTAATTTAGACAATCCGTTCGGTGGCTGCGCTAACGGCGCGCCGAAGGCCGATGTGTTCACCCAAGCATTCCGAGTTTGGTACGCGGGAACATGGTTTCCGAGAGGCTGTCGCACGATTACCTTAATCTCCTACGGCGGTGGACACGGCACGTCTCAGGCAAATGATTGGTTCTACTGGCTTAAACCATGACGGATGCCCAGAAGGCGAAGATGGTCCAAGCATTTTTGTTTGATGCATCACCCCTGACGTTTGGCATCTTTTTCCAAGCGTTTCAGTACTTTGGAGACTCGAGTGCTGCCTTTCTTGAGCCTCTCCTTAAGCAGGGGCCGCTCACGCGCGAGTTAGTGTCTCGCACGTGTCTCGCGATCGGAAGCTCTTTCGCAAACATTTCCCTTGTAGATTGGAAGTTTCGGCAGCCGATCAGGACATCTGGCTTGATCCAATGGCTTAAGCTGCAAGACCTCGACTCAGAGTCTCAGCAATCTGTTGGTCGCCTATTGACCAGACTGCAAAACTCCGGCGTAAAGTTATAGCGGGCTTAGTGCCCGGGCCTAGGAACTAGATTAAAGATGGTGCTAACGATGGTGCCAGGCTTAATTTAGGATTTCCCTCGACTCTACCCGGCGATCTTCAACAAGGTGCCAAGGTGGTGCCGGTGCCAAGGTGGGGTGCCAAGGTGGGGTCAAGGTGGGGTCAAGGTGGTGCGGGGTCAAGGTGGGGGGGCAAGGTGGGGTCAAGGTGGGGGGGCAAGGTGGTGCCAGGCTTAATTTAGGAGGCTGGGCGCCTCATCCGAGGCAAAACGCAACAGGACAAACGAGA
>JALHNI010000155.1 GCA_022843605.1 Bryobacter sp.
TCTTTGGCGAGCGCCGCTTCGCGAGCTATCTGCTGGGCGGCGAGTTCGGCCGCCGGGAGCAGGGTCCAATGAAGGTCGGAATCGAAGTCGGCGTCGAGGAATGAGTCGTAGTCGATGTCGCGGTAAGTTTGCATGCAATCCTCCGAGGATGAGAGTAACATTGGCTTACTCGTACTCGGGAGGTGAGTGGGGAGTAAGTTTCTTGGAATGTGCTGGTTAGGAAATTTCGATTGGTTGTGACGGGCAGGCGGAATGTACCAGATCTTAGTGCTTTCGCGAGGCGGGTAGCACCCCTAGTTATCCGCACAGCTGTCGCTGTGGGCTGGATGCCGTGAGTTGCTGCAACTGGCAGCTGGCGGTTCAACCACGTCCTTACCCCGCTTGGGCCGACACAGGGCTCTTCTATGGATCTGCAACTGGAAATTGGGCTTGCTTTCCGGAAAAACTGAATATACCATCTTTGTTATGCCTTCCTTAAGCCCGGTCGATCAGGCCCCAGGGATGTTTCATCCGGCTCAGCTCGCCGTGAAGCTGGTGGAGCAGGCAGCGGCGCAGAAGACCTTCTCCGGGGTGGCGGCTCTGCTGAGGACGTTGGCCGAGGACCTGGGCGCCGACGGCTGTGTGCTGTTCCAGTTGACGCCCCTGAAGAGGGGACAGCGGCTCCGGGAGCGGGAACTGATTGCCACGGCGCAGTACTTTCGCGAACACGAGAAACCGGTGTGGCGCAAATTGACGATGGAATCGAGAACCGGCGCGAATGTGCTGCGGGCGGCGGGAGCGGCCGGGCCACCGCAAGCAGCGAGGGTACCCGTCGAAAGGTTGGGGAGCCGGGTCTTTGAAGAGGACTCACGCTCGCCGATCGCCAAGGAGCTCGGCCTGAGGAGTTTCGTCAGCTTACCCGTTTGGCTGGGCAGTGAACTGTACGGTGCGGTGAACCTCTGCCGGTGCTCAGAGGGAGAACTGATGGAGGAGGCGATCGAAGCCTTTGTCGCCGTTGCGCCGATGATCCCGCAACTTTCGGTGAACATCGTCAATCAGGCTGGCTTCGACCTTTGGCGGACGGTTGGCGAATTGCTGAAGCCGGGCCGGCGGGACTCGAAGATGTCGAAGACGCTGGACCAGGTGGCGGCGCGAGTGGCGGAGACGTTTAATACCTTTGAGTCCTCCATTTACCTCGTTCCTTCCAACGGCGGTGACACCATTCACCTCGAAGGTACGCAGTGGCCGTTTCGCGAGGAGCACCATCAGCGAAGCTTTCGGAAAGGAGAAAGTTTAACCGGCAAGGTTTTCGAAACGAAGGAGCCGAATCTCGTGGAGAGTCTGAAGATCGGCGATCCGACATTCGACCTTGAAGACGTGGCGGGAGAACACGTGAAAGCCTCGGTGGAAGGCGAGTTACCGCCGTTGGGTTGGTTGGCCGCGCCGATTCTGGATGGGGTAAGGAACTATGGGGTGCTACGCACTTGTATGTCACGAACCGGCCCCTATTACTTCGATAAACGCCACCTAGAGTTCCTGGTGTTAGTGGCGGGCCAAGTAGGGGACTGGGTCGGGATCCGGCGGCGCGAAGATCGATTGCGGCGGGAGGCGCAGTGGCTCGAGAGTCTCGTGAAAGGGCTAACGCGTCTGAATCAGCAGGTGCATGACGGCTGGAATATGCCCGCCCCGCAGAACTATCAGAAGCAGCTGCTGGTCAGCGCCATGAGCGTAGCGGCGGAAGCCATCCCGGAGGCATCCAATCTGAGCGTGCGGCTGGTGGATCCCACGGGCGAATTCCTGGAGATTGCGGAAACTTTGGGCGAGGCTTGGCATTCGGGATCGGCGAAGGAGATCGAACGCCGGAGGAAGCTCCGCTTCCCATTGAAAGGCAAAGACACCAATACGGCGGGAGCGTGGGTGCACCGGGAACGGCGAACTCTCTGGATCCCGGATCTGCCCAAGTCAGAGTTCATTTCGCACTCTTTTCCAGAATCGCGAAGCATGATCGTGGCACCGATCATCGCGGGGGAGGAATTCTTCGGAACCTTCGATCTTCGAAGTGAGCGCCCAGCCGCATTCCCCGACCGGGCCAAGAACGTAGCCGAGATGATCGGGCGGCAGTTGGGACTCTATATTTCACTGGGGCGCAAGATCGGCGAACTCAGTGCGGCGAAGCGCCGCCTCTCCAGTTCGCTGAACGCGCAGAGTATGACATTTGAGAATCTTGCACACCAGCTAAAGACGCCAATGTTTCTGGCAATGCGCCGGGCGACGCGTCTGGCCGAGCGGGTGGCTGGCCGGCCCGATCTGTCGGCAGAGGTCTCTGCGCTGCGCGGGCTGTGCCGGCGTTCAGAACAGATCGTAAAGAATGTCAGGTTCTTTGCGGAGATCGCCAACGATACGAAACCCACGATTGTGGAAACGACGCTGGATCGTGAATTGCTGGTGAAGTCCCTAGAGGAGGCCGCGCGCGATCATGCTTTGCTACTGGATCCGAAGCGTTCGATTGTCTTTAAGGTGGACGCCGAAAGTTTCCAGGTGTTGGATCACGTGGTCGCGCAGGCCGATCTTGGCCTGCTCGATCAGATGGTGGGCAACTTACTGGACAACGCCGCCAAGTATAGCTTCCCGAAGACGGAAGTTCGGATTCGTGGCGGTTTAGCGCGGAACGGCGGGTATTTCTACATCGGCGTCTCCAACCGGGGCGTTGCCGTTAGCCCGGAGGAGGCCAGAACTTTGGCCGATCGCGGGCAGCGCTCCGACACGGTAATCTGGAGAAAGCAGGAAGGTTCGGGAATCGGGCTGCACTTAGTGGAGGAGATATTGGAGGCGCACAAGGGTCACCTGGAGATCGTCCCCACGAACTCCCAGGGAGTTACAGAGTTCCGCCTGCTATTTCCCGTGGCTGGCGCGCTAGCGAAAGTTTAGACACTATGAAAATTCTCATTGTGGAAGATGATTATCTGTTCGCGGAAGAGATGCGGCAGGATATCCTTGCCGCTCCGGAGTTTAATGACGCTGAGGTTGAGGTCGTTGGTACCGAGCAGGAGTTTCGGGACAGGTTTGAGCAGATTCAGCAAGCTGGATATGACCTAATCATTCTCGACGTGATGATCCGTTGGGTTGACCCTTCGCCCGAAGCGAGAAAGCCTGACGCCGATGTCCTGGAGGATGGTTATTTCCGGGCTGGAATCCGCTGCCTACAAATGCTGCGTCAAGCGCAGGCAACTAAGGAAACGCCAGTGGTGATCCACTCCAACATGGACGAAAAAGACATTCTCGCGGCTATCGCCATGCGGCATGTGCATGAGGTTAGCAAGATCGTACCGAAGTGGAACGCAGATCCATTAATGAAAGCAGTGCGGCAGGCGATAAAATCAGCGTGAAACCGGGCGCATTTCACTATTCAGGCGGTGGCGAACTTTGAAGGACTTTCCAGTTGGCATCTGGTTGGGATTTGTCAAGGGCAACTGTATCGTAAGCAACTCCGGCAAAGTCGTTGGGACGTCCCCGGCTTGAGTCTCAATGGGCAATGCAGTTCCGTTTAGTGTTCCCTCGAGAGTCGACTCTTCAACGACATGCGTGCTACCCTCTTCACTTGGATTTCGCCCCTCGCTGAAATTTTTGCCCAGACGTTGCGGTGCCCCGGCCGTTGCACCGGGAGTTCGAAAGGGAAGCTCAAATGAGACTAGAGCCTCTCCTCCGGGTGCCTTCACCGCTTGCAACCCAAGCCAGTCCATTCCGATACCGATTACGAGATTCTGAATTCGAGGTTCGCAGCGCTGCACTAATTGAAACTGGGCCTCGAGATCGGGCGCCACCATCAGCCACCAGCACTGAGTGACTTCGGCATCCCAGCCATTTTTGATCATCGAATCGACCCAAGCGTTAACATCCCCGAAACACCCTGCGGTCGCCAATTCGCGCAGAAGTTCTTCGCTGGAAGGCAAGAACCTGTCTTCAGACCGAATCCGGCGAACCTCAAAACGCTTGAGGGCGAGCGCCAATGCATCCACGTTCCGGTTCGGCGGCAGGAGCTTGACTCCTTGCCAGCCGTCGACGAAGTTACCGTACAGGGGGCGTTCCGTTTCGCCATCGATCATCCCGATCCAGAGTGACTTCAGGGCTTCAATCTGTTCATCGGACATCTCCACCGACTGATTTGCCTTGAGGGCAGAACGCAAGGCGCCGCGTTGATTGGGGGGCGGCGCAAAATGGCCGTCAAGAATGGCCTGGTAAGCGGCATAGAGCTTGGGGAAAAGCTCGCGGGGGGCCTCGAGTTCGGCGGCCAATGAGTACAGATTCGCGGCGTAGGGTCCCGCGGCGGCCGGATCGGAGGCCGGAAGGTCGAGCACGGCGGCGACACGCTCCACCAGACGGAGGTAGCCGGTGCCCTGGCGGCCATCCGGGAGCGCGCGCATGATCCAGATTTGGGGCGGCTCGTCGTCGCCAAACGGCGGCAGCGAGCGGCCACTGAGCCACTCCAGCAGGGTGGCTGGACTTCCATGGTTGTCAGCCAGCCAGGGGAGCAGGAGGTCCTGCATCCAGCGTACAGGTTCACTCGCGCTACGCCGGACGGAGTCCTGGGTCAGGAAAACGGGATCCTGCTCGAAGGCGTCCCGCTTCAGGCTATCGCGCGAGATTGACTCTGCCTCGTCGATCAGGGTGCCGTAGGTCTCCAGACTGACGCGGAGGCGGCAGCCCAGATGAAAGGCGATCTCGCGCAGGGTCTTGATGTTCCAGCGGCCATAATCTTCGCTTTCAATGCGCGCGATGCCGGATTGCTGGGTCCCGAGGAGCTTCGCCAAGTCAGTTTGGCTGAGGCCCCGCTGCTCCCGAACGGTGACGAGTTGCGAAGCGATGGAGCTATTGAGGTGCTCCGTCGCGTAGCTTTCGCGATACTCCTTATTCCAAAAAGCCTGGATCAGTCTTTCGCGCAAACCACTCATGCCGGCATCTCCACCCTTCGCTACTTTCTACTTTTTGCCGATGAGCTTCCGCCCACACGGCGACTCCCTCGGGCTCCAACTGTCCCCGTACTTCCACGGCACCCGCCAGAAACGTGTATTCCTCGGCCGGGGACTGGGGTCCCTGGCAGAGCAGCGGGCTGAGCACCTGATCCCCGCGCACCCGGATCCGCAGGATTGGACCGGCAACACCGGGCACCAGATCACGCAGGAGCTTCGTTTCCTTCAGGATGCCGAGATCCACGCGCTCCAGCATGGCCACCTTTTGGTCGAGCTTGGCCTGGTCGCGCCACGAGAGTTCACGTCCCCAGAGGGCGATCTCGTTGATTTGTTTCGAATTCATGAAATCCCAGACGGCGTATTTCGACATCATAACCTTTCTGTGATATTACGTCAATGTTATATCGAATGCGGGGTCGGTGGCAGGTCATTGGGGCTGAGCATCCAGGAGTTGATTTCGGAGTCCGAGTAGCGTTCGCGCAGGATGCGGTGGTGACTGAGGCGGCGTTCGGGAATCTCCGCCTCCTGCTTTTTCGGGTCGAGGGGGCCAGCGATGCCGTAGGCGTGGAAGTATCGGGGACCGAGGTCGATCTGCTCATGGATGAACTCGTTCACTAGCACGGCCGGCGCGGAGAGGCGGCTGGCGATTAGATTCAGAGTATAACCGCCATCTTCGGGCAGAGCGCAGGGCGGCGAGGGAAAGTGATAGGCGAACCAGCCGGCCTCCAGTTGGGTCGGCCGGGCCAATACGGGCACGGCGCTGACCGGGTATCTGAACTGCAGAATACAGTCCGCCTTGGGCGGTAAAGGCAGACCAACGGCGGCCAGCCAGGTCTCAGCGCCGGAGGCGACCTGATCGAACTGCTGAGCATCCGCTGCCCAAACCGGGTGTCGTGGGTAGAACCGGCGATAGCGGTTATAGAGGGCAAGGAAGAGGGGGATCTGCAAGGGGAGTTGCGCGGTCCAGGCTTCGGCATCGGCGGCGGAAGGTTTCGCGCCAAGGTTCAGTTGGGACAGTAAGTGATTCGTTTCCGGGTCTCCGGTTTCCTCCAGATACCGAAGAAACGAACCGGCCTTCATCAGCGTCACGAGCGTACGCGATGCGAAGTGGATCCCTTTCGGATTTCCCGTGCTGGCGCTCCGGTAGATGATGTTGTCTTCATTGCCGGAGAAGAATATCTTTCCGGCGGGATCCTGACGGACCTGATTCTGGTGCGCCTTCACGGCGTCCTGCAAAGTCGGTAACTTAGTCGACAAGTCACACAGGTTCCCGTCGCAATGGAGAGGGATACGGTAATCGTAGAGTAAATTGAGCGCGACGAATCGGCCGGGATTGGGGAGGATTGTGGCATATTGCCGCAACTGTGGACCGAATTGAATTAATGGGTGCCTCATCGCAAACTCATCTCTTGCGGAAAAGTATATCGCAAGCGGTTGGTCCAGTTCATTTACTCGCGTGGCAAGTTCTGGAAATGTAAGTGCGCACGTCCCCAACAGCGCGAGCGGGCGAAGGCCCGTGGGCAATGGTACTTGAGGTCATCGCGGCTGCCGGGAGGTTTGTGTTAGTCTGGTGCCACTTCGATGGAACTGCGCATATCGAGACTTGCACCCGAGGACAATTTCACGGCGCTGTTCGAGCGAGCCCGGATTGGCGACCGGGTGGCCGCCAACCTGGTTTATGGCATGGCGATGCCGCGATTGCGGTGTTTGGCTAATTCCCTGCTCCGGCGTTACCGTTGGCACCAGACGTTGCAGCCGACGGCGCTGGTGGCGGAACTCTTCGTGAAGATTCGGGGCTTCAATGTGCGGATTGCCGACCGCAACCACTTCTTCCATATCTCGGCGCGAGCGATGCATCAGGTGCTCGCCGACCGCGCCCGGAGCCGCGCATCGCAGGTGAGCCGAAACTCCACCGTACTCGATGAGTTCCTGTCCGAGCTACGCGTGGCCACGCCGGAATTCGTTCCGGTGATTCAAGACCTGTTAGGGCGGCTGGAACGAATTGACCGCAGTGCGGCGGAAATCGTGCGGCTCCATTACGTTGAAGGCTGCAACTGGGACGAGGTAGGCGAGAGGACAGGTAAACCGAAGTGGCGAGTGAGGGATGATGCCAAGTTCGCACTGAAGTGGATGCGCGATCACTTGAGTTAAGGCCAGCTAGGCCAGCAATGCCGCCAGATCCTTGGACCACAGCGCGGCGTCGGGGGGACGGGAGGACGGATCCGCTGCGAAGGCTTCGGAGAGTTTCGCCGCGACGGCGGAGGCGTTGGGGACGCCAGCTTCGACCAGGACGCGAAGCAGTTCCTCAGGAAACGCTGAGGATACGGCGGCACAGGCGAGGTCCGCCAGACGCTTTCCGGTGATGAGTTCGAGCACGATGACGCCAAACGAGTACAGGTCGCTGGAAGGCGCGTAGTGCAGGCTGAATTGCTCGGGAGCCATATAGAAGGCGGACCCGGCAAGGATTCTGGTGCGGGCGACGCCTTCGTCGCGGCCAAGGAAGGCGGCGTTGCCGAAGTCGATCAGGATGGGCTGACTCTGATCCATGAGGATGTTCTCCGGCTTCAAGTCGCGATGGACGATGCCTCGCCGGTGAACTTCGGCCAGAGCTTCGCCGATTCCGGCAATCAGGGGACTGACGCGGGCGGTAGAGCCGGGACCTTCGTCGATCCAGGTGCGGAGAGTGGGGGATGGGAGGAGCGGCAGCACCAGGCAGGGCTGGCCGTCGGGCTCAATCCAGGAGTCGAGGAGCGGGATGACTCCGGGATGGACGACCAGTTGGAGCGCGGCGACTTCCTGGGCAAAACGGGCCCTTAACCAGGCCGGGTCACCCTGGGCGCGATCCGGAAGTTTGACCGCCACGCGGCGGCCCGTCTGTTGGTCAAACGCGGCGTACACGGTGGAAAAGCCGCCGACGGAGAGGACCTGATCCAGGCGATAGCGATGGCCGAGGATCTGATGAAGCCGATCCTCGGCTGAGTGGCGATCCTGGCTGGGGCGCCGCCGGGCACGGTGCAGGGTGCGGGCGAAGTGGTAGTGGGCGCGTTGGGCCCAGAGCGTCTTGCGGAGAGGCCAGATCGCCAAGGCAGAGGTGCCGAAGCCGCCGAGGATCCAGGGCCAGGGCCACTGGGACCAGGTGCGCTGGACGCGGAAGTCGTACACGGCAGCGGTGACCGGTTGGTTGCTGGCATAGGCGATCTCCATGCGGTAACTCTGCGGGGGCAGGTCGCGCAGTTCGATGGAGGAATTCTTGGCGGGCGTCCACTCGGGCTGTCCGGGGAAGAGCCGATAGAGGAAGGGCTCATTGCGAAAGGGTGAGGTGTCGAGGGAGGCGACCGCGAGGCGGAGACGATGCAGGGGGCCGGGGAACGTAGCCGGCGGGAGGGCGTCTGTCAGCGTGGGCTGGTCGTTGACTTGGGCAAGCGAGATTTCGGGAGCGGCAGCACCGGAGGACGCGGTAAACCACTCGGGGCGGGGCGTGAGGTGGGTGACTCCTTCGCCCGTGACCCAGACGCTACCGTCGGGGTCTTCGAGAATGCCGTGGCCGCTGTCGGTTTGGGCGGCAACCCCGGTACTCGCCAGGAACGAGAGCCAATCGTTGGGCGCGAAGCGTTGGCCATCGGAGACTCGGGAGCCTTCACTGGTGAGGCGCCAGATCCAGCCGCGTGAGTCCCGCGTCATGGTTTGGCTATCGACGGGCATATAGCCGGCATCGGAGGAGAATTCTTCGCTGCGCCACTTCTGGCTGCCCTGGGTGAGCCGGTAAAAGGCGCCGCGACCCCGATTCGCTAGCCAGATCTCGTTGCCTTGCGGGTTGACAGAGAACGACCGCACGCGGCCAAAGGAGGGTTCCGCATCGAGACGGTGCCACTGGCCGTGATCATCCAGCCAAGCAAGGCTGCGCCCGTAACCCGCCCAGAGCCGGCCTTGCGCGTCCAAAGTGAGCTGGGTTGGATTGTTCGAGGAACGGTCGTCTGGATTGCCCGGGAGGGCGACGGGCACGAGGCGAAGGCTGCCGGCGGAGCCGTCAAGGCGGGCGAGTCCGGCAACGGTGCCCACCCAAACGCGGTTCGCGGAGTCGTGGATCAGGCGGTAACCGCGGCTCGTGGGCCCGCCGATCACCTGGATGACTTGTCCGGCGGGAGTGAGATGAACAAGACCTTGGCCGAGAACGGCGGCCAGCAAAGTGCCGTCGGATTGGGGAAGCACGAAGAGGGACCGGACATTGGTGACGAAGTTCCATTTCTTCGAGGTGGGGTCCAGGCGGGCTAGTCCCCCAACGGTGGCGGCGATCATCGCGCCGTTGGCTTCGCGAGCGATATTGTGCACGAACTTGCCATTTAGATCGGCAAGTGACCAACGTTCCCAGCCGGGCTCGGGCCGGATTTCGACTAGCTGCTGGTCCCTCGAATCGAGCCATAGACGTCCTCGCTCATCTTCGTAGCCGATGCGGAAAACTTCCTCATCAGGGGTAGCGGGATGAATGTCGAAGTTAGCGGGAGGATTGAGACCTTGGATTGAGTCGCCGAGGTACCAGACTTGGCCGTTGCGGCCCGCGACAATGGGGACGTTATCGCGGGATTTTGCCTCTCTCGAACGCAGCAGTTTGCGTTGCGAGCGAAAGCCGTAACCCGTATTGCGACGGCCGAACCAGAACTCGTGGCCCTTGCCGGGAAGGAACTGGTGATAGGGCGGATCTTTGGTGGGAGGTAGTTCGGCGACGAGGTCGGCGACCGTAGCGCCCTGACGCAGCCGGTAGCCGCCGCGGGGTCCGACGAACCACAGGTCGCCTTGGGGATCGGCATGTAGCAGGCTATCGGCGGTGGGCGTGAGGGGAACAGTGGCGCCGTCGGAGTTCAGTCGGAAAAAACGTTGTTCGGTGCGGACGAAGACGGCGTCCTGGGTCGCGGCCAGTCCGATGACTGGCTCGCGGTTCACGACCTCAAACTGTCCCTGATAGCGAACGAGACCATCCTTGGAACCAATCCAGATGACACCGTTGGGCGAACGGGCCAGCAGACGGGCGCTCGAAAACGGGTAGGTGGCCAAGGGGCGGAAACGGATGCCGTCGAAGCGATGGAGTCCGCTGGGGCCAGCGAGCCACAGGTCCCCCCGTGGCCCATGCGCGATGGAATGGACGTCGAGGCCCGGGTGGGGATAAGTACGGTAATGAAAGGATGAGGGGTTGGCGCGCGTGGGGGCGGCTAAAAGTAAGATCGCCCATCCCGCCAACCTCGTTCGCATGGTTCCCAGATTGTAATACGTGGTTTCGTGGCAGAGTCCACGAAGATTCTTCGCCGATTTTCCTGATGGCGGAGTATTTCCCTTTAGCCGAAGCGAGCAAGAGGAGTTTGAAAGAGTCGATGAAATACACAGCAATACTGGGATTCGCATTCGCGATGGGCGTGTGGGGTCAGACGATCACCACTTCGGCAGGAAACTCCACGTGGGGAGAAGCGCGGGGAGTGGCGGTTGACGCCGCAGGCAATCAGTATGTTTCGGACTACACCCGTCACATGATCTACCGGGTGGACCGATTAGGAAGTACGACCGTGATCGCGGGGACTTCGAGTGGCTACGATGGCGACGGCGGGCCGGCGACCGCGGCCCGGTTGCGCATGCCCACGGGTTTGGCGATCGGGACGGATGGATCCATCTATGTGGCCGACCATGGGAATCACCGGATTCGCAAGATCGCGCCGAATGGGATCATCACTACGATCGCGGGGACAGGCCTAACGGGCATCACTGGCGACGGAGGACCCGCCACCCAGGCTCGAATCACAGCGCCGCTGGATGTGGCACTGGATGCCGCCGGCAATGTGTACGCCACGGACACCGGGAGCAATCGGATCCGACGGATTTCCCCTGATGGGCTGATGACGACGATTGCGGGCACCGGAATTTCGACCTTCGCCGGAGACGGCGGACCGCCACTGCTGGCCAACATGAACCCCCAGTGGCTCGAACGCCTTGCAGATGGAACGATTTACTTTACCGACGGCGTGAACCAGCGGGTGCGGAGAATCGCCAACAACGTAGTCACCACGGTGGCAGGCGACGGCCGAGCGACCTACAGCGGAGACGGCGGGCGGGCAACGGCGGCCAGTTTCGCATCGGTACATGGGATTGCGCTCGATGCCACAGGCAATCTGTATGTGGCGGATAGTTGGGAGTCACGAGTCAGGCGGATTACGCCGGCGGGTGTGATCACGACTTATGCCGGCACTGGGCGGGCGGGCAACGCGGGGGACGGCGGACCGGCGGCGTCGGCACAGATTTCAGGACCGGTGGGCTTGGCAACCGATGCGGCCGGGAATCTGTACATCGCCGAAAGCGGCAATGGCCGAGTCCGGAAGGTAAGTCCGGTGGAGCCGCCCTCGATTTCGGCCGTGAGTCCGGCGTTTCTGGGCAAGTCCGGCATCTCGGCCAACATGTATCTCGAGATTTATGGGGCGAACTTCGGTACGTCGTCACGGGTGTGGGGCAGCGCGGACTTCAACGGTGCGAACGCGCCCACTTCGCTGGACGGCACGCGCGTCCTGGTAAATGGAGTACCGGCGTTCGTCTACTTCGTTGACCCAAGGCAAATCAACATCAACGTGCCGGACGACACAGCGACGGGCCCGGTGAACATCCAGGTGGTGACGCCAGTTGGGACGAGCAATAACCTGACCGTGATCCGAGGGCAGGTATCCCCGACGCTCCAGACGATCCCCTTATTCCTCGTGGGGGGAAAGCAGTTTGTGGTGGCGCAGACGGGCGATTTCCGCACCTTTATTGGGAATCCGGGGATGGTGGCCGGCGTAGCGTTCTCACGGGCGGTTCCGGGACAGACGGTAATCCTCTACGCTCTGGGATTAGGGCCTACGGTGCCGCCGACGCGCGCCGGGGTGGCGAGCGCGGTGAATGCCGCGTTAGCGTTGCCCTATCGAGTCACCATCGGCGGGCGGGAGGCGCGAGTGAGCTTCGCGGGGATGGTGGGCAGTAGCATCGGACTGTACCAACTGAATGTAGAGATCCCGGACGTGCCAGCGGGGGACCAGACGATTGAACTAATGGTGAACGGAGTGGGGAATGGCCAGGACTTAGTGATGGCGGTGGGGGCGCCTTAATTTTTTTCTTCGTTTTGAGACACAGCTTCGTATTTCCCTATTGTGATATTCCAATTTGTGAGCAAATTCAGGTTGATGGCGATTCCCTTGGGTGGGGCGATGATGCTGGCGGGACAGACGCCGGCGCCGAAACCGGCTCCACCGAAGGCGGCTGTGACTACCGCGCCCAAACCAGTAGCGCCCAAACTGGATCCGCTGGTGGCTTCAGTGATCGAGCTGAAGAAGGCCGGGATGGGTGAGGAGTTACTCATCAAAGGTATCGTCAAGGAGAAACGCGCCGTGACGGTGGGCGTGGCCGAGATGAAGCTACTCAAGGCCGCCGGCGTGTCCGATCGGGTGATTGGAGCGTTGATGGATCCCGACTCGGTGGCACCCGCGGTCGCGCCGGTTGCAGCCGCGGCCCCTGCCCCGGCCGCTGTCCCTGTGACGCCGGTGGCGGCGGTGCCGGTGGCCGCCGCGCCAGCCGCACCCGCGGGACCGGTGAAGCGGCGACTGGCGGTGGAAGAGTTCGAGTTTTCGAGCGTGGCCACTAGCATCCAGGCAATCTTCGGCACCCACGTCGACATCGGCAAGGGCATCCGGGCGTTGCTCACGACGCGCATCCAGCAGGGCGGCAAGATCTCGGTGCTGGAACGGGCAAAGGTGAACAACCTGATGAAGGAGCAGGACTTCGGCGCGAGCGATCGCGTGAAGAAGGGCACGGGCGCGCGCATCGGGCGGATCCTGGGCGCCGATGCCATTCTGATGGGCGATATTGTCGCCTTCGGCCGCGATGATCGGGACAAGCGCGTCGGGGTCGGCGCCGCGACGCGTCGCATACCCGGAGTCGGCGGCATGCTCGGCGGGGTTCGGATCGGCAAGAAAGAAGAGAAGGCCGTGGTCGTGATCGCTTACCGGATTGTTGACTCAGAAACCAGTGAGGTGATCGAGACCGGCGAGGCGCGGGGCGAAAGTAAGCGCGAGAGTAAAGGTTTCGGTGGGTTGTTGGCAGGGGCCGGTGGTGCCGTCGCTGGCGGCACGAGTATGACCAGCAGTAACTTCGCCGAGACGATTATCGGCGAGGCGGTGATCTCCGCCTGCGATCAACTCGGCGAAGCGATGAACAAGAAGATCCCCGGCCTGCCGGCGCGGGATCTAGATATTGAAGGCCGGGTAGCGGATGTCTCCGGCGGCAACCTGACGCTGACAGTGGGCACCAACGACGGCGTCGCGGTGGGGCAGGTGTACGAGATCTTCAAAGTGCTGGGCGAAGTGAAGGATCCGGTGACGAAGGAAGTGTTGGATATCCAAACGGAGAAGTCAGGAGAGATGCAGATTGTCTCGGCGCGGGAGAAGATTTCGGTTGGCACTTACCAGGGTGGCGCGGTGGCGACGGGTGCCGTCGCGAGAAAGAAGAAATAGCATGAGCAAGCAATTCATCGGGAAGTTACTCATCTTTGCCGCTTTGGCAGGTTCGGTGCAGGCGCAGAGTAAGCGTTCCGTCACGGTTGAGGCGTTCGACTATTCCACCGTGATGACCGCGGCTCAGGCGATCTTCGGTACGCAGGTGGACCTTGGAACCGGGATTAGTGCGCTGATGACGTCGCGCATTACCCAGGATGGCAAGTTCACCGTGGTCGAGCGGCGCAAGGTCGCCAATATTATGAAGGAGCAGGACTTTGGCGCCAGTAACCGGGTGAAGAAAGGGACCGGCGCGCGGATTGGCCAGATTCGCGGCGCGGACTTCAGTCTGATGGGCGATATTGTCGTCTTCGGCCGTGACGACCGCCGGAATTCGGGAGGCTTGGCAATCGGAACACGCGCGGGCGGAGGCATGATCGGCGGTGGATCGTCTACCGGTAAGGCGGTGGTGGTGCTGGCTTACCGGTTAGTAGATAACGAATCCTCCGAGGTGGTGGCTTCGGGCGAAGCGCGCGGGGAATCGCAGCGGACGAGCAAGGGAGGCGCCGCGGGGTTCTTTACGGGTGGGGCGCTTGTCGGCGGCGGATTCAGTTCCACAGCGTCGAATTTTGGCCAGACGATCATCGGCGAAGCCGTGATGGATGCCGTGAGCAAGCTGTCTGCGGACCTGAGCGGCCGGGGCGCCGATGCCGCAGCTTCAGCAAAGGCCATAGAAGTGGATGCGCGAGTGGCGGATGTGGCCGGCACTTCGATCACCATCAATGCCGGTTCTTCGGCGGGTTTGGTCTCCGGAATGAAGCTGACGGTGTATCGCAAAGGCAAGGAGATTAAGGACCCGACGACGGGTGAGGTGCTCGACGTGCAAACGGAGCGAATCGGGGAACTGCTGATTACTTCGGTGCGGGAGAAGATCGCGACGGGCACTTACTCCGGCGCGCCGGCGAAAACCGGCGACGTCGTTCGTAACTGAGGTGATGCGATGCTTCGATTGACTTGGATCTTGCCGCTGATGACTGGCTTGGCCTTCTGCCAAGCCGCGCTGGAACGGGACTTGGCCCAGTGGCAGGCGCAGGGAGTTGGCGCGACCGATGCGCAGATCCTGGCCCGGGTTTCGGCGCTGCAATCCGGCTATCAGGGCATGGTGCCGCGGCTGGGCGGCTTTTCCGCAAGCGACTATCAGGCGAATCGGGAGTTTGTCCGCCGAAGCTTGGCGTGGCTGGCGCTGGTGGAGTCGAGAGGTTATGCGAATCCGGCGCTCGGACGGTCCATTGCGGGTATGTACGGCTACCTAGGAGACTACGGTGCGCGGCCTGAATTCCGGCGCTTTGGTTACTGGGGTGGACCGGCGTATGGTTACGCGGGCGCGGGTCGATTGTACCGGCGTATGTGGCTCGGATCCGGTGGTTCGCTCTACGAGCGCGACTATGAACGGTATGCATTGCAGCTCGCCACCTTTGGCGGCAGCTGGGGCGGCGGGTACTGGGGTAGAGGGTGGGCTTACTACCGGCGCCCCGAGGGCCTGGATGCGATCGATCTGGGGCCAGTGATTGATCATGGCCGCAAGCAACTCGCGGTTCCGGCAGTGAATCTGGCCAAGCTGAGCGCCGCGGAGAAAGAGCAGTGGAAGGAGATCAAGCCCCAGTTCGTGACGGTGTCGAGCCAGATCCACCAGGCGCTGGTAAACCTGGATAGCCTGGGTGATCGATTGAAGCGGCAAGGAATGGACGTAAATGCGGTCGATAAGACGAACGCGGTGCTGATGGAGAGTTTCCTACAGGACGGCGCGGACCTGATCCAGGCCGGGGATTTCGAAAATGCGAAGAAGGCGCTTACGAAGGCGGGGTATGTGCGGGCACGGCTGAAGTCGGTGGTGGGTGGCGGTTGAGGAGACTTTGCGGCCGATGGATTCCGACCTAAGGCACGGCACCGACTGAAGAAGCTAACATTCGATTTTCAAAGAGCAAGGGCGAGCAAGACTGGGACTAATCCAGGAGGGGTGTAGCTTTTTTCGTTGAACATCGCCGGGATTGTTTGGCGTCCCCGCGTCGTGGCCCTCGGCCCGCATCCTGCTCCCCGTGTCCGTCCTAGCCATTACCGAGCGTCACCCGATGCCCTTACCCGCACTTGCACCCCTGACCCCCTCATCCTAATCTGGTCCCCCCGCCGAATGTCTGGCACTAGGCTTCACTAGGCTTCAAGCGGGCGACCCAAGGGGCATACGGAAGCGTTGAAAAAACTCCTTAAAACGGTTGCGCGGCAGGGTGGCCGGGTGGAATCGCGGGGTTTCCGCCGGGTATTCCCCGGGATTTTCTTGGGTTCCGTTTGGGGCACTTGTCTTTTCGAATCAAGCAGATGCTCAGGTTCGTTCGGAAAAAGCTTTCTCAGGTTGCGCGGCAGATGGGGTGGTCCGGGTAGGACAGGGAGACGGGGTAGGGATTGCTCCAGCCGCGATACTCATTGAGTCCCGCGTGGACGGCGGTCATGACCGCGCGATGCACTTCCGGGAAGGATTTGAGCACGCTTTGGATCGCGTGGTTGATGATGGGCCAGAGTTCTTCCTCTTTGGGCGCGTAGGTGGGATCGGCCGGCACGAGGATGACTTGATGGTCGCCGGGTTGCTGGGCTTGGCGTT
>JALHNI010000156.1 GCA_022843605.1 Bryobacter sp.
CCTTGACCCGCCGACCGTTCCGCGCACCCCAGCTGAGATATAGGGCGAAGGACAGGCTTGAAGGTTAAGCTGGAATTTCTAGTTTAGGTGGACGGATTTTCCGGTCAGGTCACATCCAGCCAATCGTTCCTGTTTTGCTCGTCATCTGCCCCGATCATAAGCCTGGGCGGGTGAGGGCTTCAAGCTGGACTAAACCATTTAACGCTTGTTCCGCAGAGTCTCCGCACATGTCGGGCGAGGGCAGAAGAGTGAAGCAGACGAGGGGGCGAGAGGAATGGCCGAAGATTTGACAGCGGTTGTCGGCGGTGAGCTGGATGCAGCGCACTCCGGCAGGTTTGCCTTGGGGCATGCCGGGAATGGGCGAGGAGATGGAAGGCGCGATGCAGCAGGCTCCGCAGCCAGCGCGGCAATCCATGGAGGTTACTTGGTGCTCGTCAGCCGTGACTCCAGCGAGATCAGGGCGAGCAGAAGAAAGACGGTGAGCGTGCCGAGCAGAGGCAGCAGCATCACGGCGCTAATGCCGAGCCAGTCGGTGAGATAACCCACGGAGAACGGGGCCAGGATGGCTCCGGCGTTGGCGAAAGAGAAGATGCCGTTGTAGAAGCCGGGGTGGTAGTAGTGGAAGCGGTTGCCGATCTTTTCGGTAACCAGCGGGTAGATCATGGCGAAGCCCGAGCCCACGAAAAAGACGGCCATGACGGCACCGAAGACGCTCACCGTCGTGGCCAGAATCATGCAGCCGACACTCGCCGAGATCAGGCTGACGAGCAGCAGTCGCGGGTGGCTGACACGAGGCAGCAGGGCCTGCGCCACGCCGCGGCCGATGACGAGAAAGAACCAGTATTCAGCCAGGATCCAGAGGGCGGTGGAGGGGCTGACGCCGAGGCGCTGGACCAGCAGCAGGGGCAGCCATCCGGCGAGTGCGCCTTCGTTGCCGAACTGGAAGAAGAGCAGCAGTCCGAAGAGTACGGCGCCGGGCGATTGAAAGTCGCGAGCGACGCTTTTGAGGGAACGTCGCTCTTCGGGCGGCAAAGTTTCGACGGCGGGCGTCTTGGGAAACTTGCCACGGCGGAAGTAAACGCCGAGGAGGATGGCGATGAAGGCGATCCAGTAGAGGATGCTGCCGGGGGTGTAGACGTAGTAAGTGGCGGCGACGAGTAGCGAGCAGAAGAGGGAGCCGGCGCCGTAGAGCATGGCGGCGAGGTTGAGGGTGCCGGCGGCATCCTGCCGGTAAACGGGCGTGATGGCGTGAAAAACCGTGGTGACGAGGAGGTTGGCAGCGACGCCGATGGTGGCGAGTCCGCCGATGCGCCACCATATGGGACTGGGCGGCGGATAGAGCCCCAGGATGATGAGTCCGGTGGCGGCAATGAGACTGCTGAGGATGAGGATCGACTGCACGCTGAGGCGGCTGAGCAGGTGGCGGGAGGTGCGTCCGGCAAGCAGTTGTCCAGCTCCCAGGGCGAGAAAGTAGAAGCCGACGAGCTTAAACTGGCTGAGCAGATGGTAGCCCCAGGCAGGCAGGATCATGCCGAGGAAGGAGAGCAGGACGCCACAGAGGAAGAAGCCCGAGAGGGAGCGTCGACCAGCGGAGGTCGTGAGGATTTCGAGTTCCACGGCCCGGGAGGGCGTGGGCGCGGGTTGCGGACTCACCTTTAAAAGTTTAGCCCTAATCGGCAGTTGACTTTTTCCAGGACCAGATTTAGGATCAAGGAATCACTGAGGAAGGAGGTGGTTCAATAAGAATGAGTACTGATAGTAAACGTTCCAATCAACCTAAGCGTGAGGTGGTCGACTGTTGAAGTTGACCCTCTAACGTACAGGTCTCGTACAGTGCCGGGACCGCTATTCCTGTGGACCGGCCACCTCACGCGAGACAGTAATTAGAGCGTAAGAGAATTGCCCCGGAGGCTGCTTCCCGTAACGGGTTCAGCATCCGGGGCATTTTCGCGTCCGGACGAAACGAACCGGCGAGTCGTTGATTTTAAATGGAAACCCCCACCAGCCGGTTAGGCATGGTGGGGGTTTTCGTTGGAGTCAGGTGGGGCTTTAGAAGTGGTACTTCAAGCCGAACTGAATGTTGCGCGGATTCTGCACCTGAGCGCCGATGGCACCAAAACCAGCCGGGCTGGCGATGTTCAGGCCGGGAGGAGCCCAACTGACATGGTTGAGGGCGTTGAAGAGTTCGACCCGGAAATCGATGTACTGACGTTCCGTGAGGTTAAACTTCTTGCCGATGGAGGCGTCGAGGTTGAAGAAGCTGGGGCCGCGTTCGGTGCCGATGCCGCTGTTGCCGAAGGAGCCGTCGGCCGGTTGGCCGTAGGCGCAGGTGCCGTTGTCGACACCGGCCGCGCACCAGATGTTGGCGCGGATGGCGGGGTTGTTGGGATCGGAGGCGATACCGAACCAGTTATCGATGGAGCGGGCACCTTCGTTCACCGTGAGTTCACGATAGTAGTTGGCGCGAACGTTGCCGCGGACGGCCTGACCGGTGCGGTCAGCCGCGCGAACGGTGAGCGGTAGGCCGGTGCGGGCCGCGAGCGAGTAGTTCAAGCTCCAGCCGCCGAAGAGCAGGTCCAGAGCCTTGGGAGCGCTGGAACCGAACTTCATCCCCTTGCCGTAAGGGGTGGCAAAATTGCCACCAATGGTGAAGTTGTGGCGGATGTCGAAGAAGGCCGGACCGCGGTTGGAGCGGCGATCGTAGGCATTCTGCCAGTAGGCGCCCTCACCCGAGGTAAAGCCGCTGCCATAGTATCCGAGGTTGTCGGTGAGCGTCTTGCCCATGGTGTAGGCGGCCAGGAACTCGAGGCCTGAGGCGAAGCGGCGGCGTCCGGTAACCTGCAACGAATGGTAATCCATCGTGGCGGAGCCTTCGGTGCGAGCGACGTTGCCGAGGTTCGGGAGAACGTTGATCAAGGGGCGGCGCGAGTTGATGGGCGTCCAGGTGGCGAAGGCACCGGTACCGGGGAGCGGCTGGTTGGCTTCCACGGGGGCGACCAGATGCGTGCCTTTCTGGCCGACATAGCCAGCCGAGAACGACGTGGCCTTGTCGAGCTGATACTCGAGGGTGAAGTTCATCTGGGAATTGGTCTGCGGACGCAGATTCAGGTCCCAGGCGCGGCCCTGAAGCTGAGGAACGGTGACGCCGGCCGGACGCGGCATGTCCAGGGTGACGTTGGCCGTGGCAACATCCGAGAAGCCGGTCGTGATGCTGCCGGGGGTGCGGGGATCGTAGGTGAAGTCCGTCTCGATGAAGAAGGGCGGGTTCAGCGTGGTGCGTAAGTTGGCGCCGGTGCCTTCCATGAAGCTCTGATAGGCCCAGCCCGCGCGAACGACGAGCTTGCGGTTGAACATGTCGGGAGTCCAGGCAAAACCGATGCGCGGCATGTACTGGTTGGGGTAACCCTTGTAGGTGGCGCGGCCGAATTCGCCGGAGCCGGGCGAGATCAACTGACCGGTGAAGGTGTTGATGTTGATCTGGCGATCGGCGACTTCGTAGATCGGCTGCATGTATTCCCAGCGCAAGCCCAGGTTGAGGGTGAAGTTCGAGGAGACCTTGAAGTCGTCCTGGAAGAAAAGGGCGGAGCGCCAGAAGCGGTGGCCCCAGGTGCCGGTGGCGGCGCCACGGCCCTTGCCGTTCAACTGGTCGAGCAGGAAGTCCGACAGGTCGAGGCCGGTGTAGGTGGCGGTGTAGCGGAAGACGCCCAGCGCGCCGTTGTTGCCGGCATAGTAGCGGTTCTGCTGGTAGCGCATGAACTGGGCGCCCATCTTGACGAGATGCTTGCCCTTCTGCCAAGTGAGGTTGTCGTAGAAGATGTACTTGTTGTCGGCGGTGTTCGAAAGGTTGCCTGTGGAACCGATACCGGTGAGACCACCGCCCAGGTTCACAGCGCTCAAACCGGCAATCGGCTGGCCGCCGGGGATGCCGAACTTGGCGTTGCCGTCGAGGCCGAGTTGACCGCTCCAATCAATTGTGGAGTCGACGATGACGATGCGCGAGAAGGAGGCGCGGGCCTCATTCACGACTGTCGTGGAGAGTGTGCGGTTCCAGTTCAGCACGACCGATTGGGTCGGGCCGCTCTGACTGGAGGTCATCTGGGTGGGAAGGGCCGCGGCAGAGCCGAGGCTTTCATAGCGGCCGATGGACCAGCGGCCCATGAGGTTGTCCTTGTCCGACAGGCGATAGTCGATCTTAACGTCGGCCTGGTGGTTCTCGAGACGCGAAGCGGAGGAACCAGCATAGTTACCGGTGATGCCCTGGGCACCGGCACCGGCCTGGTTGGGCAGCGGATAAAGTGCGGGGTTTGAGAACAGGAAGCGGGCCACGGGGCTGAAGCGGGAAACCGGGATCTGCTTGTTGGGGAACGGCTGCCCAGTTGTGGGATCGACAATCGTGTTCGGGAAGGAACTCAGGTCGCCATTCCGGAAGCTCTGCGGCGCGACAGTGGCAGTCGCTGGGCCGCTGGCGCGCTGCTTGGTTCCTTCGTAGTCCATGAAGAAGAACATCTTGTTGCGCTTGATGGGGCCACCGAGCGTACCGCCGAAGATGTTGCGCTTGAAGGCGGTGCGCGTCGCCGTCGAGGCCACACGGTTGCGGAAGAAGCCGTTGGCATCCAGCTTGTCGTTACGCAGGAAGTTGAAGACATTGCCATGGAATTCGTTCGTGCCGCTCTTGATCTGCAGCATCACCGTGGCGCCGCCAGAGTTGCCGAACTCAGCCGCGGCATTGCCGGTGATCACTTTCACTTCTTCAAGGGCGTCAACGTTGGGCGAGTAGCCGACGCGGTTGTCGATGGAGTCATTGACGTCCACGCCGTCGAGCAGGAAGTTGTTCGTCTGTTCGCGGTTGCCGTTGACGTAGGGGCGGGCGCCGAAACGCGAGTTCATGCCCGAGGGGTTCGGGCTGACGGCACCGGGGATCAGCAGCGTGAGGCTGACGAAGTTGCGGCCGTTCAGCGGCAACGAGGTCAGTTTGGTGGAGCCGAGGCTCTCACCAGTCTGCGTGGACTCCGTCTGAAGGGTCGGAGCTACGTCCCGAATCTCAACAGTCTCGGTCGGCGTACCGACTTCGAGGCGCACATCGACGCGGGCAATCTGGTTCGTCTCCAGCTTAAACGGACCGACCACTGACCTTTTGAAGCCGGCGCCCTCGACGGTGACGTTATAGTCGCCGACGGGGAGGAAGGTGAAGGTGTAGAGTCCTTCAGCGTTCGTGTTGGTGTTGAAGCTGACATTGGTGCCGGCGTTGGTCGCGGTAACTTTCGTGGCCGGGATGACGGCGCCGGAAGGGTCAGTGACTGTGCCGGTGATTGAGGCGGTGATCGTCTGCGCGGGCAGACTAAACGCAAACGACAGAACGAGAAACAACGTCGCTGCCAAACGATTCATTCGGGTCTCCATAATTAGGTCTTGTTTTTTCCACTAGATCGCGGGATTCAACGCATCCAGTGAAGCTTTGTTCACTTTCAGAAAAGCCTATTCGCTTGTCTTGCCTCCTTGTTGCAACTGGAGGGCCAACTTAGATATTTATTGTTATCAATGACTTATAGCCATGCACACGATGGCGCGCTACGGTTTCGAGAATCCCGCTCCAGGATTCGGGATTCTGAGCGAATGACAAGATTAATCCCCTGAAATCTCGCGCTCCAAAACGAACCGTTGCCGGACGGCTCCGCCGTTCATTTCCTGATGGCGGGTGACGACCAATTGACGCCGGTTGGACGAGAGTTGCCAGCGATCCGTGAGGACCCGCGGATTGCCGTTGTGATCCCAGGAGGTTTCCACGATGAGTTCGCTCCCTTCCCAACGGGAGCGCAACTGACGGGCTTTCCCTAGCACTTCGATCGTGACGGGAAGTTCGTCGGTGGTGAACTTCCGGACGGTGGTGTTGGCGCCGTTGGTGTCGATTTGGAGAGTGGTAACGGCGAGGGCGGGGTCGGTGTGGACGATGGAGTCAACGCGCATCTTTGGCGGCTTCAGGAAGGCGAAGTCGCTGAGATCGCGGTTGAGGGTGAAGGTGCCGGAGAAGTCAGGCCGGGACATGGGTTAGAGATCGATCTTGGCAGCTGGATAGCAGCCTAAAACACGAAGGAGGTCGGAGACTTCGGCCAGATGGGCCAGGGCGTTCTGGACGTTCTTGTCATCGACGTGGCCGAGAAAGTCCAGGTAGAACAGGTACTCCCAGGGACGGCCGCGCATGGGGCGGGACTCGATCTTGGCGAGCGAGATATCGCGCAGAGCCAAGGCGGCCAGGGCGCGGAAGAGGCTTCCGGGCGAGTTCTTCGTGGTGAAGACCATTGAGATTTTCGCGTTGCCCTTGATCTTCGGCGTCACAAAATCGGGCCGGCGCAAGAGGAAGAAACGAGTGAAGTTCTTGCGATCGTCCTCAATTGAGGCCTTGAGGATCTCGCCGCCATAGTTGGCCGCGGCGAGGCTGGAGGCGATGGCCGCCGCGCCTTCCGGACGCTCGGACATCATCATTTTGACGCTGCCGGCGGTGTCGTAATGGGTCGTCTTGACGAGGCGCGGGTGCGCGGCAAAGAAGCGCAGGCACTGATTGAGGGCCACCGGATGGGAGTAAACGCGCCTCACGTCGGCGAACTTCGTCCCCGGGGGCACGATCAGATTGTGGACGATGCGGACGCTGGTTTCGGCGACGATTTTGAGATCGAAGTTGAGCAGATGGTCGTAGTTCTCGTGGACCGAGCCATGCAGGGTGTTCTCGATCGGCACGACGGCCGCGTCAGCGGCGCCATCCTGCAGGGCACGAAACATCTGTTCGAAGCGCTCGCAGGGGAGCAGGTCAATGCGTGGACCCAGGAGTTGCACGGCGGCCAGTTCGGAGAAGGCTCCGCGTTCGCCTTGGAACGCGACAATTTCTTTTTTCTTCATGCCTGTTTTTGAGGATCCCATCGATTGGCGTCTGGTGCGGGGAGGCCGAGGAGGTCGAGGACGCGGTCGACGCAATGGTCGACGAGGTCGAGGACGGTTTGGGGCTGGTGGTAAAAGCCGGGAACCGGAGGGGCCAGGATGGCGCCCATTTCGGCGAGCGTCACCATGGTCCGCAGGTGGCCGAGGTGAAAGGGCATTTCGCGGACCATCAGGATCAGCTTGCGGCGTTCTTTGAGCATGACGTCGGCGGCCCGGGTAAGCAGATTGTTCGTATTGCCGGTGGCGATGGCGGACATGCTGTTCACCGAGCAGGGAGCGATCACCATGCCCTGGGTCTGGAAGGAGCCGCTGGCGAGCCGGCTGCCGATATCCTCCAGGGGATAGGTGTGGTGAGCGAGCTGTTTAAAGTCTGCCGCCAGTTTACCCATCTCCAGGTAGGCGGTTCGCTCACCGGATCGGGTGAGGATCAAATGCAGTTCGACGTGCGGGTGTTGGCGAAGTTTCTCGAGGAGACGCCAGCCGTAAATGGCACCGCTTGCACCGGAAACTCCGACGATCACACGGGCCGTAAATTTGGATTGAGTCACGGATTGATTACGCTTCATCATCCTGTTCCGAAATCGGAACAAAAAGAAAAAACAGGACTTGCCCTCAATTGGTTACGCTTTATATAATCCAAGGGATTGATGGTACCGGTGCCAAGAACAGCGTTGTCGGCTTATATTCCCAGCGATCATCATTGAGGAGAGGAGCAAAAACATGCCAGCAGACGGGCCTCCCGTTGGCATGAATATAGCATGGAAGAAGCTGGCCAGCGGCTGAAGCGAATCCGCGAACGTCTGAATCTGCGCTACCGGGATGTCGAAGAAGCCAGCCAGAGAATCGCCGAGCGGCAAAAGAGCGACGAGTTTGCCATCGCGCTGAGCCGTCTGGCGGATATCGAGAACAAAGGCACTGTTCCCAGCATCTTTCGCCTCTACAGCTTGTGTACCATCTACCGGCTGGACCTGACAGAGGTTCTGGGGTGGTATGGCGTGGCCCTGAACCAGATGGCCGCTGATTCCATGGCGGTGCTCGATGTACCGGCCACTCACCCGTTGCGGCTGCGGCTGGACTCCAATGTGGAAGTACCGGTGCCGCTGAGCCTGGATCCGAATGTCGATTTTCGCCGCACCACGTACATCAGCCGGATGATTCAGAGGTGGGGCCGGCTGCCGTTGATGTTGTTGGGCGGGAACGATCAGAAAAGCCAGCGCTACGCCATGCTGGGAACCGACGATTGGTCAATGTATCCGTACCTGGCGCCCGGGGCACTGCTGCTCATTGACGAAAGCAAGCGGAAGATTGCGGCCGACGGATGGCGAGACGAAAACGAACGGCCCATCTATTTCGTTGAGCATCGCCAGGGGCATCTGTGCGGTTGGTGCAATTTGGTGGATGGCCGGCTGCTGATGCAGTTCGCGCCGGGCGCGAAGACGCCGCCGCGTCTATTCGCCGAGAACGAAGCCGATATTGTGGGGCAAGTGGTGGGTGTCGCCACGCGCCTGGATGCCTGGCGGCGCCGGCCAATTCACGGCTGATTGCGAAGCAGGCGCGCAGTGTGCGCGAGCGAAAACTGTTCTTCGTACAACTGCCTTCCGCGCTGGCCGATGGCAATGCGCTCAGCAGGAGAGGCCAGAAGCCGGTCGACGACGTCGCCGAGATCTTCGGCGTTGGGGGCGAGTGCCAGGGCGCGCTCGTTCTGCCAGATGCTCTCGCTCGCCTCACCCAGATTCGAGACCACGGGCACGCCCAGCGCCAGGCCCGCCATGATGGATCCACGCCGGGTGCTGGCGCCGTCGGGGAAGGGCTGGAGCATCAGATCGCAGGCGGAAAGATGAGACGCCACGGCGTTCGCATCAAGGCGACCGGTCGCCGTCACCAATTGGGGATGCGGTAAGGCGCGGGCAAACTCCTGGCTCCCATCGCCCACCAGCAGAATCTGCCGGTCAGGATGTTCGACGAGGCTGCGGCGGATGAGTGGTTCCAGGAGGTCGGTCACCTCACTGGAGAAGGTCCCAAAGTGACCGATGATGGCGCGAGCATGGCCATTTAGCAAGCCGGCGCGCGTGCGGGCGCGCTGAGGCTCGTCAACGACGGTGGCGATGTTGCTGGGAATCGGGAGATACTCCACTCGCTGACCGTCGGACAGGTGGTGCCCGATGTGCGGTGCCCAAGCTTCCATGGCCACAAAGATTCTCTGGGAGGCGGCGACGGTCCAGCCCAGCATCTTGGCCGTGAGGAAGGAGAGCAGCCGCCGGGAGAGAGGACTGCCGGGCGGCGCGACCACTTTCGCCTCGTGGAACATGGTCCAGACCGGGATGCCTTGGACGCCACGGAGCCACCAGGTGAAGCGGAACGGTAGGCCCTTAAAACGGCTGCTGGAGCGGGGCCCCAAAGCCTGGGGTACATACTGCACGAAAAGGCGGCGAGGTTCTGGGATCGTGGCGAGGAGCGCAGCCAGTTCGGCGAGTCCGCGGCGGTTGAAGTGATCGGACAGGGTGACTAGGCGAACGCCGTCTGCCGGTGGGTTGGCCACGAGAGGACCGGTGACCACGGTGACCACATCGCCTTGATGCGCCAGTTCGCGGGCCAGCACCGCTGTATAGTCAGCCAATCCGCCGGTGTCAGGCGGATAGGCTCCGGTAATCAGAACCCAATTCAACTCTACTTCTCGACCCTTTCCTTCCAGTAAACCCCGATTCTCGAGGAAAAGCTCTAGGCGGTACGGTCAAGTTTTCACCTAGTACGAGAGGGCTAGGGTTTGGTGGCTTCCTTGGCTTTGCGCGCGACTTCCTCGGCTTTGGTCGCAGCCCGATGAGCTGCTTCGCGTGCGGTTTCCTTCATTTTCTGGCCGGCTTCCTTGGCCTTGTCTTTAACAGACTCGGCAGCTTCTTTGGCGGCGTCCTTGGTCTTGTCGATCGCCTGTTCCCCTTTCTGCTTCGCCTCCTCCATGGCTTTCTCGCCGGCGGCTTTGGCTTTCTCGCCGGCCTGATCGGCCGCCGCTTCAGCAGACTTCTGGGCGTCGTCAGCTTTCTGCTTCATTTCAGTGGAATTGCAACTCAACAAGATCAGGGAAAACGCACACAGGAAAACGTACTTCATATCAGGCTCCTTCTTTCGGCTCGCACCCATCATGCAACAGACCCGCGTCCGATGCTAGACTGAAGGCGTCTGTTCTTGTGGGCGGCTAGCTCAGTTGGGAGAGCACCACGTTCGCAACGTGGGGGTCGTGGGTTCGAACCCCATGCCGTCCACCAATCCCACCTTCACAGGCAAGCTACAATCAGGGGACACATCTATGGTCCTTTCTGACGTTGACATCAAGCGCTATTTGGCCGAAGGCAAGATCCGGGTGAGCCCGGAGTTGCCACCTGAGCAGTTCGGCAGTTGCTCGGTCGACTTCCGTCTGGGTCCCGAGTTTAGCGTTTTCGATCATTCCAAGCACGCCTACATTGACTTACGCAACCGCACCGCGATTCAGGAACTGATGTCCACGGTGATTGTGGAACCGGGGGAAGCCTTCATTTTGCAACCGCGGGAGTTTGTGCTGGCGATTACCGAGGAGCATCTGGAACTGGACGATGACGTCCTGGGGCGGCTGGAGGGGCGTTCCAGCCTGGGCCGCATCGGCATCATCGTGCACGGCACGGCGGGTTTGTTCGATCCGGGTTGGCGAGGCAAGGCGACGCTGGAACTCTCCAACCTGGGCCGCATGCCGGTGGCGCTGTATCCCGGAATGCGCATTTGTTCGATGACGTTTGAGCAGCTATCGACGCCATCGTCAAACCCGTATCACAGCAAGCCTTCGAACAAGTACGCGGGACAGCAGTCGCCCATCGCGAGCCGTTTATCGGGCGAGCTTAAGTAGGGTACTCGACACTCACCAGAAAGAGTCCGCTGCCCGGAGCGGTGGCCCCGCCGAGCGAGCGATCGCGCGCGGCGATGAGGCCGGGCAGGTCCTCGGGCCGGTGGTTGCCCTTGCCGACTTCGATGAGCGTGCCCACCAGATTGCGCACCATGTGCTTCAAGAATCCGGTACCGCGGACGCGGTAGAAGAGGCGGTCGCCGTCGCGCCAGGCCTGGGACGAAAAGATGGTGCGGACTTTGCTGTAGTCGAGTTCGTCGCGGGCGTCAGCGGCGGCAAAAGTGGAGAAGTCGTGCTCGCCGGCGAAGTAGGGCGCCGCGCGCAGAACAGCAGCCTCATCCAGCGGATAGGGGTAGTGGTGAACGTAGCGCCGCTCAAAGGGCGAGCAGACCTCTTCTCGCGCGATGCGATACTCGTAGGTTTTCGCGACGGCGTCAAAGCGGGGTTGAAAGTCGAGCGGCGCTTCTTCGACGGAGAGCACACGAATCGCCGGGGGCAGAAAACGGTTGAGCGCCATTTGCAGATTGCGGAGAGGAAGCGGGTTGGCCATGGTGCAGGCGGCAACCTGTCCGAGCGCGTGAACGCCGGCGTCGGTGCGGCCGGAGCCGTGAACGATCACGGGCGTGCCTTCCAGGCGGGAGAGAATCTCCTGCAGCGTACCCTGAATGGTGACTTGTCCCGGTTGAACCTGCCAGCCGTGGAAATCCGTGCCGTCGTAGGCCAGGGTGAACCGAATCCGGCGCATGAAGTTAGGCGGTGGGGCGAGAGCCGGGTTTGACGACCGGGTCGCCCGCCGCGCAAAGCGGACAGTCTTCGGGCTTCCAGGCGGTGACCTGCATGGCGACGAGGGCGACGCGTGGGACGCCGACTTCGGCTTGGCCGTTGCTGCGGTCAATGATGGAGCCGGCCGCGACGACGGCGGCACCGGCGGCGCGGAGCACTTCGACGACTTCCTTCGTGCTGCCGCCCGTGGTGATGACGTCCTCAATGACGACACAGCGTTCGCCCGGCCGCACGGTGAAGCCGCGACGGAGTACCATCTTGCCTTCGGCGTCCCGTTCCGTGAAGATGCTTCGGGTGCCGAGGGCGCGCGCGACCTCATGACCGATCATCAGTCCGCCCATGGCGGGAGCCACGACCGTTTCGACAGCGGCATGAGTCGTCCCATTTTCGAACACTCGCAACTTGTCGGCCATCGCCATTCCTAGCTGCTCCGCGTGCTTCGGATGCTGAAGGACGAGGGCGCATTGGAGGTATTCGGGACTATGCAGTCCACTCGTAAGTCGAAAGTGGCCTTTGAGATACGCGCCGGTCTCGGCGAAAAGGGAGAGTGTCGGATCCACTTCATGATGCTAGCGCAACCAAACGGCCTCAGCCGGAGTCTCTCTTTGGTGCCCGGAATGCTGAGAAGCTGTCCGGCTGCTGTTACGATGGATAGGCTGGAACAACTGGTCCCCGTCAGACGTACTGCCCTTAGGAAACTTTTCACATACATGAAGACCGTTCAATCCCTCCTGGCTTGTTTGTGCGTACTCTTAACGCTGGCCCCGACTGCCTCTGCTCAGGCCCCCGCCCCTTCAGCGATGACCGCTGGCGGATCGGGCTCGATGTGGATGCGCGGGCCGCAAGCGCCTCCCCGGAACCAGTTTGCCTACGGCATCACCAAGAACTACCGTGAGCGTCCGATCTCATCGATCAACATGAATAACTCGGCGCGGATTGAATCATTGGTGCGGGGCAATGTGCTGTATCTGTCCTTGTCGGACGCCATTGCTTTGGCGCTGGAGAACAATATCGACATCGAGATTCAGCGCTACGGCCCGGAACTCGCCAAAATCGACTTCAATCGTGCCGAAGCGGGCGGGTTGCTCCGGGGCGTGAATCAAACGGCTACGCAGGGTGCGGCCTCGGCGGTGAACTTTGTCACCGGCGGCGGCGGCTTGGGTGGCGGTCCCGTGGCATCGGCGGGCGGAGCGGGCGGCGGAACGGCTCTTTCCGGCACGGTGTTTCAGGTAACCGGCGCGTCGATTCCAACCCTTGACCCAGTGCTTTCGTTCGGCGTTTTCAAAGGCAAACAGTCGAGCCCGCAGTCGAACTCGTTCACGACGGGTTTGACGGCTCTGGTGGTGAACAGCACTTCCTACAACGCGGGCATCAGTAAGAGCTTTCTGACGGGTTCCACGATTTCATTGAACTACGACAATTCGTTAGTGGGAACTAACTCGCCCAACCAGGACTTAAATTTCTTTAACCGTGGCAATCTGGCGCTCAACTTCAATCAACGCCTGCTGCAGGGATTCGGCACGGCGGTAAACAATCGCAACATTCGAATCGCTAAGAACAGTATGAAGGTTTCGGACCTGGTGTTTAAGCAACAGGTGATCAATACGGTCTCCTCCACGGTGAATCTGTATTGGGATCTGGTCAGCTTTAACGAGAACGTCAAAGTGAAACAGCAGTCGCTGGCTTACTCGGAACGGCTGTACAGCGATCGAAAGAAAGAAGTGGAGATTGGTACGCTGGCGCCAATCGAAATCGTCCGTGCCGAGGCGGAAGTCGCGCGCAACCAGCAGGACCTGACGATCGCCGAAACGCAGGTGCTGCAACAGGAGACGATCCTGAAGAACCAGTTGAGCCGCACGGGCGTTTCCAATCCGCTGATCGCCACGGCGCGTATTGTGACGCTGGACCGAATTGCCGTCCCCGAAGTCGAAGCGCTTTCGCCGATTCAGGACCTGATCGACCTTGGCATTAAGACCCGCCCCGAAGTGGAACAGACGCGGCTGAATATCGATAACACCCGGCTCGGCTTGGCGGGTTCGCGCAGTGCGCTGCTTCCGTCGCTCGATTTTTCGGCGAGCACTTCCGCCCGTTCCCTGGCTGGCGATATCAACACCGTACCGTTCGCCCCCGGCAAGCCTAGTTTCGTGCGCCAGCCAGACCCGTACTTCATCGGCGGTTATGGTACGGCAGTGGGCCAGCTCTTCCGCCGGAACTTCCCGGAGTACAACGTCGGCTTCCAGTTGAACGTGCCGTTACGCAACCGCGCGGCGCTTGCCGACATCGCGAACGATACGCTACGGCTGCGCCAGCAGGAATTGCAGGAGCAACGTCAGTTGAACTCGATCAAAGTGGATGTGCAGAACGCTTTGATTGCGCTGCAGCAGGCCCGGGCTCAGTTTCAGGCTTCAGTGAAGAACCGGAATCTGCAGGAGCAGACTTTGGATGCGGAGCAGAAGAAGTATGCGCTCGGCAGTTCAACCGTCTTCTTTGTGATCCAGGCCCAGCGTGATCTGGCGGTGGCGCAACAAGCGGAAGTGAGTGCCATGGCCACTTACTCGCGCGCCCGCACCCAGATGGATGTCGCAACGGGCTCGGTACTGTCGGCCCACAGCATTTCTTTGGATGAGGCCGTGGCTGGTTCCGTGTCGAAGCCGGCGAGCATGATTCCGGCCGTACCGCCCGCCAAGTAGGGAAACAAAAAGGGCCGGCCAATGCCTGGTGCGTCTGTCGCGCACCAGTGATTGGCCGGCCTTTGATTTGGAAGATAGCGGAGCTTAGTGCTTCTTCTTCTCGTCTTTCTTTTCCTTGTGATCGGCCGGCTTATGGGTATCGCTGGCCAGCACCAGGTTGGCGGCTCCCACCATCAAGGTCATCGCGACAAACAGGGCATTCAACTTTTTCATTACGTAGGTTCCTTCTTTCCTTGCTCTTTAACTGGCGGGCTGCACAACGTGTCCGCTCATGAAATGCATATCGGAGCGAGGGCCGGGAACTTGAGCAAAAAGTCGGCCGGGCGTTTAACACTGGGTGAGGCTAAGCACGTTGCCGTCGGGATCCTTGAACCACGCTACTTTCACCAGGCCATCGGGCGAAGTCCAGACGCCCCGCTCGTCCTGCTCGATAAAGGGGTACCGTTCGAGATTGACTCCCTCCTTCTGTAACTCCGCAACGGATGCGGCGATGTCCGGCACATTCCAACCGAGCACGGTGTGAGGCGCCGCAGTGTGGCCGGGAATCGGAGTCAGGCGGAGCATGATGCCGTTGGCGTCGAAGACCGTGGCGAAGTCATCCTGGCTGACGAACTTGAGGCCGAGCGTCCCGCCGTAAAACGTCTTCGAACGATCGGCGTCACTGGTGAGGACAAAAGTAATGAGATTGCAAGCGCCAAGCATTCCGAGAATATAGCACTTAGATTCGAGGAAGCCAGAGACCGGCGGCGGCACCGGCGATACCCACGCCCATCGCCAAGGTGAGCAGGAAGAGGATGCCGGCCATTGCGAACTTACCTGTGGCGGCGGCGCGATCCTGCGTACGGAGATAGATCTCAAGCACGGTCAGCGGAACGAGATACTGGGCGAAAGCCAGAAAGCTGAGGAATGGGCCGGTGAAGGTCTTGGGGCTGAAGCCGACGGGACCTTGATTGACGATCAGCCAGAAGAAGAGACCCACGCGGAAGAACCACACGCCACTCACGACGAGAAACAAGCGCAGCGCCCAACGCCGGTGTTGATCGAAGTTGCGGACCACCGCGGCACGCAGGGTGAAGGCCGCACAGCAGAGAATCAGGAGGGCGTTCAGGCTGGTGCCAGAGTGTTGCGTCGGGTCGCCGGCGACACCACCGCGAAGCAAGATCAGATAGAGGCCGGTGAGGCTCATGACCACCGCGATCAACAAGTAAAGCCGCCCGCTCCAGCGGTGCAAGGCGGGCAGCCGCAAGCGGAGTTGCGGAATCAACTGCAGCGGCCCGCCCACGGTGATCACGGCGGCGAACAGGAGATGGAGGGCGAGGGCGACATTGCCTGGGGAATCGCCCGGCACGTAGCCGACGGCGAGTACTTTGTTCCAGCGGGCAAGATCCTGATCCATCGCCGCGCGGCCATAGAAGGCCACCACGTAGACGGCCAGCATCCACTGGCCGAGCAAGGTGACCACGAACCAGAAGCGGGCCACGACGGAGAGGGCCAGATCCGCGCGAAAGCTGAAGCGGGGCAAGGTTTGGAGCAAGTGTTAGGAGGTACGAACCCGGCGGAGGAAAGTTCCGGAATTCGTTCCGTGGTGCAGCCCTGTATTCTGAAGGGGTGCGGTACTTTACTTCAATCACCCTGCTGGTCATCCTGACCGGATGTGCTTCTGCTCCGCCCCCGGCACCACCCGTGTTCCCGCCCAAGATCA
>JALHNI010000157.1 GCA_022843605.1 Bryobacter sp.
CAGCGTCGAGCCAATAGCGGGCGCGGTGCTCGCCCCACTGCCTGGAGGCCAGCAGGCGGTCGACGTACTGCTCGTAAGCTTGCGGATGCTTGTCGGCGACAAAGGTCTCCAGCATGTCAGGCGTGGGAGGCAGACCGGTGAGGTCGAGAGCGACGCGGCGAGCCAGGGTGCGGCGGTCGGCCTCGGCGGCGGGGGCGAGTCCGGCAGCTTCGAGGCGTGCGAGGACGAAGCGATCGATGGGATTGCGCACCCACTTGGCATTGGTGACCGCGGGCAACGCCGGACGCACCGGAGCGGCAAAGGCCCAGTGCTCTTTCCACGGCGCGCCCTGCTCGATCCATTGCTTTACGGTTTCTTTTTGGGCGGTGGTGAGCGTGCGCTTGGTGTGCACAGGGGGCATCAACTTGCCTTTGTCCTCGGCGATGATGCGCTGATAGAGGAGGCTCCGGGCGGGATCGCCGGGCACAATGGGTGCGCCGGACTTGCGCACAGCGAAGGCGCCTTCCTTGGTGTCGAAGCGCAGGTCCATGATGCGCGTACCTTTATCCGGACCGTGGCAGAGGAAGCAGTTGTCGGAGAGAATCGGGCGGATCTCACGCTGAAAGTCGATGGTGCGCCTGGGCACGGCGGCCTTAGGCGGCTGGGCCTGGATCCCGAGAATGAAGAATCCGCCGACGAGGGCGAGAGTGGCCAGCAACCACCGGTGAGCGTACGTTCGCATACTGAGATGTTACTACCGTGCTGCGACCATCGTACGGATGCTCGGCCAAGCTATCGCGAGTTTGTTGGGAAGCCAGGAAAACGCCGCATTACGAAACAAAGCCAATTTCCGGCTAAAGCTCTTAGAATCAGTAAATTTGGAGACCTAACTTCATTGTCGCTCAAGCCTCCAAATTTCCTGGTGGCACGTTGCACCTAAGTACTTTTGCTTACAGGCAATTAGGCGTTAAAAAATTACCGGGAACGCTAGGTGGAACGGGGGCGATAACCGGGACGAGCGCGGACGCGCATCTTTTTGGCAGTATCGGTGAGAATCTCGACACCAATCTTGCGGAAGCCTTCATTGGGATTGGGCTTCGGATAGTAGGTCATGGTGTAGGAGTTGCCCAGGTCTTCGCGAATGTTCTCGAAGGCTTCCACCTGTTTCTGCCAAGTTTTCGCGAAGTAGGCTTTGCCGCCGGTACGGGTGGCGATGCGGCGGAAGACCGCGCTGGAGATGGCATCCTTGCTGACGTCGCTTGTTGAAATCACGTAGATCGGGATGCCCTCGTCTTCGGCGACGGCGCGGACATCGTCCGGAGCGACCATGGAGCCGTTGTCAGGACCGTTCGAGAAGACGATGACCACCTTGCGGCCGGGGACCTTGGCGGCATCGCGGAGGGCCAGCAAGAGCGCGTTGTAAAGAGCGGAATCGTCGCCGGCGACGGCCTTGCGCAAGCCAGCGACGGCATCGTTGCGGTCACGGGTGAGGGTGGCGGCGCGGGTGAGGTTGCGGGAGAACGTGTAGACGGCGACGGAGTCCGCCCGGTCGAGCCCGCGAACGAAGTCGGCGATGGCGTCGCTGGCGTAGACAAAGCCACGGTACATGTAGTTGCTGGTATCGAACAGGACGAAGACGTTGGTCCCGACGAAGGCGTCGACAGGGCCGGCTTTGGCCTCCGGATCCGCCTGGGTAACCAGCGGCCGGGTTTGGCCGTTGTCGAGGATCTGCAAAGGAGTCTTGTTGCCTTCGGCAAACGTAGAGACGGACTGTTGGATGCCATCTTCCAGGATGCGGAAGTCGGTGTGCTTGAGTCCGTTTATGTACTTGCCTTTCGAGTCGGTAACGGTGAAGCTGAGCACCACCATGTCGACTTTAATCCGAAAGGTCGGAGTCTGTTGGCCAAAGGCCAGATAACCACCGGCGCCGGGAAGAGCCACGACCGCGGTGTTCATGAAGCGTCTACGATTCACTGATTTGTCCTCACGATTGACCAAGTGATGATTAAACGTTACTGCACGGCGGCCTTCTGTTGGACCGCCATTTGTTTGCGCCAGTCAGAGCGAAGGTCGTCGCCCACCAGACGGAGGGACCGCAACAAGGCGGGCCAGTCTTCCAGGTGAGTGGCGAAGATTCGTTCGACTGTCTTCTGAGTCCATTGCGGAATGACGACGTTCAACTGGGAAGGCGCCAACTGCATTTCGTCGGCCAAAGCCGCGTAGAAGAGATTGCTCGACTCCCAACTTTCCGCCAGGATGCGGCTGGAGTAGCCCATGAGGGTGGGAAAGGTTCGGAGGTTGAGGAGTTCCGGGGTGTAGGAGGCGGCCAAGGTGGGTTTGGGGGTTCCGAAGGCGCGAGAGATGGCGGCATAGGTGAGGGTCTCGGGCGCATCGGCCGCCATGCGGCGGATCTCCGCAGCGATGGGATCGGTGCAGTTGGGGTCCTGACGGACCACATGGCGGGCAATGCCAAAGAGTTCGGAAGGGGTGACGAGATCGAGAGCGCTGCGAACCTGAGCGCCAGTGAGTAGTTGAGCGACCTGACGCGCCCGGGCTGGAGCGGCCTGGCGTTCCAGGGCGGTGAGGACCTGTTCACGACGTTTCTCATCGATGACGGCCTCGGCGAGAAAGCTTTCACCGGCGCGGAGGTGCAACGCGAGCCAGTGCATCTGGCCGGAAGAGACAGTCCAGAAGCGTGGGATCTTGGCGCTCAGGATCATCTGAGGAACCAGGTCGCCCCAGATGAGCGCTTGCTCGCGGGTGGGAATGAGGAAGTTCTGTTCACTCTCGGCGAGGGCGTAGGGCAGGCCCGCCAAGGATCCCACCAGACGGCCGCCGGCACTCGAAGGCCAGCCGGTGCCGAAGACTTCCGTCTGCTTCCAGGTCTGGTTGGAGCTCTGGATGCCGATGAAGTCGTGGCTGCGGACGAAGTGCGGATTGGTCATCAGAATCTGGGCACCGGGAGGAGCGTAGTGGATGTAGTTGAAGCCCACGAGGGTGTCGCGCAGGAATTGCGCCAGCAGGCCGCGCGCTTCTTTGAGGCGCAGCGGATCGGTAGCAGATTTCTCGACGATCTGACGGAAATTGACCTTGCGTTGGCTTTCGATGTGCTTGTCCACCCAGTAGCCGAAGGCCATGGCGTTCTTCTCGGCGCCGGTGAGGCTGGACCGCGGAGGTTGCGTCTCCTGAATGCGGGCCGACAGCCGGTTGACGAGAGCGGTGTTCATCTTCTCGCCCTTGGACACGGCTTCGAGGTTGTCGGCAAGGTCAAAGATGGTCTTGAGCGAGATGAGGCGCTGCGATTCGAAGATGCGCTTCATGTCCTCAACCATAAGGAAGTGGGAATCGTCCTCCGAGGCCTTGGCTTGACCGGCGAGGAGGTTCAACATTTGCTCCTGCGGGTCGGCGCCAGTGGCGCCCGCGGCCTTGGCAAGCACTTGGACGCCGTTGCGGCCGGCGTCAAACAGATCGCGATTGTTCTTGATGACGGCGAAGGAGGTAAGCACTTCGGCGAGGGCGCCGTCGGCGGCCTTCTCGGGGATCAGGTTCTGGCGAGCCAAAATTTGCCACAGACCCGTGAGCGCCTGAAGCATACCGGCTTCTTCGGCCTTGATGTTGACGTCGCGGACTTGATTGATGGCGGCTGCGGCATCGAGGTAGGTGGTGATGGTCTTCTCAGAAAGGGAAGGTACCTCGGCGAAGAGCGGGTACTGGGAGGAAAAAAGCTTGTAGTCCTTGAGCAGGCGGTCGACCATGGGCGGCGTGAAAGGCTGAGCACGCCGGCGGTTGACGTCGCTGAGCATCATGTACATTTTCAGCGGGTCGTTCTCGACGGCTTTGCGGGACAGCGCGAAGAGAGCTTCGACGACGTCATCAGGCTCTTTCCAGCCGGCGGCGGACTTGGTGAGTTTGCCATCGTACTTGCCGTGCGGATGGGTGACGAAGAGATTCTTCCAGGTGGCGACACCGCCGGGGACGTGGGGCTTACCGTCGGCTTCCAAGCGGAGGCGGTTGGTGAGCAGCATCATGTCGGTGTTGGCGCGGAAGACGGGGCGGGCGGGTCCAGGGCTGGTGAGGCGACCTCGGATCGCGGTGTAAAAGCGCTTCATGCGGGCGGCGTCCGTCAGGTACGTGTAGGTCGGGGTGCCTTGAATGCGCATGAGGCCATCGAAATAAGAGGCGAGCCAGCCGTCGTCACGCGCGATGAGCTTCTCAAAAAACAGGGCGCCGTTGTCCGGCGAGGCCCCGGTGAATTCCTGCCAGGAAGCGTTGGTTCCGGGCACAATCGCCTTGCCGTTGCGGATCTGGAACATGGCGCCGTAGAAGTCGAGGACGTGAGAGAAAGCGCGAATGCGGCTGGCGGGCATGGCCTTCTTGAGCTCTTCGGCGGTCTCACGGTCGAGCTTCGAGAGCCCCAAATAGAGGCGGCACAGCGAGGGATCTTCGAGGAACGAATCAACGAAGGGCTTGGTTTCCGCACCTCTATCGCGCGAGGAGAGCCAGTACTCTGGCCCATAAAGGACCGGCACTTTGGAGGGTGAATAGTCGTAGATGAAGGGCTTGTTGGTGCGCAGCGCCACTTCGAGATCCGAGAGGGGGAACCCGGAGTCGATGGTGAGGAAGGCGCGGGTGGCGTTTACGGTTTCGAGAACGACGTCGCTGCCGCAGCCACCGCGCATGCGGTAGCCGAGGACCTTGAGCAGGTCAGCAGTGACCGGGCTTTCACAGGTTTCCACTTTGATGGCCTTGTCGGGGCCGGTGAGTTTCTCGAGTTCGCGCGCCTGCGAGAGATAACGAATGATGAGCTTGAGGTATTCCGTCTGTTCGAGAGCTTCGTTGCTGGAGGCGGCCTGGTAGCCGTTGGTGACAATGTTGCGGGCAATCGCGCCGACGACATCGGAAGCGGGCAACTCGGGCGAGAGGGCGGCCATGCGATTGAAGGAGCGCAGGGGCCCGGGAATATCGACGGTCGGCCAGGGGGCTTCGGGCTTGGTGTAGACTGGCAGCTTCAGGTCTCGAAGACCGGCTGAACGGTAGGTATCGAGATGCTGTTGGGCGGCCTTGATGTCCTCGCTGAGCAGATCCAGCACGAGCAGGCGCCGCGAGAACCGTGCCTTCTCCTCGGGCGTAGCGACCGCGAGCACTTTCTCGTAGGCGGCACGAGTCCCAGGGTCTCGTTTGCGGTCAAGGAATTCGGCCCACGCGGCGAGATCCTCAGCAGAGGCGTTGGATAGTGCAGCGGCACGTCGCAGCGTTTCTTTGGCGCCGGAGACGTCACCGCTCTTTTCGAGTTGTCGCGCACGCAACGCAGCTTCGCTGGCCGCCCAACTCAATGCGGCGGCCCCGACTCCCAACAACACCAATCGCCAAGTGGAAAACATCCTCTTTTACCACTCCCTTCGATTCGAATCGCCTACAACAACTGGCACAGACCTTGTGTTAAGAATTCTAGACTAGATTCGAGGGCAGTGCACCCCTCGTAAATCGCAGTTAACGAACTGTTGACGCGGCAGTGATCGACACATCCATTTTTCTCGACCGTAAACGATTGCCTATAATCGGCTTACATGGCTTCCCGACTCCTGATTGCCGCGGCGCTTCTCTCCAGTACTCTCACTCTTTTTGCCCAGCCACTCAGCGAGGACTTGGGGGCGGCCGGATTTTGGCAAGCCTGGAAGCGGGCACAAACGACGGCCCGTGTGCTTTACATTACTGCCCACCCGGACGATGAGGACGCGGCGACACTGACGTATCTGGCGCGCGGTTTGGGCGCAGAGGTCACGTTGCTATCGCTGACGCGGGGCGAGAGTGGAGCGAACGTCATCACGGGTGATTTTTTCGATGCGTTGGGCAAGTTGCGGGAGCTAGAACTTGAGCGCGCGGCGCAGTTTTACGGGGTGAGAGTGCGGCATACGACGTTTACTGACTTCGGCTACTCGAAAAACGTGGGTGAGACTTGGCGAATGTGGGGGCAGGAGAAGCTGTTGGAGGAGGGACGGCGGATCGCGGATCAGGTGCGGCCGCAGGTGGTGATCGCGCGGTTTCACGGGTCGGCGCGGGACGGGCACGGGCAGCATACGGCGTCAGGCGAGATCGCGAAACTGCTGTTTGCCAAGCCCGGCAAGTGGCAACCCAGCAAGCTGTATACGGGCAATTGGAGCGAGAGCGATGCTTGGACGATCCGCGTACCGGTGGACGAGTACGACCCGGTGCTGGGACGGACGTATGCGGAGATCGGGATGGAAGGCTATCGACAGCACCGTTCTCAGGGCATGGACCGGATGCCTGGGAGATCGCGGCCGCGCTTGTACAAGCTTGAGGGCTCGCACGTCGGCGCTCCAGCAGAGGGCAAGGAGGAGAGCTTCTTTGAGCGCCTGGGGCGCGAGGCGCAACCGCCGCTGGAGATTCAGGTGGCCTTGCGCGAGGTGGGTTCGCTGCTGCGCCTGGAGAATCCGAAGGCGATCCTACCGGCGGCGGAACGGGCTTTGACGATCGCCAAGCGGTTGCAGGACCACGACGTTGAATCGAGATTGGCGGAGCTGCGCGGACGGGCGCAGGGTACATGGAAGCCCGCGGTGAAGGTGGAGACGCCAGGGGCGCCGGTTTCGGTGAGCTTTGCGAGCGAGGTGGGCGTGGTGCCGGTGGGGCGGACGTCGTATCAGACGTCGGTGGTGCTGCGGAATCTGTCGAAGACGCCAGTGACGGGCCGGCTGAAGATGACCGGTCAGCCAGATGCGGATTTCCGCTTGGAGCGGGAGAGCGAGGAGCTGCGGCTGCCGGTAACGATCGCGCTGGCGACGAAGGTGGCCGACTATCCGCTGACGGCGGTGGCTGAGGTAGCGGGCAAGGCTCATGCGGCGGAGGTGCGAGCGATTACGGCTCCAGGGTTGCGCACGACCTACTTGCGCAAGGCGGCGAAGCATCTGGTGCGAGTGATCGAGGTGCAGGTAGCCTCGGGGTTGAAGGTGGGGTATGTGATGGGGTCCGGCGATGAGGTGCCGGAAGCGATCCGGCAGTTGGGCGTTCCACTCGAGATGTTAAGTGCTGAGGAACTGGCGGCAGGAGACCTGTCGCGCTTCACGACGATCGTATTGGGGATTCGCGCGTACGCAGTACGCGAGGACGTGAAGAAGCAGAATAGCCGTTTGCTCGAATTCGTGAAGCGCGGTGGGACGCTGATCGTGCAGTACAACACGCCGGAATTCGACCACAACTATGGTCCGTATCCGTACACGATGACCGCGCAGACGGAGGAAGTGAGCGAGGAGAATTCGCCGGTGCGAATTCTGAAGCCGGAGCATCCGGTTTTCCGGCAACCGAATGTGATTACGTTGGCGGACTTCGATGGCTGGACGGAGCAGCGGGGGTCAAAGTTCTGGATGACGTGGGCTTCGGAGTACACGCCGCTGATTGAGACGCACGATACGGGGCAAGCTCCGCAGGAGGGCGGTTGGTTGGAGGCTCGATACGGAAAGGGCCTTTATGTTTACTGCGCCTATGCGTGGTACCGGCAGCTTCCGGCGGGGGTGCCGGGTGCGTATCGGCTGTTTGCGAATTTGTTGTCGCGGCGGCCGTGAGGAACCGGACGAGTTGTGTGCGTCAAGTTCTGCAAATTCGCTTCAATTTCGCTCATTCGCGCGCGGCTTCAGCCTTCGAAGCCGCTGACTTGCGCGCGGCTGGGGGTGCGTCGCCTCGGCGGCGGTAGGCCGGGAAAAAGAAAAAGCCCACCCCATTGGGGTGGGCTCGATCGGAACTGATCGGCTAGGTGAGGTCGTAGGAACGGAAGAAGTAGCCGAGTTCGCGGGCGGCCGAAGCGGGCGAGTCCGAGCCGTGGGAGGCGTTGCGCTCGATGCTTTCGGCAAAGAGCTTGCGGACGGTGCCTTCATCGGCGTTGGCGGGGTTGGTGGCGCCCATGACTTTGCGCCAATGAGCCACGGCGTCCTCGCGCTCGAGAGCGAGCAGGACGACGGGACCTTCGGTCATGAACGTCACGAGAGAGCCAAAGAAGCCACGTTCCTTGTGCTCAGCGTAGAAGCCTTCGGCTTCATGCTTCGACAGGCGGGCCATGCGCATGGCCTTAATGACGAAACCTTCCTTCTGAATGATGGAGAGAATGGCGCCGATGTTGCCTTTGGCAACGGCATCGGGCTTGATGATCGCGAATGTTTGCTGCATGAAAGTGTTTCCTTAGAGGAGGCCCTGAAGCGTGCTGCCGAGGTCAGCGGGGCTTTGGCAAACGCTGATGCCCGCGGCGGACATAACAGCCATTTTGTCGGAGGCTTTGCCGGAGCCGCCGGAGACGATGGCGCCGGCGTGGCCCATGCGGCGTCCGGGAGGCGCGGTCTGGCCGGCGATGAAGCCAACGACCGGCTTCTTCACGTTGGCCTTGATGTAGGCTGCGCCCTGCTCTTCGGCATCGCCACCGATTTCGCCGATCATGACGATGGCGTGGGTGTCGGGGTCGTTGTTGAAGAGGGTGAGAGCATCCACGAAGTTGGTGCCGTTGACGGGGTCGCCACCGATGCCGATGCAAGTGGATTGTCCAATGCCCAGCTTGGTGAGCTGGCCGACGGCTTCGTAGGTGAGGGTGCCGGAGCGGGACACGATGCCCACGTGGCCGCGCAGGTGAATGTGGCCGGGCATGATGCCGATGCGACATTCGTCAGGCGTGATGACGCCGGGGCAATTGGGGCCGATGAGGCGGGTCTTTTTGCCCTTCATGTACTGCCGGACCTTGATCATGTCGGCGATCGGAATGCCTTCGGTGATGCAGACGGCGAGTTCGATGCCGGCGTCGACGGCTTCCATGATCGCGTCGGCGGCAAACGGCGGCGGCACGAAGATGACGGTGGCGTTGGCGCCGGTTTCCTTGACGGTCTGCTCGACGGTATTGAACACGGGCAGGCCGAGGTGCTGCGAGCCACCCTTGCCGGGCGTGACGCCGCCGACGACGGTGGTGCCGTAGTCAAGAGACTGCTTGGCGTGGAACGTGCCTTGGTCGCCGGTGAAGCCCTGGACCATCAGTCGGGTATTTTTATTGACGAGAACGCTCATTTTGCGAGGGCCACTACTTTCTCCGCGCCATCTTTCATGCCGTCGGCGATGGTGAAATTCAAGCCGGACTCGCGCAGAATCTGCTGGCCGAGTTCGACGTTGGTGCCTTCCATGCGCACCACAATGGGAATCTGCACGCCGAGGGCGCGCGCGGCGTTGACGACGCCGTTCGCGAGTACGTCGCAGCGCAGGATGCCGCCGAAGACGTTAATGAAGATCGCCTTGACGCCGGTATCGCTCAAGAGGATGCGGAAGGCATTCTTAATCTGGTCCTCGGTGGCGCCACCGCCGACGTCGAGGAAGTTGGCGGGCGAGCCGCCGGAGTACTTGATGATGTCCATGGTGCCCATGGCGAGGCCGGCGCCATTCACCATGCAGGCCACGGTGCCATCGAGCTTAATGTAGTTGAGCGAGTACTTGGAGGCTTCCACTTCGAGCGGATCTTCCTCGGCTTCGTCGCGCAGGCCAACGAAGTCCTTGTGGCGGAACATGGCGTTGTCGTCGATGTTGATCTTGGCGTCGAGCGCCATCACGCGGCCGTCCTTCGTGAGGATGAGCGGGTTGATCTCGGCGAGCGAGGCGTCCATGTCCTCGTAGGCCTTGGCCAGCGCCTGGAGGCACTTCACCGCGGCGCCGATGGCCGTTGGGGGAATACCCAAGGCGAAGGCGATCTTGCGGGCTTGCCAGGCACCCAGGCCGATCCCCGGCTCGATCACTTCGCGCAGAATCTTTTCGGGCGAATGCTCGGCGACTTCTTCAATCTCCATGCCACCTTCGGTGGAGGCCATCATGATGTTCTTGCCGAGCGCGCGATCAAGGGTGATACCGATGTAGTATTCCTTTTCGATCGGCAGACCTTCTTCGATCAGCAGGCGCTTGACGTGTTGGCCGGTGGGCCCGGTCTGATGGGTGACCAGGGTCATGCCGAGAATGTTGCCGATGGCTTCCTTGGCTTTCGCCAGGTCCATCGCAACTTTCACGCCGCCACCTTTCCCGCGGCCGCCCGCGTGGATCTGGGCCTTCACCACGCAAGGTGCGCCCAAACGTTCCGCCGCAGCGTAGGCCTCATCGGCCGTGAAGGCAACTTCCCCGCGCGGCACAGGGACGCCGTATTTGGCCAGGATCGCTTTGGCCTGATACTCGTGGATTTTCATTGGTTTGTAACGGACTCGAACTGGGGCGCGGTGGGCCGGGCCGAACCAGTTAAGCTAACAGAATAACATGGCACTGGATGACGAGTTATCAGTACTGATGCGGGGCGAATCGCTGAGCCGGACGCAGGCTCGCGGGGCGCTCGAACGCATTTTGGAGGGCACCGAAGCGGCGGTGCAGATCGCCGCGATGCTGGTGGCACTGCGCATCAAGGGCGAGGGGGCGGAGGAACTGGCGGGCTTCACCGAAGCGATGCGCGGCTCAATGATCGGGGTGGATTGCGAGGCCGATCCGCTCATCGATACCTGCGGCACGGGCGGTGATGGGCTAGGTACGTTTAACATTTCGACGGTGGTGGCGTTGGTGGTGGCCGGCGCCGGGGCCACGGTGGCCAAGCACGGGAACCGGGCAATGTCGTCGCAAACGGGCAGTGCCGACGTCCTGGAGGCGCTTGGGGTACGGGTGGCCCTTCCGGCCCCGGCGGGCGAGCGCTGTCTGCGTGAGGCGGGCATCGCCTTTCTATTTGCGCCGGAGCATCATCCGGCGATGCGGCATGTGCAGCCGATCCGGCGTGAGTTGAAGATTCGTACGGCCTTCAATTTTCTGGGACCGTTATCCAATCCGGCCAGGGCGCCTTATCAGTTGATCGGGGCCGCTTCTTATGAAATCGCGAAGAAGATGGCCGCGGCACTCGCGTTGCTGGGTACCAAACGCGCCTTTGTGGTGCACGGGGCGGATGGGCTCGATGAGATTTCGGTGTCCGGGCTGAGTTGGGTGTTCGACGTGCGCGAGGGCAAGGTAACCGAGCAGATGGTGAGGCCGAGCGACTTCGGCGTATCCTCGGCGCCGCTATCGGAACTGGCGGGCGGCGATGCGGCGACAAATGCAGCGTTGGCGCGCGAGATTCTCAGCGGCGCGCCCGGGCCGCGGCGAGAAATTGTCCGGATGAACGCCGGGGCGGCGCTGGTGGTTTGCGGCTTGGCGGAGGATTACCGTGAGGGCGCCTGGCTCGCGGCGAAATCGATTGACTCCGGAGCAGCAGCGGCCAAGTTGGAACTGTTGGCCCGCTTGACCCACGAATCGGCGTAGGGGCGATCCCCGCATCGGGGGATCCCGATCCCCCGCATAAGAGATGAGAATAATCGGCAGCTGAATCGACTTATCAGTATGAGCAGTCCTGCCATCGATCTCACCCAATTCGACGCCGAATACCGGCGTCAGCTGAATAACCCCGACGCCGCGCCAGACGAAGTGCCGGATGGACGGTATCACGTCAACATCGAAAACGTTGAACTGACGGAGGCGAAGAGTTCCGGCGCACCCATGCTGAAGTGGACGCTCCGGATTATTGGTCCGACGCACGCCAATCGCCTGTTGTGGCACAACCGCGTGATCTCAGAAAAAACGATGCCGTATGTGACGCAGGATTTGCGCGTGTGCCGCCTGGAACTGCGGTCGTTCTCCGACTTGCCGCAGAATCTGGGCAAGCTGCTCGACCTGCAACTCGAGGTGACGAAGCGCACGAAGGACGGGCGGACGAACATCTACTTCGAGAACCGGCTCAGTATGCCCGAAGAAGACGACGATCTACCGTTTTAAGGCCGGATTCGTAACGATGACGAAGTCACCTTTCTGCTTAAGTTCGGCTTGCCACTCGGGGAAATACTTCGGGGCGAGCATAGTGACCACGAGGCTGCGGGTGCCCGGGCGGTAACGTTCGAGGTGGTCTAGAATGCCGAGGCGCTCTTCGGTGTGGAAGCTGCCATTGACATGAATGGCGGTCCGTTTCGGCTGACGCATGAGCGCTTCGGCGAGGGAGAAAGCCATACTGGCGTCCCAGAGCGATTGGGCGGCCAAGCTTTTGATGGGATCGACGGGGCGCGGTTGCGCGCCTTCTTCTTTCATCTTGAGCATCAATGCATGGAACTTGGCGGCATAGGTTTCGGAGGCTTCGGCGTAGGGGAGCGGCGGGAGCAGCGCCTTGGCCTGGGCGGGCAGTTCTTCGAGGGCTGAGGCGCCCAGACGGCTGACCCGGTTGACGTACCGGCGGGGAGCGTTGGCGGCGACAACGGGCAAACTGCGTTCCTTGGCGAACTCGACGAGCGCACGGTAATCGGTCTTATAGTGCCGCCAGGCGCGTCCACTGGACAGCAGGTGCTCCTCGGTAATGGCTCCGGTGAGGTACTCGTCCAGGACGGGCTGGACGTCGCGCTCGAACATTTCTAGCGAAAGCAATATGGGCCCTTGGCTTTCGAGACGCTTCAGAATCGCGAGTTCGAGCAAATGTCCGGTGGGGTCATCGTGCGACTCGCCAAGAAAGACGACTTGAGCCTGTTTGGCTTGGGCAACAATGTCGCCGAGCGAAGCGGGAGAGCCATCGCCGCGGAAGATGCGGTAGGCCGCCGGGTCCTGCGCGGAAAGGCCGAAAACGCAGGCGAGACAGACGGCGATCGTTCGCATGATCTTACTCTGCCAGATTCCGGCAGTCATTTGACACCGCGATTCACGTTGAATGCCGTTAGCGAGGTGCCTGGGTCTTCCAGGCGCACCGTCGGCCAAGTTTGCTCGTCGTTGATCCGCGCTACGCTGGCCCAGTTCGCAGCTCGCAATTGACGGAAGGCGGGGTTTGGGATAAAGTCCAGGGCGATATGCTTCTCGAAAGGCTTCTGGCGGCTCTGCGATGGCTGTCCGAGCCTGAAGACCCGTAAAGGAACCCGCTGACCGATGTCCTCAAAAGTATTGATTGTGATTGGCGATGCCGCCGAAGCGCTGGATACTTTGTATCCGTTCTTCCGTTTGAAGGAAGCCGGTTATCAGGTGGTGGTCGCCGGTCCGCAAGCGCGCCTGTACCACCTGGTGATGCATGAGATTCCGCCGGGCTGGGACATCACGCGGGAGGGCCCGAGCTATCACCTGGCGGCCGAGGTGGCTTTCGCCGACGTGGACCCTAGCGACTATCTGGGATTGTTTATCACCGGCGGGCGTGCTCCCGAATATCTGCGCTATGACCAGCATCTGCTGGCCATCACTCGGCACTTCTTTGAGCAGGCGAAGCCGGTAGCCAGCGTTTGCCATGGCGTGGAGATTATCGCGGCCGCCGACGTGATCCGCGGGAAGCGGGTCGCCACGGTGGCGAAGTGCGCGCTCGATGTCACGTTTTCCGGTGGAGAGTTTGTCAACGAGGGCTGTGTCCGGGACGGCAACCTGGTGAGCGGCCGGACCTGGCATGACAACCACCTCTTCATGCGCGAATTCATGCTGATGTTGGCCGAGGCGGACCGGAAGTGACTCGTGGCCAGTTTTTCGCGATCGCCGGTGCTCCATTGTCGGCCGCCAAGCGCGGCGCAGTGCAACTCTCGATTGGGAACTACGGCATGCAGACGCTTGATCCGGATCGGGCGCTGGCTACGATCCGCGAGATCGGCTACGACGGCGCCGAGCTTTGCCTGATGGCCGGTTGGCCAACGGAGCCCGCCAAACTCGATGCCGCGGCCCGGCGGCGCATCCGGCAGCAGCCATTGCCGATCCCCTCGATGATTGAGAACTTCAGCCTGCTGGTACCGGACGCCGAACACGCCCGCACGCTCGACCGGATTCGGGTGGCGGCGGCTTTGGCCCATGAAGTATCACCGAAACGCCCGCCGCTGCTGCAGTCGGTGCTGGGAGGCAAGCCACACGAGTGGGAGCAGGTGAAGGGCAAGATGGCCAGCCGGCTGGCGGATTGGGCGCGGGTGGCGAATGAGAACCGCCTGAAGCTGGCGGTGAAGTCCCACATCGGCAGCGCCTCCGACACGCCAGAAAAGCTGATCTGGCTTTTGGATCAGGTCCGGAGCCCGGCGTTGAGCGCGATCTACGACTATGGCCACTTCGAATTGCTGGAGCTGGACCTGCAGCGGTCGCTTGAGACGTTGCTGCCCCGGACGTCCTTCATCACGGTGAAGGATGGGCGGATGGAAGACGGCAAGGCGCGGTTCCTGTTGCCGGGCGAAGGGACGATTGACTACGGCAGGTACTTCGGCCTGCTGAAGAGGCATGATTACCGGGGCTGGATCCTGGTGGAGGTGAGCCGTCAGTTGCAGACCGTGGCCGGTTACGATCCGGTGGCCGCCGCCCGGAAGTCCTACGCGACTCTAGCCGCCCAGCTGCGAACCGCCGGTCTGCGATAGACGCTTCTGGCTGTAAAATCATGGCAACGCAACTATTGATTCGTATGCGCTAAGAGGCCTGGAGTACTCGGTACTTGAAAATTCTACACTTCGCACGAATCCCACGCCTCGGTAAGACATCCAACACTACGTGTGGGGGGTAATGGGCCAGAAACGGAAGATCTCTCACGAAATCAACAAATTTGCGGCTTCAAACGAGGCAGATTTCCGTATACTTAGGTCAAGCAGCAGGCTTGAAATTAACATGAAAATGACAAAAGAAGTACGCAAACAGGGTCTCGACTTGGCCCGCGTGCTCGTCGCCGATGACCATCCCGCCTCCCGGCTCACCTTGCAAACAGTGCTTGAAGCAGGAGGGTATCAAGTCGATACAGCGGCCACCGCCGCTGAGGCCGTAGGAAAACTCGACAGAGATGAGTATGCGTTGGTTCTGACTGAGATGGCGATGGAAACTCCCAACTCCGGTTTGAAGGTGATCGCTCACGCCAGGATGATGGACTATAAGCCGGCAACCGCCGTGCTGAAAACCGACCTAAACTCCTCCGCCGACCGTCGCCAAAAGGCGGACTTCCTGATATCGCCGGAGAACCTGCCGGAGTTCTTTGCCCAAGTGGCCTCGCTGATCAGTGCGCGCGCCACACGACTGGTGAACCGGCAAACCCGTCACTTGGTCTCGGCAAACTAACGGGCGGGTTGATCAGGCCAACGCGACTGACTGTACGACTTTCTCGTACTCGTCCAGGGCGTCCACGAAGAAGTGGTCGGCAGAGGGAACCCAATGAAGTTCCTTCGGTTCTGGAAGCGTCTCGTACAGCGTAATCAGGTCGGGGCCGGGTCCAAACTCGTCATTGGTACTTTGGATGAAGATTCGGCGCTTAGTGCAGCCGTCCAGGAAACTGCGATCGCTGTAGATAGTCGGAAATCCGACGGCGATGATCTTTTGGGGTTCCAACTGGCAGCCGAGTTTGAGGGCGATACGCGAACCGAACGAGAAGCCGGCAATCTGATAGGGCAGGTCCGGATAACGTTCCCGCAAAACGGCTAGGCAGGCACGAGCGTCTTCCACTTCCCCAACACCCTTGTCGTAGGCACCCTCACTCAAATTTACGCCGCGGTAGTTAAAACGCAAGACCACTGAGCCTTCGCGCCGTAAACCTCGCGCCAAGCGGTAGACTACTTTGTTGTGCATCGTCCCGCCGTGCTGGGGATGGGGATGGCAAACCAACGTGGCCATGGTGGGTGGCTGATCCGGTTCTTCGAGCAGCGCTTCAAGCCGCCCGGCGGGACCTGGGATCATGAGAGACTCAATCAGGCGAGCCATCGGTTAGCGGTAATTGGTGAACTGCAATTCGACGCCAAAGTCCTCGCTGCGCAGCAACTTCTGAATCTCCTGGAGCGTATCGAGATCCTTGCTGCTCACCCGTACCAGGTCACCCTGGATCGCGGCCTGCGCCTTCTTCTTGCTGTCCTTGATGGCCCGGACGATGTCCTTGGCCTTTTCGATGGGAATGCCTTGGACCAGCTTCACTTCCTGGCGAACTGAAGAGC
>JALHNI010000158.1 GCA_022843605.1 Bryobacter sp.
ATCGCCAAAATTGTGAAAGGCAAGGGAAAGAACTTCCGCCTCTTTTATCCGCAGGATCTCGCCGTCGCGATCCGCCAGATGAATCAGCGCCTGGCCGAGCCGTGATTCGGGTCGCGCCTCCGCGCGGCCTCATGCTAGCCTGAAATTTCCCATGGCCAAACTCTCCGTTCGTGACCTCTCCCTCGCCGGCAAGCGTGTCTTTATTCGCGTCGATTTTAATGTCCCTCTCACCAATGGTGGACAGGAGATCACCTCTGACAAGCGCATCCGCGCCTCCTTGCCGACCATTCAGTATTGTCTGGAGCAAGGTGCGGGAGTCGTGTTGGCCAGCCATCTGGGACGTCCCAAAGGTAAGCCGAATGCCGAAATGAGCCTGGCGCCGATCGCTGTGCGGTTGGCAGAACTGTTGAAGCGGCCCGTAACCATGGCGCCCGATTGCGTCGGCGCCAGCGTCGAGAAACTCCTGCCCGGTCCCGGTGAGGTGTTGCTGCTCGAGAATCTCCGCTTCCATGCTGAGGAAGAAGCGAATGACGCCGGCTTCTCGAAGCAATTGGCGGCCCTGTGTGATCTCTACGTCAATGATGCCTTTGGCTCTGCCCATCGCGCGCACGCTTCAACCGAAGGCATGGTCGCTTTCTGCACGCAGGCCGCGGCCGGTTTGCTGATGGACAAGGAATTGGAGTACCTGGGCAAAGCGACCACCAATCCCGACCGTCCTTGCATTGCCATCATCGGCGGCGCGAAGGTCTCTGACAAGATTGAAGTGATCGTGAATCTGCTGAAGGTTTGCGACCGTGTCCTCATCGGCGGCGCGATGGCCTATACGTTTCTGCGCGCCCTGGGCCAGCCGACCGGGAAGAGCTTGGTGGAAGAAGACAAAATCCAACTGGCGAAGGATCTGATGGCCGAGGCGGGGCCTAAGCTCATGCTGCCCACTGACCACGCGGTGAGTGAGAAGTTCGAAGCGAATGCGCCCTTCCAGGTAGTCAACACGATTCCTGATGGCACCATGGCGCTTGATATCGGTCCCGCCACGCTGGCCGCCTACGTCGCCGAAGTGAACGCCGCGAAGACGATTATCTGGAACGGACCGATGGGCGTGTTCGAGATGCCGCCCTTCGACGTCGGCACCATGTCGCTGGCCCGCGCTGTCGCCGCGTCGAGCGCAATCTCGATTGTCGGCGGTGGCGATTCAGAAAAGGCGATCAAGACCGCCGGCCTCTCTGATCAGATCTCCCACGTCTCCACCGGCGGCGGCGCCTCGCTCGAGTTCCTCTCCGGAATCGAACTGCCCGGCGTCGCCGCCCTCACGGACAAGTAGGACTCAGGCGCGCGCCTGTCGGACGGCCTGCTGCCAGCCCGCGTAGAGGCTCTCTCGTTGATCTGCGGCCAGCATCGGCTCGAAGCGCCTTTCGGCGCGCCAGAAGTTCTCCACTTCCGCAACCGACTGAAAAAAGCCAGTCGCCAGGCCGGCCAGATAGGCCGCGCCGAGTGCCGTCGTCTCCACGTCCGCCGGCCGGACGATCGGCTTGCCGAGGATGTCCGCCTGGAACTGCATCAGGAAGTTGTTTGCGGCGGCGCCCCCGTCGACACGCAACTCGTGCAGTTGTTCGCCGGTGTCGCTTTCCATGGCCGAAATCAAGTCCCGCGTCTGATACGCCATGCTTTCGAGCGTTGCGCGGACAACATGGGCACGCATCGTTCCGCGGGTGATGCCGGTGAGAATCCCGCGGGCGCCAGAGTCCCAATGCGGCGCGCCAAGGCCGACAAACGCCGGCACCAAATAGAGCCCGCCCGCATCCGGTACCGTAGCGGCGATCGCCTCGCTTTCGGCGGCGGTGTTGATTAAGCCCAGTCCGTCACGCAGCCACTGAACGGCGGCGCCAGCGACAAAGACGCTTCCCTCAATAGCGTACTGGTGGGAGGTGTCCGTGCTGGCGGCGGCCGTCGCCAGCAGCCGATTGCGGGAGACCGGCTGCTTCGCGCCGCTGTGCATCAACGCAAAGCAGCCCGTGCCGTAAGTATTCTTTGAGAGGCCGGGCCGGAAGCACGCTTGGCCAACGAGCGCCGCCTGCTGGTCCCCGGCAATTCCCGCGATCGGAATCGCGGCTCCAAAATGCTCCGCCAAGGCCGTTCCGCAAACTGAGCTCGACGGAACCACCAGTGGAAGCATCGCGCGGGTGACGCCGAAGATCTGCAGCAGGTCATCGTCCCAATCGCCCGTGGCGAGGTTATAAAGCATGGTGCGCGAGGCGTTGGTGGGATCCGTCACGTGCACTTGGCCACCAGTGAGTTTCCAGATCAGCCAGGTATCCACGGTGCCGAACAGGTAGTCGCCGGCTGGGACGTTCTGCAGTAGCCAGCGGGCCTTACTGCCGGAGAAGTAGGCATCAATGACCAGGCCGGTTTTGGCGGTGATCGCCGCGGCGTCTCCGCTCTGGGCGAGGGCCTGGCAGAACTCGGCTGTGCGCCGGCATTGCCAGACGATAGCCGGCCCGATCGGCTTGCCGGTGTGCCGGTCCCAAACGATGGTGGTCTCGCGTTGGTTGGTGATGCCGATGGCGGAGATTTCAGAAGGTGCGATCCGCGCGTGCTCAATCAACCGGCGGGCGGCGCTCAGTTGCGCCTGCCAGATCTCCTCAGGGTCCTGCTCCACCCAGCCGGGTTGGGGGAAACGGGACTCGAAGCTGTTGGCCTCCATGGCGACACGTTCGCCTTGAGCGTTGTAGAGCGCCGCGCGGGCGCTGGTGGTTCCTTCATCAAGCGAGAGGATATAGGGCACCGGTTCATTATATGGACATCGGGCCCGGCGTACACTGAACGAATAGAGTGCGTTGGAAGGAGTCTGCATGGTGCGAAAAATCGGCATCCTATACGGGATGGAAAATACCTTTCCGCCGGCTTTTGTTGACGAGATCAACCGCCGCAAAATCGATGGCGTGGTCGCCGAGCACCTGAAGGTGGGTGGCATCAAAATGGCGGCGTCTTCGGGGTATCGCGTCATCGTGGACCGTATTTCGCAGGACATCGACTTTTATCGCTCGTTCCTGAAGAACGCCGTGCTCACCGGCACCACCGTGATCAATAACCCGTTTTGGTGGACGGCCGATGACAAGTTCTTCAACTACGCCCTGGCCTCCAAGCTGGGCGTGGCCATCCCGCCCACGGTCCTGCTGCCGCATCACACCCACCCTCCGGGAACCACCGATCGCTCCATGCGCAATTTGATGTTTCCGCTCAACTGGGACGAGATCTTCGATTACGTTGGCTTTCCTGCTTTCTTAAAGCCCTACGACGGGGGCGGCTGGAAGCACGTTTACAAGGTCGACAACCCGCAGGAACTCTTTGACCGTTACAACGAGACAGGCGACCTTTGCATGACTCTACAGCGCGCCGTCGACTTCGACGAGTACTATCGCTGCTACGTGATCGGCCAGAAAAATATCCACATTATGGCCTACGATCCGCGTGCACCCCAGGAGGATCGCTACGTGCTCGACGGACCGCCGATCGATCCGGCCATGGAAACCCGTTTGCGCAAGGACTGCCTGACGATCTGCCAGTCCCTCGGCTACGACATGAACACGGTGGAGTTCGCTTGCCAGGATGGCATTCCCTACGCGATCGACTTCATGAATCCTGCGCCCGACGCCGACGTGCGCTCCGTCGGCGAAGACAATTTCCGATGGATGGTGAAGGCGATGGCCGACCTGGCGATCGAGAAGGCTCTCGCCGACGCGCCGCCCGCCGCCGAGTTCCGCTGGGCCAGATTCTTAAATGGTGAGTAACGCATGAGTAGACCCAGCTTCAGCCTCGGCATTGAAGAGGAGTATCAGAGTATCGATCCGGAGACGCGCGATCTCCGTTCGCACATCGAGTTCGAGATTTTAGAGCAGGGCCATAGTATTCTGCGCGAGCGCGTGAAGGCGGAGATGCACCAGTCTGTGGTGGAAGTAGGTACTGGCGTTTGCAAGGACATTGCCGCGGCCCGCTCCGATCTCACTGAACTGCGGCGCGAGATGATTGGCCTGGCTCGTAAGTCGGGGTTGCGTCTGGCCGCCGCTGCCACTCACCCGTTCGCCGACTGGCGCGACCAGGAGATCTACCCGGACGCTCGATATCACACCATTGTGGAAGACATGCAGACGGTGGCTCGCTCGAATCTCATCTTCGGCCTGCATGTGCACGTCGGAGTGGAGGATCGTGAGACGGCGATCCACTTGATGAACGCGGCTCGCTACTTTCTGCCGCACATCCTGGCGCTTTCGAGTAACTCGCCTTTTTGGTTGGGCATGGAGACCGGCCTCAAGAGCTATCGCTGCAAGGTCTTCGATAAGTTTCCGCGGACGAACATTCCGGACTACTTTCCGAGTTATGGAGAGTACGAGTCGTTCATCAATTTACTGATTAAGACGAACTGCATCGACAACGCCAAGAAGATCTGGTGGATATCCGGCCGCATCCGCACTTCCCGACCCTCGAGTTCCGCGTCATGGACCTCCCCATGCGCCTCGACGAGACACTGGCGATTGCCGCCCTCTGCCAGGCGACGCTCGCCAAGCTCTGGAAACTGCACTCCAACAACCAGGGCTTCCGCCTCTACCGCCGCCTGCTGATCATGGAAAATAAGTGGCGCGCCGCACGCTACGGACTGGAAGGTAAGCTAATCGACTTCGGCAAGCAGACCGAAGTGCCCATGCGAGACCTCATGTTCGAGTATCTCCATTTCGTCGACGACGTCGTTGATGAGTTAGGCTCGCGCAACGAGATTAACTACGTCTATAAGATGCTTCAGGAGGGCAGCGGCGCTGATCGCCAATTGAGAGTCTTCCGGGAGACGGGCGACCTGAAGAAGGTAGTGGACTACATCATTTCCGAGACGGAGGCCGGCGTCGTATGAATTTCAGCAGTCTGCCTTTTGATCCGGAACTCACGCCCGGGGCGAGGAACGCCATTCGCACCTGTCTGCGAATGAGTCCGGCGGAGCGCGTCACGCTGATTACCGATGAGACGAGCCAGGAAATTGCCGCGGCTCTGGTGCGGGAGATTGAGGAAGTCGGGGCTCCCTACGCCGCGTTTCGCCTGGAGGATCACTGCCGTCGTCCCTCGCCAGACATGCCCGAGGTCGTGTTGAACGACATGGAACTCAGCCAGGTGAGTATTTTTGCCGTGGTCGCCCAGCAAAACGAACTGAAAAGCCGCATGCAGATGACTGACGTCGTCAACCGTCGTCAGATGCGCCATGCGCACATGGTGAACATTGAGAAGCGCATCATGATGCAAGGTATGCGCGCGGATTTCGCCAAGGTGGATGAACTCACCGCCAAGGTTCGGGAGATTGCCGCAAACGCGAAGTACATCTACGCCAAGACGCCCTATGGCACCGACATCACCGCCCGTATGAACCCCGACTATAAGTGGATCAAGACTAGCGGTATTATCTCAACGCAGAAGTGGGGCAACTTGCCTGGCGGCGAGACCTTCACCACGCCGGGCGAAGTGAACGGCGTCTTTGTCATCGACGGGGTAGTTGGCGACTACCTCTGTGCCAAGTACGGCGACCTGCGCGAATCACCGCTTACGGTCGAAGTGAGAGGCAATCGTCTAGTGGCAGCCGAAAGCACGAATCGCGAGTTACGCGACGAGTTCTGGGAGTATACGCACCGTGACGAAAACTCCGACCGCGTGGGCGAATTCGCCATCGGTACGAATCTGGCGCTCGACGACGTAATCGGGAACATCCTGCAGGACGAGAAGATCCCCGGCATCCACATCGCCTTCGGCAATCCGTACGGCGCGCACACCGGCGCCGACTGGTACTCATCCACCCACATCGACGTCGTCGGCCGCAAATTCGACATCTGGGCCGACGACCGTCAGATTATGCAAGGCGGCAAGTTTACGCCGGATCTTTTGCCCGCGGCTTCAGCCGCTTAATCATCCGCAGTTCGTTCTTTTCGCCAGGAACGATCTGATAGTGGACGTCGTCCATAATCGACTTAATCAGGCGCAGGCCAAGTCCGCCGTTCTTGCGCTGGGCAACCAACTCTTCCAGATTCAGTTGGCGCACGCCGCCCGGATCGAAAGCGTTTCCAGTGTCGACAATTTCGATCTGAATCTTGTCGGCGTCCAGCAGGGCCTTTACTTTCACTTCTTTGCTGTGATCCATGCCGTAGGCATGCTCGATCACGTTGGCGCAGGCTTCATCCACGGCCAATTCCAGCTTCATCACTTCCCGTTCGTCAAGGCCGGCCATGGCGCCGATCTTGGCTACGAAGTCGCGAATCATCGAGAGATTCTCGGTGGAGGAGGGAACGTGAAGCGCGAAGGTTTTCTCAAGCGTTGCCATGCGATGGATCCCTATTCCGGTGGACGGATGCCGTCGGCGAAGTGCGTGAGCGCCGTGGGCACGTTGTCGACGATATCAAAAAGGGCTGGGAATCCGAGCACTTCGAAGACCTGATAAACCTTCGGTACAATTCCGGCCAGCTTGATGTCGCCGCCTGCCGCCCGGATCTCTTCGATAAAGCTCATGAAGACGCCCAGCCCGGCGGAGGAGATATAGGTGAGCTTCTGGCAGTCCACTATGATCTGGTTCCGGCCCGCGGTATGCTCGTCCTGAATCGCCTTCTCAAACTGGGGTGCCGTGTGGGCGTCCAGGTAGCCATCGAGCGCCAGGATTACGACCCCGTTTTGCTCTGTGCGTTCTACTGTAAATGCATTCGGCACGATTTGCTTAGTCCATCCTCCCGGCGAGATTCTCCATCTTAAACCCTCACTACAAACAAAGTCATGTCATCGTGTGGCGGAGCGCTCCCGATAAAGGCCCGCACTGCCTGCAGAATGGCTTTTTCTGTGGCCTGAGCGTCCTGGCCATCGCAGGTGTCCACCACCGCCTGCAGGCGATCCTCACCGAATTGCTCTCGGGCCTCGTTCATCGCCTCCGTGATGCCGTCCGAGTAGAGCACGAAGGCGTCGCCTGGCATCAACTGAATCTCCTGCAAGCGCAAAGCGCGTTCGAATAGCAAGCGGCTGGTGAGCCCCAGTCCCATGCCCGGCGGAGTGAGGTATTCGCTTTGTCCCATGCCGGCTTTTCGCCAAAGCGGCGGGTTGTGTCCGGCGCGAGCCAGTTCGATGCGCCGGTCACCAGGGGAGAAGAAGGCCAGCGCCATGGTGACGAAGATCTTGCGCTTGCCCGCCATGTGCAGATGCGAGTTTAACTCCGAAAGCGTCACCAGCAGGTTGTCCGAGTCGCGTCCCGCCGCGGCGAGAAAACCCTTCGTCAGGGTCATGTAAAGCGAAGCCGGAACGCCTTTGCCGGAGACATCGGCTACGCCGAGCGCGTAACGGCTGTCGCCTGTGGGATAGAAGTCATAGAGATCGCCCCCGACCTCGCGCGCGGGAATGCAGACGGCTGAGAACGTCACCCCATCAATTTCCTGAGGCACGTTTGGCAGCATCGCCTGCTGTGCGCGCCGGGCCACATCGAACTCGGATGCCAGCCGCTCCCGTTGCGGCCGGACGTCAAGTGCGGACTCGCTGCGCATCGCGTCCACCTCAACCGCGGTATCCACCGTTGCGCCGGCGCGCATCAGCACTGCGCCCGCTGTGGCGATCGCCGCGAACGGCGCGACGGCCCACCAGCCCTGGCTGACGAAGGCCTCCGCCGGTTGCACCCAGAAGGTGGCGGCCGTCCAAACACCCAGCATGGATGCGCCGGCCACGAGTGCGCCCAGTGCACCGTACTCGCACTCCACCAGCCACAGGCCGGCGGCAAACAGCAGCGATGCGGCCAGACCCGGTACCGTCCAGTCGTCAAAAGGACTCCGCAGCACGAACCAGACCGCCGGTACGCCGATTGAATAGGCGACCAAGCCGAGCCAGCGGGGCCGAGCCCAGCGGACGATCGGCATCGCCAACAATACGATGAAAATGATATCCGCCAAGGCCGTCGGCGCCAGCATCGCGGCCATGGAATTGGGGAAGTAGAGCGAGGTGACCGACATCGCAACGGCCTGTGCCGCCGGGAAGAAGGGGGCAACGAGGTAGGGCAGCGCAGCGAGGCCGATTCCACAAAGCACGCCATTGAACAGGGCGGAACCCTGTTGGCGCAAGTTCACTCGCCGATTCAGCAACGCCTCCAGGGTGAACCACCGTTGCATATGCTCGGGGCGCAGCAACGCGCGGCCTGCTCCGTAGAAAAGCACCATCACGAAGCCGGTTAACACGAGACCAAGGAACTGGATGACGTAGCCATTCAGCGAATTGCCGAAGCTGCGGGCGGCGGCCGCATGCTCCTGGTCCAGCCAGCGGCCACCCCACAGGGTGAGGGTGACGAGCAGGAACGCAATTCCGCCGGCCCTGGCCAAGCGCAAGGCGCTCAACCGCTTTCGAACCAGGGCCTGAAAGAAGGACGGGAAGGCGAGGCCGAAGGCGATGAAGATCAGGGTGGCGACCGCGGCCGCAATGTAGCCGTCCGCGAACTGCGTGCGGCGAATCTCGGCGAGAAACGAGTCCGATGGCTCTGCTGTCAGCTCAGCCCTCACCAGGCGCTGCTCACTGAAGCTGGCCTCAAAGCGGATCACGTGCGGCGAATCAGCAGGATCGCTATACTCCCACGAGTACAACAGCCGATGACTTTGCGCGACGCCACGGTTTACCGGATGGAAGTAACGAGCTTGGTCACCCAGGAAGTCCGCCAGGACGCCCTCGGCCTGGGCATCCATGGTGACAGTCGGGTGCATGTGTTCCATGCCGCGCGCGGTGCGGGTCGCCGTTCCGAATCCCACCAGCTTGCCTTCGGGACTAAAGGTGACTCCGACGAAGCGTTCCCCATCGGGCTGGCGCAGGGTCACTTGGGCGACGAAAGGAGAGATAAGCGAGTTGAAGACGGACGGCTCGCGATGCAGGAACCTCCATCGATAGATCCAGGAGCCTCGTGGCCACTCCAAGGCTTGCGCCGAAGCCGTCCAGTTTGCGGTGTCGAAGCCGTTCACCCGCGCGACGGACCGCGCCTTTTCGATGGCCTGCTCGCGCGTCAAGCGATAACGGCCGAGATCGGCGGCGCGGTCGTGGCGGGGGAAGAACTGCCAAAGTACTAACGCCCCCAAAAGCGCCGCCAGTAAGGCCAAACCAGTTCGTTGGCGCATCAGGCTGCCCCTTGCCGGGCTTCGGCGGGGCGTTCCTGTAGCAAGGGAACTCTCATCTCGACGACCACGGCCGTGATGTCGTCCAGCAGATCCGCACCCGTCGCGTTTACGGTGCGGAGCAGGTCCTCGTGAAAGCGTTCGGCCGTTTTAGAGGACTCGCCATCCAGCCGGATCAACCAGTCGTCAAACTTGCAGCCGAGGCGAGCTTCAAGCCGGCTGGCGAGGCCATCCGTACAGAAGAGCATCAGGTCGCCCGGGCTCAGCGTGATCCGGACCTCGGCGGCTGACTCGTCCGGAGGCAGAATCTCTTCAATCAGGCCCTCGCCCGCCGCGCGCCGCCTTTGGTTGAAGTGAAACAAACGCGGGTTCGGTCCCAGCCGCGCGAGGCGGAGCTCGCCGGCCAGCGGATCGAGCACGGCATAGCAGAGGCTGAAATGGTGGTGAGTGGACGAGATCGCCTGGGTGAGTACCGGCGCGAGCCGCTGTAGGGCTTGCGCCGGCGGCCAGTCGCGCTGTGCCGCGTACGCCAGAAAGCCCTTCGCCAGACCGATGGTGAGTGCCGAAGCGAGTCCTCCGGAACTGCCGTCGGCGACAAAGATGCCATGCCGATGACGAGGCAATTGAAAGAAATCGTAGAAGTCGCCGCCCACCTCCCGCGCCGGATGGCAGGAAGCCGCGATGCTCACCCCCTGAATGCTGGGCAACGACTCTGGCAGCAGTCGGATCTGGGCCTCACGTGCGGCCGACACCTCCTGTTGCAATTGGAGTCGCTCCTCGAGCCGGTGCGCATGCACCGGCCGGACCTCGGCATCCTCCACTTCGCGCCCGCGGAACGTGGCCCAAAGCCCATAGGCCGCGGAAAGCGCCGCGAGCGCATAGGTTCGATGCGCATTGGTTGACCACGAGGCCACCACCTCGGAAACGGCGTTGTTCTCCACGAAGGCAAAGAACCACCACAAGGCGACGATTGAGGCCAGGAAATCGGAGTACCAGAAGGTGAGCAGGGCCAGCGCGGCAATCGTCACGGCGAACCCGATCGTCGAAGGCTCATCGAACTTGATCGTGTAACCGCTCGCCATGGTCGCGAGCAGACAAAAACCGATGGCCAGGGACCGTCTCTTTCCGCTGCGGCTGAAGTGGCGATTGAGATAGAGAAGGGGCAGCAACAAACAGAGACACGCCGTGAAAAATGCCGCAATCGGTTCACTCAACAGCACAACGATCCAGGTTGCGCTCCCGAAAGGGAAATTCAGTGAACGTTCCCCCAATTCGCTATAGCCCGCCGCATACTGAATCAACCGCACGGCCAAAAAGGCCCAGCCGCCAGCCGCAGCCCCCACCACCAGCGAACGCCCGATGTTCCTCGCTCCCAAGTAGCCGGAAAAGAGCGCGTCGAACGATGTGATTTTGCCGGCGTACCCTTCGCGCATTTCGCCCTCGCCCGCACCGTAGATTAACGCGATGACAATGCCCTGCAACATGAAGGTGAGGAAGATCGAAAGACTGATGACGAGGGAGAACGGACCGTTCAGCCGCTCTGGTGACACAGCAGCTCCGCCGAAGTTCGGATCCACAAAGAGAATCAGCACGCCGAACAAAGACATGGCGCCGACGATGACGGCGCTACGGGTCCACGAGATTTCATGCTCCAGTGCGCGGCGCGCGAACCGGTAAACGGCGTACATCACACCCGCGGCCAGAATCGCGGTCGCCAACAGGGAAAAGACGTCGGTGGCCCGATTCTCCTTCACGGGCAACTCGCCCTGGTGCACCCGCACGCGGACCATTCGCTCCGTGACGCGATCGCAATGAACCTCGATGGTAAGTGAGCTTTCGAGGCCCGGCAGGATGGTGGTGTGCCACAGATAGCGGCGCGCTCCGTGCGATCCTTCTACTGCCGCTGTCTCGAGTTCCGGCTCTCCCCAATCCGTGCCTGGAAATGCGCGGCGGGCTTCGTCGATTGCCTGCGCCCGGCTTTCGCTCTCCGGCGGAATCGGACCGAGTTTCAGCAGTTCCGGTGAAGTGTCGAAGCCTTGAATTGCCCCATTCGGTCGAAGCCAGACGGCCAGCCATTGTTGGCTTCCCGGGGCAAACAAGATCACGCGAATGGTCGTCATCGGGGCCAGATTCCGGCGTTCAACAGGTAGGCTGGTCCAGAGCGGGTGGCGGGCCAGCAGGGTGTGGTCCGCGCCGAGCGTCGCGTGGATGGCTGGTTTCCAGCTTCGAACCTGCAGCCCGAGGCTGTCCCCGAAGGCGACCGCGCGCCGCACCGACTCCACCGAATCGATGTGCGGCTCGCGGAGTTGCGGCACCGGCAATGCCAGTCCGCTCCAGTAGGCCAGGGGCGCCAGCAGAATCAGCGCTCCCCAAAGCGCCCAAGCCCGCATGCCGGGGCCGGCGAAGGGGGCGCAGAAACGCTTCAACATCGACGGACCACCATCATCGTGATGTCGTCAAACTGCGGCGCTTCGCCAACGAACTCGTCGATCCGAAGGAACATGTGATCGAGGATCCGGTCCACCGGCCAATCGCGCGCCTCTCGGAGAGCGTCGACGAGACGCTCCATGCCGAACTCCTCACCGGCGACGTCGTTGGCATCCGGTACTCCATCCGAGTAGATGAACAGGATGTCCCCAGGGCCCAGTTGCAAGTCGCCCTGATCGAAGACGCGATTGGCAAACATGCCGATCGGCATGCCGGTAGTTCCGAGTAAGTCGACGCTGCCATCTTTGCGCAGTATCACCGGATCATTGTGTCCACCGTTGACGTACTGCCCCGCACCGGTAGCCGGGTCATAGCGCACCAAAAAGGCCGTCGCGTACTTGTTTGGCGGCGTGCTGGCCCAAAGCAGATCGTTGGTGCGCACCGCGATCGTCTTGACGTCAACTTCATGCGCGAGGATCGCCCGCAGCGTGGCCTGAATGTTACTCATCAATAGCGCGGCGCCGATCCCCTTTCCGGAGATATCCGCGACGCACAGTAAATATTCCCGGCAGGAACTACCGTGACAAAGCAGGACGTCGTAATAGTCGCCCCCGACTTGCCGGGCTTGCCGATTGCGGGCGGCGATCTCGGTATTGTCGAGTGCAGGCAGCTGCTTGGGAAAGAGATCCACCTGGATCGACGCGGCCAGATGAAGTTCTTTCTCGATCTGTTGCTTGGCCAGCGTCTCCCGGAAGTGCCAGGCATTGTCGAACGCCACCGCCGCTTGAGCGACCAGTCCGGCGCCGAACTCGCGGTCAGCCTCGGTGTACTCCCTGCCGCCGAGTCGCGGACCCAGCACCACCACGCCATTGCACTGATCGCTGGAGCGAATCGGGAACAGTAGACTGCCTGCCGGCAGATTCACCTGAGCGCGGAGGTCGGCGGGAAGCTGGCTCTCAAGGAAGGCTGGCTCCGTCAGCGCGCTCACAGCCTCCAGCAGCGGGATTCCCGGCTGCAGGTCCAAGCCCTTCTCGCGCTCCAATGGCGGCTGCCCTGGTTTCCAGGTGAGTACGGCGTGCTTCGACACAGCCCAACGCCCGGCGAGTGTCAGCGTGAGCAGTTGCGCGATGGCTTCAGGATCGGTGGTTGTGGCAAGGCCCCGGACGAGGTCTAGTAGGGCCCGCAGTTCCTGGATCTTCTGGTCCAGAGTGCGATTGCTGATTACTGTCCGCTCGTGCGACCGGGCATTCTCAATGCTGGAAGTGGCCAGGCCCAGCAATGCGTCGAGAAATTCGAGCTCACCCGGCGCCAGTTCGCCCTTCAGCGACGGCCCCGTGGACAGACACCCGAGCCCATCGCCGAACGGAAAATGATGCGCGAGTCCGGCGGCGAGGGCGTCTTCCTGGCCGAATGCTTGCCCTTTCTCCAGTCCGCTGATCCCGCGCCAGAATGCGGCCTCCAGTCGGCCGTCGCGCTGAATGGCGATCACCGCTTTGGTGACGAGCAGCCGACCCATCACGGTGCGCAACAGGTGCTTCAGTAGATCGTCAAGCTCAAGAGAATTAAGCAGCCGCGCGGACTCCAGCAACGACTCCAACTTGGCGGCTTCGAAGTGGCGATCGGTGCGTGGCTCGTCAGTCCGGGACTTCATGGCAATTCTCCCAATCTAGCAGGTGACCGCTGTTATATTGGGGCTAGGTGCACGGGAACGTTTGGAGTGCGGCATTGGCTCTCACCTTGCTCGGCCAAGATGATTTGGTCTTCCGCGCCACTTCGAAGTTTATTGCCGTCGACGTCCAAGTGTTATCCGGGCAGCAGACCGTAAGCGGCCTAACTCGAGAGGATTTCCGCGTTTGGGACAATGGACAAGCGCAGTCGATTTCGAGCTTTGGGGCCGAAGATCAGGAACTTGACGTGATCCTGATGCTTGATGCGAGTCAAAGCACCGGTCCCATTCAGGAGAACATCAAAGCCTCGGCCTCCGCGGCACTCGCGCTTTTGGGGCCGCGTGACCGTGTGGGCCTGGTCATCTTTTGGGATGAGCCCTACGTGGCCATTCCCCTGACGTCGGATCGCCAGACGGTTCTGGCCCGGCTCGACAGCCTTCCTCCAGGGCACGGCGGAACGGAGTTGAATGCGACAGTGCTGGCCACCGCCAAGTATCTGCGCCAAAATGCGCGCACCGGCGCACGCCGCGCCATTGTCATGATGAGCGATAACCGCGGGTACCAGGGTGTGAGCGACGAGGCCGTTCGGAACGAGCTTTGGGCCAACAACGTCGTCTTCAACTTACTGCTCTTTCGGGGGGCGCCAAGCCGGGGGCGTGCTGATGTGCGGGAGTTTGCGAAGGCCACCGGCGGAGAGGTGCTACCCTTCCGGCCACAGGGCGTGCCTCTGGCGGAGCTGTTTCAGCGGTTGCGGCAGCGTTACTATTTTCTCTATCCCGCGCCGGAGAATGCGCCAGGCACCGTGCACAACATCCGTGTAGAACTCAGCGACGCCGCGCAACGCCGTTTCCGCAATGCGCGACTGCGCTCACGTACTGGCTATCTGGCCGACGGCGCAAACCCTTAGCGTTCCGCCTTCGCTGCCTCCTCGCGCAACAGCACGAGTAAGTAGAAGGCGAGCAACAGGAGTAAGTCGAGGTCGACGCGCTGGAGGCAGTCCTCGCCGAGAAAGACCTGGGCGCTAGGCTTTCCTGCCTGCCGTTGGCGGAAGCCGATAAGTCCATCGCCTTCCGGAGTCAGCCACTGCCATTCAGTCTGGAAGAAGTTGGTCGACACAAACTCGACGTATTGGCCGCTCGCATACTTCAGACGGCCTTTCTTGCCAGTGAAGTTCGGTTCGTAAGTGGCGAAGTCCTGGTCACTATCCGCGAACCGGATGCGGATGTGGCTTTTCAGCATGCCGAGTTTGTCGAAGGTCCACGAAGCGCGGGCCGTGGTGCCCACGGCGGACGCGCCGGCCACTGTAGCACTGGCTAAACCCCGAAACTCCAGTCGCGCGTACGCTCCCTCCGGACCCGACAATTCAAACTTGCGGCCCAGTGCCGGTTGCCGCCACTCCAACTCGCTCACTTCGAGTTGATCCAAACGCAAAAGATCGCTCATCTCAACGAATGCGCTTCCGGAAGTCTTCCACCTGGGGCATGCGCACCACGCGGCACATCTCGAAGAGTCGGGAGTGCGCCCGGCTGCCGATGGCCTCGCTCAGGCCGCGCTTGGTCTGCACGCCGATGGGTGACTTCTCCATCATGTTACTGCCGAAGTCGGCGTCCGGCAGATTCGTCGTGGCGATCAGGGGCTTCTGCTGATTGCAGCGATGGGTAATGATCGATGTCACTGTATCTTCAACCCAATCGTTCACTCTGTGGGCGCCCAGGTCATCCAGCAGGAGAATCTCGGCATCGAGGACAGAACGGTAAACCTCCTTGTCCGATTGCCCGGAGTTTGGATCGTAACTGGTGCGAATGCGATCCAGTAAGGTCTTGTAGTCAAAAAACAGCCCTTCGAAACCTTTACCGATCAGAATGCGCAGTGCTGCCACGGCCAGGTGTGTCTTGCCCGTGCCGGGTTCACCGACGAGTAAGAGGCCGCGCTTGTCGGTGGCCGGAAAATCTCGGGCATAGGAGCGGACGACTAACAGGACGCTGGCTAAAGCGCGGTTGGCGATCGGATTATCCGCAGGTAACTTGAAGTTCTCGAAGCTGCTTTGCCGGTAGAGCGGCGGGATGCCGGCGGTCGATTCCACCTCGGCGGCTCGGCCTTCCTTGAGGCAGTCACATTTGGAGGCACTCGTCAGGCCGTCCCGCTCCTTGTAGAGC